>PLDN01000025.1 GCA_003136185.1 Acidimicrobiaceae bacterium | reverse complement strand
TTCACCACTTACCCAGCGTGTGCTCGATGGTGCGTCTCGCGATGCAAGGCCCGTGCGGCTCATCCGCCCGGTCGCGCCGCATCGGCTCGAGGAGTGGCCGATCCCCGAATGCTGCTTAGCCCGAGATGCCGACGATAGGAGCTGGGAGCGTCTTGCCTGCCTCGGACCCTTCTAAGGGGTCGTCCCCGAAGTTGTAGACGTTTCCCTTGGCGCCGGCGAGGTAGTAGCCGTCGGCGCAGGATCGGACTTCGATGCCGACGATGGGCGCAGGGAGCGTCTTGCCGGCCGCGGATCCGTGCCACCTCTCGCCGAAGTTGTAGACGTTGCCCTTCGCCCCGACGAGGTAGTAGCCGCCGTCGGTGGTAGCCATGCCCACGATCGGCGCGGGAAGCGTCTTGCCGGCCTCGGACCCTTTCGAGACTGCCGAGCCGAAGTTGTACACGTTGCCCTTGGCTCCGACGAGGTAGTAACCGGGGGGCCCCTGAGCCGACGCGGGTGTCACCGCGCCGGTCAGCAGCGTCGTCGTGAATGCAAGGGCGATGACCGCCGCCCCTCGGCTGAGTGCCGAGAGGGCATGGGACAGCCCGCGACGGGACATGCGATACGAGTGCATCGGGAGCGGTTCGTGGGAAATGGTCATCTCCTCACTCTGCGCTTGGCCCTGCAGGGGTAACAGGGCCAAAGGTCCCATCGGTGCCGGCCCATCCCAGCCAGCAGAGCGACTGCGCAACGGGACGGGGGGAGGGGAGGGGAGGGGAGGNNCAGTGCTCCCAATCGGCGCTCCTCCACGCTCACAGCGGGCGCAGCTTCAGTCTCTACGGCGACGCCTCGAGCGATTGCGAGACCGCGCCACCGCTGCCTTGTCGCCCGATGCCGCCGTGCGAGATGCTGGTGTCACACCTGGACCCGTAATGCGACCTAACGGGCTGGGGTGAAATGCATGTTGTGCCGTCGCGCCGATAGGCGCGCGAGGAGGCGCGGGCCGGGAGCGCGCACGACGTGTGTTGGGGACTGGACTATGCGGCGGTTGGTGCGACGCTGACCTTGAACCCGAGATCCTCAATCCTGCGTTGGAGCCGCCTCGCCTCGACCGCGGGGTCGTGGCGGAGTTCGAAGAATCGAGCACCGGGATCGTCGGTGAGCCGGAATGTGCCCCACCCAACCGGATCTCAGGGGGAATACGCACCAGAGGAATATGCGTCTCCATCAGTCGGGTGCCCGGCCCTCATGTTGTGGTTCGCGAGGATGGCTCGGTTACGCCGCAGGCGAGGTCGGCGGCTCGAGGTGGTAGAGCCGCACCATCAGGAGATAGTCGGCTTCGGCTATCGGGGGCCGGGCTCACCACCGGCCGGCGGGGACACGCCGACCGCAGCTCGACCGAGCCATATGGCGAACCCCGGCTCGCCCCCGCTAGAAGACCTGGTAGTAGCGGTACGCGCTGACACCGGTGGTGAGCGTTCTGGTGCTGGGGGCGGTGGTCCTGACCCGCCAGACGCCCTTGAGGGAGGTGACGCCAGTCTTTGCGAGGTGCCATGCCCCGCCTGAACTGGCGGCATGGACGGTTGTGGTCGCCTTGAGCTGCCATGCCCCGTTGGAGCGGTAGTAGAAGCGCACGGTCACGCTGCGCGTAGCGGCCGGGATGGGGACCGGGGTCGCCTTGCCGGCGAAGTAGACGGTCGCGCCTTTGGCGTCACGGCACGCGCTGCTGGTGGATCCGCCGCAGGAGCGTACGACGCCGGCCTTGGTGGTCTCCCGTTCGGTGACTACCGTGGTCGCCTGCACCGTAACCGCGGCGCTCATCGCCGGTGCGCTCGAGCCTCCGGCGTTGGTGGCGATGACTGCGCAGGTCAGCTTGCGTTGCAGGTCGGCGTTGACAACCGTGTGCGTGCTCGTGGTCGCGCCGCTGATCGCTGTGCCGTTGCGGTACCAGTGGCGGGTGTAGCCGGTCGGCGACCACTTCCAGGTGCCGTTCGAGCAGGTGAGCGTCTTGCCCAGTCGGGCCGTGCCGGTGATGGCCGGTCGGGTGACGTTGGTCGGTGCGAGGGCGGCGAAGGTGGCGGTGACGCTCCGCGCGGTACTCATCGTCAACTGGCAGGTGCCGGTCCCTGTGCAGCCCGCGCCTGACCATCCGGTGAAGGTCGAGCCGGACGCGGCGGTCGCGTTCAGAGTGACGGGTGTGCCGTCGTCGTAGGCGTGCGAGCAGATAGTCCCGCAGTTGACCTGGTCGTCGACCGAGGTCACGGTCCCGGAGCCGGAACCGGCCTTGGTGACGGTCAGCAGGTATTGGACGAGCGTCCCGACAACCGCGTCTCCGATGACGTCTCCCGCGACGCACAGCGACGCCGAGGGGCAGGAGACGGCGGAGAGCTCGTTGCCCGCGTCGACCGTGGTGGGGGTCCACGCGGTGGGCCCGCCGGTCGGGTTGGTCGAGGTGACGACCGCGCCGCCAGCGTCTCCGGCGACGCACAGCGACGACGACGGGCAGGAGACGGCGGAGAGCTCGTTGCCCGCGTCGACCGTGGTCGACGCGCCGCCGCCAGTCGGGTTGGTCGAGGTGACGAGGGTGCCCGCCAAACCGACAGCGACGCACAGCGACGTCGACGGGCACGAGACGGCGAGCAGGCCATCGCCGACAACAGCGACGTGTGCCCAGGCACCGCCGCCGCCCGTCGGGTTGGTCGAGGTGAGAAAGTTGCCAGCCCCGTCAACGGCGACGCACAAAGACGTCGACGGGCACGAGATGCCGGACAGATAATTCAAGCCGACAGTGGCGTTGTCGACGTGCGTCACGGTCCAGGCGCCGGCGCCGCCAGTCGGGTTGGTCGAGGTGACCACGTCGCCGACGCCATCGCCGGCGACGCACAGCGACGCGGACGGGCAGGAGACGGACCAGAGGCTGTGGGCGCCATCGACATCGGCAGCGGTCCACGTACCAGCGCCGCCAGTCGGGTTGGTCGAGGTGACCACGCTTCCGGCGTCATCGACGGCGACGCACAGCGACGCCGTCGGACAGGACACGGCCTCGAAGGCGTTCGGGCTGAGGGCATCGCCGTCGACGTGGGCGAAGCTCCAAGAGCCGCTGGGTGGGTCGGTGGACGTGAGCACGTTGCCGGCGTCGTCGACAGCGACGCACAGCGAGGGCGATGGACACGAAATGCCGGCGAGCGCGCTGACGCCGGAGCCGAGGTGGAAGAAGGTCCAGGCGCCGGTGCCACCCGTCGGATTCGTCGACGTGGCGATATTGCCGCTGCCGGAACTCGCGACGCACAGCGACGCCGACGGGCAGGAGACCGAGGACAGCGAGACATCGGCGGCGACCCAAGCAGCGGCGCCGCCAGTCGGGTTGGTCGAGGTGAGGATGTCGCCCGCGCTGTCGCCGAGGACGCACAGCGACACAGACGGGCACGAGATGCTGGCCGAGTACCAGTAGGGGACAGCGACATTGCTTGTGGTCCACGCGCCGGCGCCGCCGGTCGGGTTGGTCGAGGTGATCACGTTGCCGGAGTCATCGGCGGCGACGCACAGCGAGACAGACGGACAGGAGACGGTCAGGAGGTTGTGGGTGCCATCGACATGGGCAGCGGTCCACGCGCCGACGCCGCCAGTCGGGTTCGTCGAGGTGAGGATGTCGCCCGCGCTGTCGACGGCAACGCACAGTGACGCCGTCGGGCAGGAGATGCTGTCGAGATAGTGACTGTCGATGGACGTGATCGTCCAGGCGCCGACGCCGCCAGTCGGGTTGGTCGAGGTGAGGACGTCTCCGGCAGATCCATTGACGGTTCCTGCCCCGTCGACGGCAACGCACAGAGATGTCGACGGGCAGGAGACGCCTTCGAGACCGGGAAAGCTACCGTCGATGGACGTGATCGTCCAGGCGCGGACGCCGCCGGTCGGGTCGGTGGACGTGAGGACGTCTCCGGCGCGATCGATGGCAACGCACAACGACGCCGACGGACAGGAGACATCGAACGGCAGGCTGCTGTAGTCGATCCCGGCGACGACGTTCCAGGTACCCGCGCCGCCGGCCGGGTCGGTCGAGGTCGCGATGTCGCCGTAGCCGTCGTCGTCCGAACCGACGGTGGCGCAGAACGAGGCAGTCGGGCAGGACACCCCGCTGTAGGCGGCCGAGCCACCGAACGGTGGCAGATGGTCGACCAGCGCCGGCGCCGACCACGACAACGGCGAAGCCGCGGAGGGGACCACGTTCGTTGCCGTGCTTCCACTGGCACTCGGCATCGCGAGGCTGGCAGCCGCTGGGACGACTGCGGCGCACCCGACAAACGGGCCTAGCCGAGACCTACCCATTCGAGGATCCGAAGTGCACGTTGCGTGGGTCCTTGGGCTTCACGGAACAAGACGCTACGCCGCTGCCGTGTCGATCTATAGGGCCTTAGGACCCAAAGCCACCAAGGCCCGCGTTGAGCGTTCGAGATTGCCCCACTCGTGTTGTTACACGGGTGATCCACGGGCCCCGAGGCCGTGCCGACCCTCTCGGCGTGCTCGCCCAGGGCGTGCAACACGTCTAGATAAAACCTGCCAACGTCCACGTCAGACCTCCGGTCAGAACCCATTGGATGAGTTCCACCAGTGGGCTCCTGCAAACTTTGGAGCACCAACTCCGCACCGACCATCTGGCCCGGAAACGTGTACCGGTGGTAAAGCTGTCGCACGGTACCACACGGGTGCAACTCTCAACAGGGGGAGGATCGCCGGGTCGCACGATCCGACACTCTGACCCATAATGCGACATAACGGACATTATCGGCGCTTGAGACAGAACCCGTGATCCGGTTGTAGTCAGCGTTGCTTCAGCGGCTCGGCTCGATCTCGGCATCCCTGAGTTGGTTCGCTGCCGCGTAGAGGTGCTGGAACGCTTCCCGGTACGCGCTCGTAGATGCCGGGCCCGCTAGATCCTGGTCGACGTCTTCCAGAGAGGCGGTCAGCTGGTAGAGCCTGTCTTGAAGCGATCTCCAAAGGTCGACTGAGATCGGCATCTCTCCGGCCCTCAGCGTGCCGGCGGCTTGGCGTCGCCTGAGCTCGTAAGCCCGCTGGCGACAGGCGTTCCGGCAGTACTGCCTCGGGCGGCCTCTTCCGGAGGTCGGGAGAACTGCACGACCGCACCACCGGCATGTGTCGCTCTTGGGTATTTTCGTCACACTACGAAAAGAGGCGCCCTCAGGCTCAGGCCGCGTGCAAACGGACGTTGTCGACTATGACGCCGCCGCGTCCAGCCGCATCAGCCGAGGCGATCTCCACTCTGCTTGTTACCGTGGCTCGCGGTGTGAAGCGGAGAACGACGGGATGGAACTCTGCAGTAGTCAGAAGCGACTCACGAACTGTCGCGCCTGCGCCGGGCACGCTGGCGACTACAGAATGCCGCGGTCCGCCAGTCAGTTGTGCGCGATGACTGCCAGCGGCCTCAAACTCGAACACGTACGGCACTCCCGCAAGAAGTCGGAAGGTCTCCACGGTTCGGATGCGACCAGGGATCTGGTTACCGAAGCCGACTCCGTCGAGCGCAACCACCATCCCGTGCCCGCGAACGAAATCAGCGTTGTCGAGCGCGGCCGTGGACCGTTGGTCTCCGTGCCGGGTCCGGCCGAGAACCGTCACGCCGCCCAAGGCCTCCCAGTATCGCAGCGCCTGCCCGGCTAGTTCGCCGTCGAAATCGTCGGCGAACTCCCCGCGGAGCGCGCGGACCTCCTGGTCCGACCGATCTGCGGAGCGAGGGACGACAGACGTTGATCGTGTGCGACTGTCCCCGGCGCCGAGGAATCGCGGCCGAACGGCCAGGAAGGTTCCGGCGGCAGCGCTGCCCGCGAGAAACTGACGGCGTGAAATGACTGGCCCGTACGAAGCCTTCATTGGCGCCAGGATAGCAAGTGCCACTAGACCTGGCATCGACGCGTCACTAGCATGTCGTTGACGACCCAAAAAGGGAGCCCGCATGGCATTCGATGCTTACCTCAAACTGGACGGGATCCAGGGTGATGCGACGGCCAAGAATCACAAGAACGACATAGAGATCTTGTCGTATTCGTGGGGTATTAGCGCCGCGGCCCAGCTCGGTGCACCGGCGACCGTCCAGAACTTCGTCTTCACGGCCGACGTCGCCGGACACTCCCCGCAGCTCGTGGTCAACCTTCTGAACGGCGCTGCGATTAAGACGGGAGAGCTTACGCTCGTCGGAGGAGTCGGGCCCCAGAGTGTGATCTCGATGACCTTCGACAACATCAAGATCGACAGCTACGCCTCGGGCGGAGCCGGGGATGAAGCGCCTCGAGAGTCGGTCTCGTTTACCTTCCAGAAGTGTGACTTCGCAGCGGGAAGCCATTCCGTGAACTTCCCCATACTAAGCAAGACGGGCTAAGCGCCCGCCGGCAAAAGGAAGCCCTGCTGGATCAGTCGCCGCACGATCGGGCATCCTTCGGTTGCGATCACTGAACGCTCCACGCCGAGTTTTGCGGCAAGATCGCCGAACAGCTCACCGACGGTTCGCGTACCGTCGCACGCCGCAACGATGTTTGCCGTCGTCCAGTCAACAGTCCCGGTGAAGCGGAGCCCGCGGACCAGCCTCAGCTCCTGACGGTCGACGCTCCATCCGTTCGGTCCGGTCGAGCTCCGCTGCTGCAGTTCGGCATCCGGCGAAGCGGCGAGTCGACTCGCAAGGAGGCCGGCATCGTCTGGGTGTGCCCGAATCCAGTCCTCGAGCTCGAAGCCGGTCGCGATGGCTTCTCCACATCGCGTGTCGAGCGGCTGCTTTAGATCGTCAAAGCGCACCCACGCCGCTCCCCCACTTCGTCTCCGCATCGTGATCATGCCGAGGCCTACCGCTTCGATTCGAGCACCTTCGTAGTAGTCCAGCCAGGCATTGAACTCCTGACTCGCCTGTTCAGCAGAGGGGGCGGAGTGCCGTATCCAGTTGAGGGCATACTGCTCGACATCCTCGACTTGGCTCTGGATGATCCAGGCGTCGCACTCAGTCCCCTCGAACCACGGCCCCACTCGCTGCTTCCAGTCCATTCCCTTCACATGAGCCCAGTTGGCAAGGAGCTGGCACCAACCGCCCTCGGTCAAGTGCTGGGCTGCCGTTCGAACGAGGAGCTGGCAGAACTCATCTCCTTCCATCGGGTTGTCCCGATAGAGCAACGCCGACTCCGGCGAGATGACGAACGGCGGGTTCGAGACGATCAAGCCGAACAGGTCGCCACCGACGGGCTCAAAAAGGTCGCCCTGCCGCACCTCGACGTTGGGCACATTGTTGAGCGCCAAGTTGAATCGGGCGAAGTTCACCGCACGCGGGTTCCGATCGGTGGCGACGACGCTTTCCGAGTGAAGGGCGGCATCCATCGCCTGCACTCCACCACCGGTTCCGAGATCGAGAGTCCGGCTCACCGGCCGCCGGATCGTGATGTGCGAGAGCCCGAGCGAGGCAGAGCCGATACCGAGCACGTGATCCGGCGCCTGTTCCTTCGTGCCCCACGAATCGCTCGCCATGATCGCGCGGCCACCCGCCGCCCGCTCGAAGGAGCGAAGCCTCACGCTCCCGCGCACGCGTTCCCCGTCCGTCTCGACGAGACCTCCGTCGGCCCACTGCGCCGGCGTCAAAGGCGCGAGCGCCACTCTGGCTATCTTCTCGTCGACCGGCTCCTCGGCGAGAAAGAGCCGGACCAGGGCTTCTAAGGGAGAACCCCCCGTCGTACGCCGGAGAATCGCCATGCGAGCCTCCTCGTCGATTGGGCCCAACGCGTATCCGCCGATCAGCTCCTGCAATCCGGAGGCTGAGTAGTCAGCCCGGTCGAAAGCTTCACGAACACGATCCACGAAGCCAGGTTCGACTGAGAGCGGCGCCGACACACGACGATCTTGACATATCACCTCACGTCCTCGCCCTTCTCTACGAGTCGTCTTCCCATGGTGCCTCCGACAAAACGCGCTCGATCCAGCTTCCGACGACCGTGAGCGGTTCGCGGCATAAGAAGAACAACCGCACCCGCGCGTCGGTTACCGATCGCTCGTCGTCAACCAGGCCAGCTGCCAAGAGCACCCGCAAGTGGCGGCTCATGACCGGTGGAGTCACGCCGGCCGACGTGGCCAACTCCCCCGCTCGCTGTGCGCCGGCGCCAAGCAGCTCGACGACACGGCGTCGTGTTGGATCATTGAGGGCACGCAACGATTCATCAAGCTGCGAATAGTCTGGCATAAGATTAAGAGTTAGCGCACACGGCAACTATTGTCAACATTCCAATCCGCACTACAGAGGCACAGGCCGTTGACGAATTGTTGACGCCCCAGCCGCCGAATTGACATCTTGATGACGCGGGGTCGCCGCAAGCTGTCGCCATGGCTGATTTCCTCGTAATCATTGGGACGCTGGGCATGACGCTCGCCATGCTCGGAATGATTTGGCTTCTGGAGCGGGTATGACCGTCGTCCAGGGTCTCCTGTTGGCTCTCGCCATCGCGGTCTTCATCTACCTCGGCGTCGCGATGTTCCGTGCTGAGTGGTTCTGATGACTTTCACCTTCTACATCCTCGCCCTTGTCGTGGCGCTCGGACTCACTTGGCGCTATCTCGGCTCCTACATGGCCGCCGTCTTCGAAGGCCGCGTCCACTGGTTCGGTTGGCTGGAGCGGCCCGTCTACCGCGTCCTCGGGGTCGACCCTGAAGCCGAGCAGACCTGGCAACGGTACGCGGTCTCGCTCGTCATGTACTCGGGACTTGCCATCCTCGTGGTCTACGGCTTCGAGCGCCTCCAGGGCTCGCTTCCCTTCGACCCCCAGCACCTCGGAGCCGTCTCGCCAGCGTTGAGTTGGAACACAGCCGTCTCGTTCGTCACGAACACCAACTGGCAGAACTACGTCGGCGAGGCCACCATGTCCTACCTCTCTCAGATGGTGGCACTGGTCGGTCAGCAGTTCGCCTCAGCCGCAGCCGGTATGTGCGTCATGGTGGCTCTCATCAGAGGGCTCTACCGGAAGAACTCCTCCACCATCGGAAACTTCTGGGTTGACCTCGTCCGCGGCGTCCTCTACATCCTTCTGCCTATTGCAGCCGTAGCTGCCGTGATCTACATCGGACAAGGCGCGGTCGAGACGCTGGCGGGCCCGGCCTGCTTCCACAACGTCCTGAACGGCGTCCACTCCTGCATCCCGCGTGGTCCGCAGGGCTCAATGACCCCGATCAAGCAGCTCGGTAACAATGGCGGTGGGTTCACGAACGCCAACGGCGCTCACCCGTTCGAGAACCCCACGGCGTTCACGCAGTGGCTCTCGCTTCTCCTCATCCTCTCGATCCCGACAGCGAGCACATACATGTTCGGAAAGATGGTCGGCAGCGTGCGCCAGGGCATCGCCGTCCTCGCCACGATGGCCATCTTGTTCGTATCTTGGGCCGCTTTTGCCCAGTTCGCCGAGTCACGCGGCAACCCTGCTGTTGCCGCCGCAGGCGTGACCTACCAGCCGAGCGGGAACATGGAGGGCAAGGAGGTGCGGTTCGGCGTAGCTGAGACGACCCTGTTCGACGTCGGCTCAACCCAGACATCAACCGGATCGGTGACCGGGTCAAACGACTCGTTCACCCCGATCGGCGGCATGGCCCTCCTCACCGGCATGATGCTCGGCGAGGTCTCTCCGGGCGGCGCCGGAGCCGGCATGTACACGATCCTCGCCTTCGCGATCATCGCCGTCTTCATAGGCGGATTGATGGTCGGCCGAACCCCGGAGTATCTCGGGAAGAAGATCCAGGCACGGGAGGTGAAGCTCGCCGCCCTACTGGTCCTCGTGATGCCCATGCTCGTGCTCATCCTCGCGGGGATCGCGGTCTCGATACATGCCGGCCGGGCGGGCCCCTTGAACGGGGGGCCACACGGCTTCACTGAGATCCTCTACGCGATCACGTCGCCCGCGAACAACAACGGATCCGCCTTCGCGGGGCTCAACGGCAACAGTGCCTTCTACAACGTGATCCAGTCGATCGCCATGTTCTTCGGGCGGTTCGCAGAGATGATCCCCGCACTCGCTCTTGGAGGCGTGCTGGCCGCAAAGGGTGTGTCGCCCGAGGGAGCTGGCACCTTCAGGACCGACACTCCTGTGTTCGTCGGACTGTTCGTCGGCGTGATCCTCATCGTCGGCGCGCTGACGTTCTTCCCGGCAGTCGCCCTCGGCCCGATCGTCGAGCAGCTCGCCCACAACAAGTTCTACGGCAAGCCGAGCTCCCTCGGCGTGGTGGCACCCGCCGCGCACCACTTCGCTCACCAAGCGCTCACCTTCGCTCGAAAGACGTTCCCCTCATGACCAGCGAGAACGACACCCCAATGACAGACGGAAACGAGAACCCCACCACGCAGATCGGAAACGTTGCGACAGCTGACCGAGTGCCGGCACCGACTGAAGCAGGCGGAGCTCGCGGCGTCGCGACCAACCGTGGCCTGTTCGACAAGGAGATCCTCCTCCCGGCAATTTGGGACGCTTTCAAGAAACTCGATCCCCGCGTCCAGGTGAAGAACCCAGTCATGTTCGTCGTCCTCATCGGCACGGTCGTGACCTTCATCGAGTCGATTGCCCACCCGGGAGTCTTCGACTGGAGCATCACGATCTGGCTCTTCCTCACCGTCATCTTTGCCAACTTCGCTGAAGCCGTGGCGGAGGGCCGCGGCAAGGCGCAGGCGGACACTTTGCGGAAGATGCGCTCGGAGACCGAGGCGCGCCTGTTGAAAGCTGACGGCTCCGAGGAGCTCGTTCCCGCCGCAGCCCTCAAAGTGGGCGACCTCGTCGTCTGCGAGGCGAACGACATCATTCCCTCCGATGGCGAGATCACCGAAGGCATTGCGTCGGTCGACGAGTCGGCGATCACCGGCGAGTCCGCGCCGGTGATCCGTGAGTCGGGCGGCGACCGCTCGGCAGTGACGGGAGGGACGAAGGTCCTCTCGGACCGCATCGTCGTTCGCATCTCAGCCGAGCCTGGCCATACCTTCCTCGACCGCATGATCGCGCTGGTAGAAGGCGCCAACCGGCAGAAGACGCCGAACGAGATCGCTCTGACCATCTTGTTGGCCGCCCTCACCATTATCTTCCTGCCGGTCGTCGTGACCCTGCAGCCGTTCGGTCACTATGCCGGCGCGTCGGTATCGGTCGTCATCCTCATCGCGCTCCTTGTCTGCCTCATCCCGACCACGATCGGCGCGCTTTTGTCCGCCATCGGAATAGCAGGCATGGACCGGCTAGTGCAGCGCAACGTTCTCGCTATGAGCGGTCGTGCCGTCGAGGCGGCAGGTGACACCCAGACGCTGCTGCTCGACAAGACCGGCACCATCACGCTCGGCAACCGGATGGCGTCGGGCTTCTTCCCGGTCGGCGGTCAGAGCGAGGAGGCCGTGGCTGAAGCGGCCCAACTGGCTTCGCTCGCGGACGAGACACCCGAAGGCCGCTCAATCGTGATACTCGCGAAAGAACGCTTCGCGATCCGAGAGCGGGATATGGGCACATCCCACACGTTCATTCCGTTCTCTGCAGTAACCCGGATGTCCGGGCTCGACATTGACGGTCGCCAGGTGCGAAAGGGCGCCTCGGAGTCGGTGAAGCGCTGGGTCGTCGAGAACGGCGGCTCCGTACCCGACGACCTCGACCCGATCGTCGAGCAGATCTCGCGCGCCGGCTCGACACCGCTCGTCGTCTCCGACGGCGCCGCCGTGCTCGGCGTCATCGAGCTCAAGGACGTCGTGAAGCAAGGGATCAAAGAGCGTTTCGCCGAGATGCGCGCGATGGGGATCCGCACCGTGATGATCACAGGTGACAACCCCCTGACCGCTGCGGCGATCGCATCCGAGGCCGGGGTTGACGACTTCCTCGCGGAGGCCACGCCGGAGAACAAGCTCGCGCTCATCAAGGCTGAGCAGGAGGGCGGCAAGCTCGTCGCCATGACCGGCGACGGGACGAATGACGCCCCGGCACTCGCGCAGGCCGATGTCGGCGTCGCCATGAACACCGGTACTACGGCGGCGAAAGAGGCCGGCAAC
>PLDN01000090.1 GCA_003136185.1 Acidimicrobiaceae bacterium | reverse complement strand
AACGTCACGGACCTCGCCGAACTGTTGGATAGCGCCGATCCTCGTGCGTACCGGTTGCTCGTGCTCCAGGCGCACTACCGCGCGCCGATGGAGGTCAACCCAGCCCAGCTCGAGGCGGCGGGGCAGGCGCTCGAGCGGCTGGACTCCCTCGCTCGCCGGATCGACGAGGTGGTGGCCTCTCGGGATGAGAGCGGCGTCGTCGAACCGGTGCCGCCGTCCGGGGCGGCTCTGACGGCCGCTTTCNNGGATGGACGACGACCTCGACACGCCGCGGGCGATGGCTCTCGTGTTCGAGGCGGTGAGGGCGGCGAATGCCTCACTTGCGTCAGGCGATGTGTCTGCCGGCCTTGCCAACGGCCAAGCAGCTCTCGAGTGCGCGGCGGCGCTAGGGATCCGTGCCACCACAGGACGGATAATCTCCGAGAGTGCGCTCATCCTCGCAGGCGAGCGCGACCGGGCACGTTCTGCACGCGACTGGGCGGCGGCTGACCGCATCCGCGACGAGCTCGTGGCGATGGGATATCGCGTCGAGGACACCCAAGGCGGAACGCGCCTTTACGGCTGAAGGTTCCCTGTGAAAATGCTGGCAACCTCTGCTAGCCTGCGCGCTCGAAGCCCAGGTCCGGTGGGTCTGGTGCTTCTCCGAGCGTTTCCGAGTACAAGGGGGGATCGCCGCCGTGGCGACCGGAGTAGTCAAGTGGTTCAACGCCGAGAAGGGCTACGGGTTCATCTCGCAGTCGGACGGCGCGGACGTCTTCGTCCACCACAGTTCCATCCAGATGCAGGGATACCGCACGCTCACCGAGGGCCAGGAAGTCGAGTTCGACATCCAGGAGGGCCCGAAAGGACTGCAGGCCGGCAACGTCCGGTCTGGCTGAGCACCGCTCCCGCTCGCCGGTACCTGTTTTCCCTGGCGGGCGGCCCTGTCCGACTGCGTTTAGTAGGGCTACCTACGAAACGTAAGCCATATCGATCAAACCCGTTGCCGGGGGCATCGGGATCGATCGAGCGCCCCCATTTTGGCGGGAGCCTTCATCCGGTGCGGATCGCTTCGTGTGGCAGGTACAGCTTGCGAGAGCCCGCGGCCCCGACGTCAGCGGTGCGCTCGGAGTGGTCGGCGCGCCCGGCGGGTATTGGCGTGGCGGCAAGCGGAACCTGTAATCTTGCGCTCGTCGGTTACTGCGCGGTCACCGCGTGGGTACGGCCAAGCCCATTCGGCTAGCGGCCCCGCCCGCCGCGCCGTTGTCTCGGGGATGTCCCCCAAAATGACGATCTTGAGGTGAGTGATGAGTGAATTTTCGCTTGAGCTGAATGAGGATCAGCTCCAAGTGATCAAGTGGGTGCACGAGTTCTCTGAGAACGTCGTGCGGCCCGCCGGCCGCGAATGGGACGAGCGAGAAGAGACCCCTTGGCCGATCATCAAAGAGGCCGCGGAGATAGGTCTCTACTCGTTTGATTTCGTGGCGAACTGCTTTGCCGACTCGACAGGCCAGCTGCTCCCGGCAGTGAACGAGGAGCTCTCGTGGGGGGACGCCGGCATCGCTCTCGCTATTTTCGGCTCGACGCTCGGCCTCGCCGGCATCGTCGCCAACGGCACGCCGGAGCAGGTGGGGGAGTGGGCGCCGCAGTGTTTCGGCACGGCCGATGACGTCAAGCTTGCCGCTTTCTGTGTCTCTGAGGCCGACGCCGGCTCCGACGTCAGTCAGCTGAAGACGAAGGCGACGTACGCCCAAGCTACGGACACCTGGACGCTGAACGGCACGAAGACCTGGATCACCAACGGTGGAATTGCGGACGTACACGTCGTGGTCGCTTCCGTCGATGCCGATCTCGGTTCGCGCGGCCAGGCGAGCTTCGTCGTGCCCCCTGGGACCCCTGGCATCTCGCAGGGACAGAAGTTCAAGAAGATGGGCATCCGCGCGTCGCACACAGCGGAGGTCGTGCTCGAAGACGTGAAGGTCCCCGGCTCCTGCCTCCTTGGTGGCAAGGAGCGAATCGACGAGCGGATCGCACGCGCGCGCGCAGGAAAGAGCGCCAAGGGGCAGGCTGCCATGGCGACCTTCGAAGCGAGCCGCCCGACGGTCGCGGCGCAAGCCGTCGGCATCGCTCGCGCTGCTTATGAGTATTCGCTCGACTACGCGAAGGAGCGCCACACCTTCGGCAAGGCGATCATCGAGCACCAGAGCATCGCCTTCAGGCTGGCCGACATGAAGACCCGGATCGACGCCGCACGACTGCTCTACCAACGGGCGGCCTGGATGGGAATGAACGGGAAGCCCTACGTGTCCGGCGAGGGTTCGATGTCGAAACTCTTCGCAGGTGAGACTGCAGTCTGGGTGACCGAGCAGGCCATCCAAATCCTCGGTGGCTACGGCTACGTGCGGGACTACCCAGTCGAGCAATGGCACCGAGACTCGAAGATCTACACGATCTTCGAGGGGACCTCCGAGATCCAGCGCCTCATCATCGCCCGCGCCATCTCTGGGGTGCATGTTCGCTAGTTGACGAGCGACTGCCTGGCAGCGCGAGCGACCGGGCGACCGAGGCGATAAGGTCGCTGTCGTAGTTGCACGGTCCCGTATTAGGTGCCGTGCCGATCTCGTCGCTCCAGACCTTGGTGACGCAGTGCAGTTCCAAGGGAGCGTCTGGTGAGCGTAAGTGAGCAGTCGGCTATCGACCCCGCCGAAGATCCCTTAGTGATCGCGACGGCTGGCGATGACGGTGTCGCCGGACTGGCACCTTCGTTTAAGCCCGTCCTCCTCTTGATTGTCCTGCTCGTCGCGGCAGCTGTTGGGGCGATGCTGACCACGTCCAGCGCTGCGGCACCGACGGCGCCCTCGGTCGGCGCTCGGTCCACTTTGGTCGCGGCTGCCACCGACCTCGGCCGTTCGTCGCAATCGTCATTCACATCGGGTCAAGCATCGGTCCGGGCCATGGTTTGGCTTTGGCCCGGGAAAGCGGAGGAATCATGGACGTCGTTCGCCGTACTGAAGGAGCAGGAGGGACTCCGAGCCGCCGCCGCCGCCGTGTCCGCGGTCAGCCTGATGCTCCCGAGCGCCAGCAGCGGTCCGGCGTCCGGGTCCTGAGGACCGATGAAGAGCTCAGGAGAGCGACCGAGCGAGCGCTCGTCTTCGAGCGCGAGCGAGTCCAGGCATCAGCGGACCGGGCTTACCGGTACCAACACACTCTCGAGCGCGTCGTAGGAACCAGGCCCGTGACCGAGGCCAGCAGTGTCAACTCGCATTTGACACTGCACCGACTCCCGAGCGCGGACCCGTCGAGCGACGGTCGCGCGTTGAGACAGCTCACGTGAAACAGCATCGAGCCGTGTTGGCTCGGCCGAGACGAGGCGAAGACCATCGGCTGTGATTTCTGAATCATTCGAACGAGCGTTGCGAGCGCAGATGGCTGCCCCGACGACGCTTCAAGCCTCGCCCCCGAGGGCGATTCCGTCCCTCCCCCCAGGGACGGAACCCCCGACGCCCTCGGGGGCGCCTTCCTCTGTGCTGCAGCAATCCCCCTCTTCGCTGCAGCAATTGTGTGATGCGTGCGCAGAGGTAAGCTCGCTCAGAGCGTCGATCGTGCTCGGGACCGAAAGCCATCCGCAGGCGGCGATGGCAGCGTCGGACGGTGCGGCTGAAATTGAGGAGTTTCAGTTGACGCTCGGGGAGGGTCCAGGCATCGACGCACAGGCCGACGCCTGTCCCGTGCTGGTGGAAGATCTCAGCAGTACGGCGGGTCGCTGGACACAGTTCGTGCCTGCTGCTCAGGGCCTCGGAGTGGGCGCGGCGTTCGCGTTCCCTCTGCAGGTCGGGGCGATCCGTACCGGAGTACTATGCCTCTACGCGTCCCTTCCCTACCCACTCTCCGCCTCGAGGCTGCGAGACCTCACGGCCCTGGCCGGCATGGTGAGCGACGTCGTGCTCGCAATGCAGTCGGCCGTAGCAATGGAGGAGCTCGCATGGTCCTTGTCGCGAGCTACGGAGCACCGCTCCGTCGTGCACCAGGCGACCGGCATGGTGTCGGTGCAGCTGGACTCCTCGATGCAGGACGCGTTCGCGACGCTGCGATCCCGGGCATTCACGGAGTCGGTGGGGGTCGACGAGATCGCGCAGCGGGTTGTGGAACGAATGTTGCGTTTCGATCTATGAGAGGTTCAGACTGTTGTTCGAGTCCACGTTGAGATGGCTGTGCCTCGGTGGCACGGAGCGGAGGTGAGAGCGTCATGATCGAAGACCGTGAGGAGTGGCTGGCCGACACTCTCGTGACGCTGGCCGATACGCTGATCGCGCGCTTCGACGTCGTCGAGTTCTTGTTGATGCTTGCTGAGCGAATCCAGGAGCTCATAGAGCACTCCGAAGTCGGCCTGATCCTCGTCGACACAGAGGGACGCCTGAGGGTCATGGCGAGCTCGACCGAGAGGACGCGCATGATCGAGTTGTTTGAGATTCAGACTAGCGAGGGTCCATGTTGGGACTGCTACCGCGGAGGCAAGCCGGTGCTCAACGCCGATCTGGCGCAGACGGGTGCTCGCTGGCCGGTCTTCACTCCCTTAGCGGTCGCTGCAGGGTTCCAGATGGTGCATGCCATGCCGATGCGTCTGCGCGACCAAGTGATCGGCGCCGCCAACATCTTCAGCCAGACGCCTGTGACGATCAGCGGGCCCGACATTCACCTCGTCCAGGCGCTCGCCGACGCCGCCACGATCGGTCTGCTTCAGGCACGCGCGGCCCAACGAGCTGCAGATCTCGCCGAGCAGCTGCAGCACGCCCTGAACTCCCGGGTCGCGATCGAACAGGCCAAGGGCGCGGTAGCTGAACGGGCCAACGTCGACATGGACACAGCGTTCGGATGGCTCAGAGGCTTTGCTCGTACGAACAATTTGCGGCTGGCAGATGTCGCTCTCGGCGTCGTCACCCGCACCGTGTCCGTCGAGACGCTGATGGCTGCGTCGGCTGAGTTGACTCGTAATAGCAGCTACCAGCCTCCCCGGCGTTGAGCGGTTGGGTTGCGGGCCTCTGGCTGCGTTGCGTTCAGTTCAGTAACCGTGTAAACCTGCCATAGCGCTGTCGCCCGAGACCCCGGTGATGTCCCCGATTGTAGGGATGCCACAAAGGATCAACGATGCTCACAGCCTGCCTCCCCTTTCTCCTCGGTGAGAGTCGGACGCCGCGATGACCATGCGCACTATCCCGGTCTCGTTGCATGACTACGCAGCGTTGGCCGAGCTGCGAATCCAAGCCACGCGGTTGGCGATCGCATACGGGGTTGGCGTAACTCAGCAGGGCCTTGTCGCGCTCGCGGTCACTGGCGCGGGGATCTTCCTGCTCGAGCACGCTCATGAGCCCTCCGCGCTGCTGTGTATCGACGACGAGGGCAACGATCCGCGCTTTCTCGTCGTAGTCCATGACGCCAGTACGGATGCGGGCGACGCCGAGGAGCTGCTGCGGGAGACAGCCGAGGACCCAGGTCTCATGTTGGCGGAGCACGCTGCTGAGCGGTTCTCTGTGCAGACCGGGCCGGTGACCCGCGTGGCGGTCACGCTGGGCTGGGCGTTGCCGCCAGTGGAGGACGCGATCTCGCGTTCGAGGTCGCTACCGAGTACCGAGCTCGCTGGTCCGGCTTGCCTTCCTCCCGCTTCCCCCCTTCCTCACAGATGGGCGGAAGGCGAACGGGTCTCTCACCTCGTTACGAAGGCGGTCTTGGCTGAGCACGATCGCATTGCCCGGGAGATTCACGACGGACCGATCCAGCGCCTATTCTCTTGCGGGATGGCGTTGCAGAACGTATTGATGCTCGATCATCGCCCCGAAGTGGCCGATCGGATCGCAGCCGTCATCGACGAGCTGGACGCGGCGATTTCTCAGATGCGCTCGACGATCTTCGAGACGTACCACCGCCCGCTGCGAGCGATCGGCTTGCGCGCGCAAATCCTGGAGTTGGGGTCCAGCCTGGCTGAGGTGCTTGGCTTCGCGCCATCGATTCGATTCGAGGGACCTGTGGATCTCGACATGTCGAGCGAGGTGAGTGAGCACCTCGTCGCTGTCGTCCGTGAAGCGCTGTCGAACGTGGCGCGGCACGCGCATGCGACCCGCGTCGACGTCATAGTGCACGTAGATGCAGCGGCCGGAGGACGAGGCTCGCCCCTTGACGGTTGCACGAACGCCGCTTTCTCGGGCACCGTCACCGTCACCGTCACCGACAATGGAGAAGGAGTGGGGTCAGGTGAGGTGGTTCATCGCAGCGGCCTCGCCAACCTGGCAGCCCGGGCCGAGGAGGTAGGCGGAACCTTCACAGTCAGCCGCAATGCCGATGGCGGGACGTGCCTTCAGTGGAGCGCCGCGAGAGAAGAGTTGAGCGGCCGACATGTCCGATGACGAGGGCATGCTCGAGCGAGGAATCGCCGAATGGCGGGGCAAGATGCTTATCGATCGCGAGGGGGCGAAGATCGGCAAGCTGCAGGACGTCTACGTCGACGTCGAGACTGACGAGCCAGTCTTCGGCACCGTGAAGGAAGGTCTGTTCAATCGTCGTCACCTCACGTTTGTGCCTTTGAGGGGGAGTCAGGTCGGCCCTGACGAACTTCATGTCACTGTTACTAAGGCGCGGGTGCGCTCCGCGCCCAACCTGGAGATGACTGGGGAAGAGCTCTCGCAGGCGAACGAATCCACGCTCTATCACCATTTCGAGCAGAATTACACGCCGCCGGACACCGAGAGCGGCCGCCGCCTTGCCCGTCGCTGAGCAAACGACAAGGCGGCCGACAGATTCAACTAGTCGCACCGTTCCCGCAGCGCATTACGGCGACAGTCGAGGAGACCAAGTGTCGATTATTGGGGGTTGATGCCGACTCGGTGGTTCAGCGCACCTCTTCGTGAACTGCCGTCGAGCGCCCCTGCGCGTCAGTCACTTCACGGTCGTAAGTCTTATGCCGGCTACCGGCAGGATTCCGGGAGGTGGCGAATACGATCGTCGACGCGATCAATCCGACCACGCCAACGACCATGAGGATGACACCAACCGTGGAGAGCCTAAACCCGTGCCCTTGGCTAGTCACGGCCCAGTACATCACAGCACCAGCCGCGATGGCGAGAATGCTAAAAGCCATACCTGAACGACCCATATCTTTTGCCTCCATCTCGTTGCCCTGACGTTTTTAGTCAGGTGTCTAGGAAGCAGGGTCTGGGCGACCTTTACGCGTGCCACCTTAGCACCAATGCGCTCACGAGGCTCCACCAATAGGTAGGGCGGCCGACTAGCTCGTGATCCTGAACGTGGTCGCGACCGCGCCGGATGGCGGCCGACCCCGCTAGCGTCGGTCGGCTCATGTTGGAGCTGCCACTCGCCGATCCAGGGGTGCCGGACACTCGGTCCCCCGGGCGTTTCCTTCTCTGGTGCGCGCGCGGGCAGAGACGGACTCTGCTAACCGGTTCGGTTTTCGGCGTCATCTGGATGGTCAGCCAGGCGATGATCCCGTTAGCGCTCGGTGGAGCACTCGGCGCCATGGTGCGGCGCGACAAGCCTGCGATCGTCGAGTGGTCGCTCGTCGTGCTGGCGCTCGGTCTTCTGCAAGCAGTGGCTGGCATTCTCCGGCACCGGAGGGCGGTCGCCAACTTCCTCATCTGCGCCACGCGTATCCAGCAGCTGATCGTCCGGCGCGCGACCTTGCTGGGCGGCGACCTCGCGCGGCGGGTGGCGTCGGGGGAGGTTGCGAACCTGGGCGCGTCGGACGTGGAGCGGGTGGGTGACGCTCTCGATGTGATCGGTCGCTTCTCCGGGGGTGTGGCTTCCTACCTCGTGGTGGCCGTCGTCCTGCTCATCGCATCGCCTCCCCTCGGGGCGATTGTCGTGCTCGGAGTCCCGTTCGCCGTCCTCGCGATCGCTCCGATCCTCAAGCCTTTCGAGCGGCGCCAGACCGTGGAACGGGATCAGCGCACGGAGGCGAGCTCGCTCGCCTCCGACACGGTCGCGGGCCTTCGCGTCCTCCGCGGCCTAGGAGGTGAGCGCGTGTTTGCGAATCGCTACGAGCAAGCCTCGAACGACGTCGCCCGTGCTTCGATGCGCACTGCAGATCTTCAGGCGCTCCTCGACGGAGCACAGGTGCTCCTGCCGGGGGCCATCGTCGTCGCCGTGACGTGGGTCGGAGCGCATCTCGCCGTGAATCACACGATCTCCGACGGTGAGCTGGTGGCGTTCTACGCCTCGGCTGCGTTTCTTGTCCTGCCCATGCAGACATTCGTCGAGGCGGCTTCCAAGTGGACGGCGGCAGTCGTCGCGTCCCGGCGGATCCTCGGGGTGCTCACCCTCGACCGCAATATAGAGACCCTTGCGGACGCGCACGACCTCGATCTGCCACCGCGGGGAGCCATGGTCGACGAGCGCACCGGAGTGCAGATCCAACCCGGCTTGCTCACGGCGATCGTCCCTGCGACACCCGAGGAGGGCACCGCGCTGCTAGAGCGGCTCGCACGCTGGAACGGCCCGGAAGACGACGACTCCGGGCCCGTGAGCTGGGCTGGCCGGTCCGTCGACTCGATCCCTCTCGGCTGGTACCGGGATCACGTCGTGATGCTCGAGCGCTCTCCGTTCCATCTGAAAGGCACGTTGCGTCAGGCTCTCGAGGTCGGTCCTTTGGATCGAGCGCTCAAGAGCGGGGCCATCGAGGCTGCGCTCGACAGCGCGCAGGCCTCCGAGATCGTCGAGTCGCTCGCCGACGGGCTCGACGCCGATCTACCGGAGCGATGGCGATCGCTCTCCGGTGGCCAGCGCCAACGGTTGTCGCTCGTGCAGGCCCTTGTTGTCGACCCCTACGTGCTTCTCCTGGACGACCCGACGAGCGCAGTGGACGCTCATACCGAAGCCGCCATCGCGCGGTCATTGTCGCAGGCGAGAAAGGGTCGGACGACGATCATCTGCACGACGAGCCCACTCGTTGCCGAGCAGGCCGACGAGGTCATCCTCGTCTGTGACACCGTGATTGCGGCCGGCCGGCATTCAGACCTGCTGGTTTCCGAGCCGCGCTACGAGGCCGTAGTCCTACGAGGAGGGGCGCTGTGACGGAAGCCGCTCCGGTGCACGGTTTCCCGGTCGCCTCCCTCAAGACCGTGCGCCGATATTTCTCCGCTGCGATCAGACGGGAGCGGCGCGCGACCGCGGCGGTGTTGGCCTTCTATGTCGCCGCGAGCATCGCGGGACTCGTCGGTCCCCAAGTGCTCGGGCAGGTGGTGGCGCGGGCGGCGGGAAACGGGCGCGAGATCAGGAGCATCGAGGTCGCGGCGGCGGTGTTTCTCGTGGCTTTGCTGGTGCAGGGACTGAGCAGCACCGCAGCCTCCCGGGCGGCAGGCCACCTGACGGCCCGCCTGCTCGCGCGCCTTCGCGGCGACTTCGTCGGTGCCGTGCTCTCCCTCCCGGTCGGTGTCGTCGAGGACGCCGGGACGGGCGACCTGCAGACCCGCGCTTCGTCTGACGTCGAGCAGCTCACATGGTCTGTCCGGCAGGCTGCGCCGCAGATGGTCGTAGCGATCGGCCAATGCACTGCGATCGTGATCGCGCTCCTGTTCACCGCGCCGTTGCTGGCGCTCGTGCTGCTCCCGACCCTGCCCGTCCTGGCGCTTGGCACGCGCTGGTACCTCTCTCTCGCCCGTCCGGGTTACCAGAGAACGATGGCGTCGTGGGACCAGACCAACAGCCGCGTGCAGGAGACCGCCGCAGGCGGCCGCACGATCGAGACGTTGAGCCTGGCGGAACGCCGGATCAGCCAGGTCGACGCGGACATCCGTGAATGGGTGGCGACAGAGCTGTACACAATGCGGCTGCGCACGATCTACTTCCCACTGACCGAGGCGTGCTACGTCGTGCCGCTCGTTCTCGCCGTGCTCGTGGGAGGCTTGCTCCACGCGGACGGCCACCTGTCGATCGCCGCCACGACGGCCGCCGTCCTCTACGTCCAGCTGTTGATCAGTCCCGTCGACACGGTCCTCAGCTATCTCGACGAGATCCAGCTCGGCACGGCTTCGCTCGGGCGGCTGCTCGGCGTGAGCGAGATCGAGAAACCGGATCTCGCCGAGGACGAGCCGGTATCGCCACACGTCGTGGCGAAGGACGTGCACTACGCCTACCGGACCGGCCATGACGTCCTAAACGGCATAGATCTCGCTCCGGTACCTGGTTCCCGGGTCGCGCTCGTCGGTCCGAGCGGGGCGGGCAAGAGCACGTTCGCTCTCCTTCTTACCGGCGTCCACGCGCCTCGCACCGGGTACGTCCGGATCGGCGGTGTCGATGCCCACCGGCTGCCTACCGATCGTCTCCGCCAAGAGGTGGTACTCGTCACCCAGGAGTACCACATCTTCAACGGGACGCTGCGGGAGAACCTGGCACTCGCCTCACCTGACGCCACCGATGCCGAGCTCGTCACAGCACTCGAGGCAGTTGACGGCCTCCCGATGCTCGAACGGCTCCCGGGCGGCCTCGATACCCGCCTCGGCGCCGGGGCGAATCAGCTCTCACCGGGGGAGTCCCAGCAGGTGGCGCTCGCACGGCTGATCCTGGCGGACCCCCACACCCTCGTCCTCGACGAGGCGACGGCGCTCCTCGACCCGAGAGCGGCACGCCATCTCGAGCGTTCACTCGCCCGCGTGCTCGAGGGCCGCACGGTCATCGCCGTGGCTCACCGCCTCCAGACGGCTCGCGACGCCGACTACATCGCGGTGATCGATCACGGCCGGATCATCGAGCAGGGCTCGCATGACGACCTGCTCGCCGCCGAGGGGAGCTATGCCGCCTTGTGGCGGTCGTGGCAGGGCGCCTGACCGGACGTCAGGAGATCCGGTGGACTCCCCGGAGACCGCTCCAGGCGAAGTCAGCGACCCGTTCCGCCAGCATGATCGCCTCTTCTTCCGACTCGGCGTCACTCACGATCGAGCCGCGCTGCGCCCGCTGACGGAGCCAGTGCCGCGTCACGCCTTCGGTCATCCCGACTACGCCGATGGCGAGCGTGCGCCTATGGTCCTCGCCCATGTCGGCCTCGATGAGCGGGCTGATGAACTCGGCGATCGCATCCTGGATCGAGCGCAGACCGCGAGCGAGCTCCTCGTCGTGCGGCGCGTCGTAGAGCATTCGGATCGCCGACTGGTTCTCGATCGTGAAGCGGAAGTACGCGCGCATGCCCGCGTCGACCTGAAGCCGGAACACGGTCTCAGCGCCTGCCGCAGTCCCGAGAGCGTCGATGAGGCGTGCAGTCACGTCGTCGATCAGTTCGAGGTACAGAGCCCGTTTGGAGGCAAAGTGCTGATACAGCAATGGCTTGGTGACACCCGCGGCCGTCGCGATGTCCTCCATCGTGGTGGCGGTGAAACCTGTCCTGGCGAAGGTCTCGAGAGCGACATCAATGAGTTGGCGGCGCCGCCTAGCGGCCGTTAGTCGCCGCCGCGGCGCCGTCGCAGTGGCGGTGACAGATGGCATAACAAAGTCAGTTTACCGCGCGGTAAACAAACCGGAGCAGGTCTTGAGCAAGATCGGAGGAGGAGAAACGCATCCGCGCCACCTTCTCATTCCGATCGACCACGAACGGGTCCGGATCGGCGAGATAGCGGTCGAGCGCCCCGACGTTGTGCCAGTCGTACCACGAGAAACCGTATCGGCGAAGCTCCGTCCCTACCGGGTAGGGACCAATCGCGAAGGGTCGCCGGTAGGCGGCGGACTCGATTGCGGCGTTCCCGAAGCCCTCCCACGTGGACGCGAGCACGACGGCGTCGCTCGCGGCGTAAGCGTCAGCAAGGGTGACGCCATCGGGTCTTCCCTGCACGACACGCACAGTCGTGCGCGATACGAGCTGGTCGAGACGCTCGCGGTAGTCGTCGTCGACTGGGCCGAGGATCCAGTACACCGCGCTGATCCCGGCTGCGAGGAGGAGGCCACCCGCGACGTTCTTAGAGGCAGCGACCCTCGTCGGCTGCAGGAGCAGGCGCTCGCCGCTCTCGAGCCCGAGAGCAAGTCGCGTGGCGTCCCGGTCGCCCACGGGAGGATCGAGATCGAAATGGTTGTAGCTGGTCCTCGCATGGACGCCGCGCGCGTCGAGCTCGATGCGCGATCGCTCATTGATGGTGACATGCGTCCAGGCGGGATCGTCCGGCGGGGGACGGTCGTCTTGCGAACCGCCGGCCTGCGAACCGCCGGCCTGCCAGGCGAGGTCGTGGTGCCGCAGTATCGCCGGTCTGCCGGCGAGCAGGCGGGCGAGGGTCTCGGTCTCGAGTGGGTTCGACCATTCCGAGCAGCAGTTCTCGACGACGACAAGATCCTGCTCGCTCAGCAGGTCCTCGAGGGATGATTCGTCGAGTGGCACGACGTGATCGGCCGTGCCCTCGCTGGCGATGGTGGTGACGATCGAGCCGAGTGACCTGAAGGCGTCCTGCCAGACAGCTGACGCCGCCGAGATCCCGTCGGGTGCTCCGAGGCGGTGACCGACGAAGGCCACCTGAGCGGGGACCGAGTCTGGAACAGAGCGCACGACCACGGCGGGCACCTTACGCAGTATGGGCACCTAGTAGAACTATGCAATGCCCCGCCGCGCGATGATCACGGGAATTACCGGCCAAGACGGCTCGTACCTCGCCGAGCTGCTGCTCGCGAATGGTTACGAAGTGATCGGGATGGTCCGCCGCTCGAGCACCGTCAATTTCGAACGGATCGCCCACATCCAAGACCAGCTGACGCTCGTCCCAGGAGACATCCTCGACGAAGTCTCGATGATCCAGGTCCTCCGCGAGCATCGTCCGCAGGAGGTCTACAACCTTGCCGCCCAGTCATTCGTGCAGACCTCGTGGAGCCAACCCGTGCTAACGGGCGAGGTGACCGCGATGGGCGTGACGCGCATCCTCGACGCGATCCGCCTCACAGATCCCGAGATCCGCTTCTATCAGGCCAGCTCGTCGGAGATGTTCGGGAAGGTGCAGGAGACTCCCCAGCTTGAGAGCACACCGTTTTATCCCCGCAGCCCCTACGGCGTCGCCAAGGTGTACGGCCATTGGATCACCGTCAACTACCGCGAGAGCTACCACATGCACGCCTCCTCGGGGATCTTGTTCAACCACGAAAGTCCTCGTCGCGGCCTCGAGTTCTTACCGCGCAAGGTGAGCCACGGCGTCGCCCGCATCAAGCTCGGCCTTGACAAGGAATTGCGTCTCGGCAACCTCGATGCAAAACGCGACTGGGGCTATGCGGGCGACTACGTCCGCGCCATGTGGGCGATGCTGCAGCAGGACGAGCCGCAGGATTACGTCGTCGCCACGGGCGAGACGCACTCGGTGCGCGAGCTTTGCGAGGTTGCCTTCGATCGCGCCGGGCTTGAGATGGCCGACCACGTCGTGATCGACGAGCAGTTCCTCCGGCCTGCGGAAGTGGACCTCCTCGTGGGCGACGCCACGAAGGCGCGGGAGAAGATCGGGTGGGAGACCGAGATGAGTTTCGAGGGGCTAGTCCAGATGATGGTCGATGCCGACATCGATCTTCTCGCATCCCAGACGAGGTGAGCGGGCTTTAGCCGCCGCCGCGCCGCTGGCCGCTTGGCCATATCGGGGCCTTGACCCGTAGCATGAAGGCAGTCCCATGGCGCCTGCCGTACGTCTACGTGAAGCCGTTGCCCTCGCCGGTCGCTTCCCCCTCCTCGCCGGAGTCTCGCTCGAGATCGACGAGGGTGAGGTCGCGCACGTGCGCGGGCCGAATGGCGCCGGCAAGACGAGCCTGCTCCGGCTCTGCTGCGGCCTCGTCCCCTTGCACTCAGGCGAGGCCTCCGTGCTCGGGCACGACCTCGCGATCGATCGCCGAGCTCTTCGCAAGCACGTAGGCATGCTTGGGCACCAGAGCCTCCTTTACGAGGAGCTGACCGTCGAGGAGAACCTGCGTTACGCGCTGCGCAGCTTCGGCCTGGAGATCGAGCAGGCAGGCCCGGCTGCAGCGCGGCTCGGCCTCGCCGGTCGTGTGTCGGCGACGCCGGTTGGGCGGCTCTCCGCAGGTCAGCGGCGCCGCACGGCTTTGGCAGTGCTCGTCGCACGTGACCCACGACTCTGGCTGCTCGACGAACCGCACGCCGGTCTGGACCAGGAAGGTCGCGAGCTGCTCGACGAGCTCATCGCCGAGTCGCGGGCGAAGGGTCGAACCGTTCTTCTCTGCTCGCACGAGCACGAGCACGCCGCCGCCTTGTCCGATCGCACCGTCTGGCTGGCAGGCGGCCAGGTCGTGGAGGAGCCCGCCAGTGTTGCGTGACGCGTGGCTCGTCGCCGGCAAGGACTTGCGGATCGAGGCACGCTCGCGGGTCGCACTCAACCAGGTCGTGCCGTTCGCCGCGGCCGTGATCCTGCTCTTCGGCCTCGCGCTCGGACCGGATCGCAGCGTCCTCGCGCCGGCCTCGGCGGGTCTGTTCTGGATCGCCGTGCTGCTGTCTTGCTTGCTCGCGACGCAGCGCAGCTTCGCTGTCGAGTCGGCGGATGGCGCCCGCGATGGCCTGCGCCTCTCGGGGCTTGACCCGGCCGGCATCTTCCTCGGCAAGGCTGGAGCCGTCGTGGCTGAGCTGCTGGTACTCGAGGCGCTGCTCGCGCTCGGCGTCGCCGTGCTGTACGGTGCCCACCTCACCGGTGGGCTCGTGCTGGCGGCCGTTTGCGTGACCGCGACCGTAGGGCTTGCCGCCGTTGGCATCATCTACGGAGCCGTTGCCTCCGGACTCAGAGTAAAAGAGACCCTCCTCCCTCTCCTGTTCCTCCCTGTTGCAGCGCCCGTCCTCCTCGCCGCCACGAAGGCCTGGGACGAGGCGCTCGCGGGGACGCCCTCGGGAGGCCTCGGGTGGCTCTCGTTGCTGGCGGTGTTTGCGGTGGTGTACGTGACGATAGGGATCGTGGCATTCGGTCCGCTGCTGGAGGAATCATGACGGGATCAAAGGTGCTCAAAGCCACCGGCATCCTCGCTCTCGTGGGTGTCGCCGCCACGGCCTGGCTCGGACTGTGGGTGACTCCTGACGCGGTCGGCTTCCCCCACGGCCTGGTGCGCTTGCTTTATATCCACCCCCCGATGGCGTGGGTGGCGTTCGTCGCGTACGGGATGGCGTTTCTTTCGAGCATGCTCTACCTGTGGCCGAGGACTCGCCACATCCGCTTTGACCGGATGGCAGGAGCCTCGGCGGAGGTGGGCGTCGTCTTCACCGGGCTCACGCTCGCAACCGGCTCGATCTGGGGACGGCCGACTTGGGGTGTGTGGTGGACATGGGACCCTCTGCTCACCACTACGGCGCTGTTGTTCGTCCTCTACCTCGGGTACCTCGCACTGCGGCGCGTGCCTGGCGATCCGGAGGTCGTCGCTCGCCGTTCCGCCATCGCGGCGTTGATCGCCTTCGTCGATGTCCCTGTCGTGTACTTCTCGGTCTCGTGGTGGCGCAGCCTGCATCAGGCCCCCACGATCGACTTCACCGGCCGCCACCTGTACGTCCACGGCTCGATGGCCTGGACGCTCCTTCTAGGTTTCGTCTCTTTCACCCTCGCCTACGCCTGGTTGACCGCCCACAGGTACCGCCTGGCCGGTTTGCAGGACAGCGAGGCCGACGAGGGGCTTCGCTACGCGCTCGACGAGCGGCGAGCAGAAGGGCTCGGCCCGGCATGAGCGGCTACATCGAGGCGGGTTACACCATCGTGCTAGCGACCCTCGCCACCTACTCAATAAGTGTCCTCGTCCGCGAAAAGGCCGCCAGGCGCCGACTCTCAGTGTCCGCGGCTCTGGGGGCGGAACCGGCGACCGTTTCTCCGGTCGCCGGAGACGCGCCCAGTGACGCGCCCGCCGACGAGGGAGTGCTGCAGTGAGCGCGACTCCGCGGCGCGGCGGAGCCGGCTCCAGCCGGCGACTTGCTGTCGCGGGGCTTGTTATCGTTCTCGCGCTTGGGTTCCTCGTCTACAAAGGTCTGACTTCTGCGATCGTCTTCTTCAAGACGACCAACGAGGCGATCGCCCAACGTGCCACGCTCGGGAACGCGACGTTCCAACTCGAGGGAACGGTCGTCTACGGCTCGGTCCATCGGCTGCGCACGACGGAGGTGAGCTTCGCCATCAGCCAGGGCGGGGCGACCATCCACGTCGACAACACGGGCGACCCGCCTGAGATGTTCCGTCCCGGCCTTCCGGTAGTGGTCGTGGGGCATTTCGTCGGGAACTCTGATGGTTTCGCCTCTGATCAGATCATGGTCAAGCACTCCCAGCAATACATCGCCGCTCATCCCGGCCGGGTGAAGGTCGTGTCGAAGAGCGGCAAGCGCACGTGAACGCAATTCTTGGGCAGATCGGGGTCGCTCTCGGCCTCGTCTCTGCGGCCGGGTGCGTGATCGGGTTGGTCCTCGGACTCGTGCTCGGGCGGGACTCGTTGCTTGCCGCCGCGCCGAANNTATGTCGCCAACAACAACAGCCGGCAAACTCCTCTGCTCTACGACATCACGGGAATGTGGTCGGCCCTGCAGGGGTCGATCCTGTTGTGGGCGCTCGTCCTGACGGGTTACCTCACCGTTATGTATTGGCGATTCCGGGCGCGGTCGGCAGACCGGCTCGTCGCCTGGGCGACGATTGTCGGGATGACGGCTGCGACGTTCTTCTTCGGGCTGATGGCAGGGCCCGCCAACCCGTTCATCACCGTCTCCGGCACGGCGGTCTCGAACGGACTCGGGCCGAACCCATTGCTGCAGGACAACGTCCTGATCGCCTTTCATCCCGTCTTTCTGTACCTCGGATACGTCGGGTTCACGATCCCGTTCGCGTTTGCGGTCGCGGCGCTCGCCACGGGACGGCTCGGCGAGGGTTGGCTGATCGAGACGCGCCGGTGGACGGTGATCGCATGGGCGTTTCTCACCATCGGCATCGTCATGGGTGCGTGGTGGTCCTACGAGGTGCTCGGATGGGGTGGCTTCTGGGCGTGGGACCCAGTGGAGAACGCTGCGTTGCTCCCGTGGCTCACGGCGACCGCCTACCTGCACTCCGTCANNTTGACGATTCTCGGGACCTTCCTCACCCGCTCGGGTGTGATCCAGTCGGTTCACTCCTTCAGCGACTCAGGTATCGGCCCGTTGATCCTCGGCTACTTCGGGCTCGTGGTCGCCGTCGGTGTCGGTTTGATCGGCTGGCGTGGCGACCGATTGCACTCGCCGGGCTCGATCGACTCGC
>PLDN01000091.1:38822-39011 GCA_003136185.1 Acidimicrobiaceae bacterium | reverse complement strand
GTTCATGACCGAGACGCGCGGCTGGTTCGTCAGATTGGTACGGACCGTTGTGGAGGCCATGACGGCCGTCCCCGACCTCCTCGCCGGCTTGTTCATCTACGTCGTGTTTGTCCTACCGTTTCACGGTAACTACCCGTGGGGGCACAAGAACGGATTAGCGGTCTCCTTGGCCCTGGCGGTGGCTGGTAC
>PLDN01000091.1:0-38812 GCA_003136185.1 Acidimicrobiaceae bacterium | reverse complement strand
GAGCGCGCCACTTCTGATCGTGTCGGGCTTCACCACCTTCTACAACAGCAATCCCTTTGACGGCCAGCCGATGATCTCGTTGCCGCTCTACGTGTACGAAACCCTCCGCAGTGGGCAGCCGGCAGAGATCGTACGAGGGTTCGGCGCAGGGGTCGTGCTCCTGTTCATCGTCTTCATCCTGTTCGCCGCGACGAGGGTGCTGGCGCGTCAGAGGGTAAGCACCCGATGACCGCTGCCGCCTCCGGCGCTCCCTGGCTGCGGCCGGGCGCCACCAAAAGGAGAACTGCCGTGAGAATGAGATCTCGGACGCGTCCACGTGGCGCCTGGGCGCGCGCAATCGGGGCGGGCGCGGCGATCGCTTTTGCAGGCATCGTCACCCTGATCACGTCCCCACCGGCGGGTGCCGAAAGCGGATACGAGCAAATTGACGGGTCCGGCTCGAGCTGGGCAGCGCTAGCGGTGCAGCAGTGGATCAACGACGAGTCGAGCTCCATGCAGGTCGTCTACACGCCCTCTGGTTCTGCGCAGGGCAGGACCGACTTTGCCAACGCCCAGAACGACTTTGCGATCAGCGACATCGGCTACCAGGGGGAGAACAAGCAGACAGGCGTCAACGACGCATCCAACCGACCCTACGCTTACCTCCCGATAGTCGGCGGGGCCACGGCGTTTGCCTACAACATCGTGGTCAGGGGGAATCGGGTCGAGAACCTTCGCCTCTCGGGCCTGACTCTCGCCAAGATCTTCACCGACCAGATCACCAACTGGGACGATCCCGAGATCACCGCCGACAACAACGGCCACGCCCTTCCCTCCATCCCGATCGTCCCAGTCATCCACTCCGAAGGGGCCGGCACGACTTTCCAGTTCTCCGACTACCTCAACACCGAGTACCCGAGTCTGTGGCATGCGTTCTCGGGGTACTCGTTTCCGGTCGAGTTCTGGCCCACAGGCCAGGGTTCGCAGGTTGCAGAGAACGGGTCCGACGGGGTCATGGGGTTCATCACGTCCGCTGCAGGTCAGGGATCGATCGGCTACGACGAGTACGCCTACGCCATCGGTGCCTCGTACCCGGTCGTGGCCCTCGAGAACGCGGGCGGTTACTTCACTATGCCCGACGCCTATGACGCGGCTGTGTCGTTGACGCAGGCCCATATCAACTACGACCAGAATCCCGCTGACTGCTCCAAGCTGGGGTTCGATACGTCACCCTGCTACCTGCTCGAGACCCTCAACAACGTCTACACCTACAAGGACCCTCGCACGTACCCGCTCTCGTCGTACTCGTACGAGATCATGCCTACGGCGCCGACGTGCACCGGCCCGGTCACGAAGTGCGACCCGACGATGAACACCGCCAAACGCCAAACGCTGGCAGCCTTTGACAATTTCGCACTCTGCACCGGGCAGTCGCAGATGGCACCCATCGGCTACTCGCCCCTCCCGGTCAACCTGGTGGAGGCCTCCTTCAAGCAGGTGACGTTGCTGCACAAGGCCGACCCTGGGGTCGTCGTCTCCCAGCTCAACCCCGCTCACTGCGACAACCCGACGTTCATCCCCGGCAAGCCCAACGAGAACTACCTGGCAAAGATCGCCCCATACCCTCCGGCGTGCGCCAAGGCGGGCCATGGGCCGTGCCCCGGCCAGTACTCCCACAACGGAAACCCCATCGACGGGAAGCCCGCCGGAGGAACCGGCGGTGGTAAGGGCGGCGGTGGTGGTAGCGGCGGNNGGTTGCGGCGGTGGCGGTAATCCGACCTCGTCGGCGGTGATTCCTCAAGCGGTGGCCACGGTCCTAACGGGGGACCACCCCGGTGGCGTCGGGTATATCGCGCTCGGCGCTATCGTCACCGCGCTGCTCGTCGTCGGGCTGTGTGCCCCCGCACCGCTGCGCGCCGCTCGGAAACGGCTCAAGCGACGGGGGTCAGGGAGATGAAAACCACCATGCCCCGCCGTCGCGTCGCACTAGCCCGGTTCCGGATGGCACTGGCAGCGCTGCCCTTGGTCGCACTGACTGCCTTGGCGGCTCCCGCTGCGGTCGCGAGCACACCGGGCTGCGGCGCCCGGCCGGTCACCTCGACCAAGGGGGCATCGTTCACCGCCGCGGAGGCGCTGTGTAGGACATTCTTCGAGAAGGGCGTGGTCGACCGCCGGTCGTTCTCTGTAAAGGTCTCAGACACCACCAATCTGCGCAACAACCAGGTGGTCAGCGTCTCGTGGTCCGGCGCGCACCCGACAGGGGGAATCATTTCAGCCGAGCAGTTCGCGTCGGCGGCCGACCAGGAGTACCCCGTGGTTCTGATGGAGTGCCGCGGCATCGACTCCCCCGACGTACCGGCCGCAAAGCGCCTCACTCAGAAGACATGTTGGACCGCCACGCCCGGGGAGCGGGTCATCTCGACACCGTCCCCCTACTCGATGTGGAGCCTGGACGCCGACAACGCCAAGGACGGCATCTGCACGGAGCGGTACTGCAACGTGCCCATACCGTTGCCGTCCAACTGTGACGGCGAGGTAGCCCCTGGCCCCCAATTCTGGCTGCCGTTCGACGCCGCCGACGGGACCGACTACGGCGTCGGGCCGACGGGCTGCGACGGCGCCCCCCCGGAGATGCTCACCAGGGGCGAGGACCCGACGATCATCCCCAGCGATACGACCTATGCGGAGACCGCGCTGAACGGGACCGGGTCGGCGAAGTTCACGATCATGACCTCCGAGACCAACACCTCTTTGGGGTGCTCCCAGACCGTCCCCTGCTCGCTCGTCATCATCCCGATCGAGGGCATCAACTGCAACGCGAACCCTCAGGTGAGCTCCCCCAGCTACGAATGCGAGTCCATGGGAACATTCCCACCCGGGAGCCTCAACACGGGCGCTAATCCGTACCCGCCTGCGCAGGCGGTCACCGGCGCCTACTGGTGGAGCGGGAGCAACTGGAACCACCGGATCTCCGTACCGCTCAGTTTCACCACCCCGGCGAACGCATGCGCCAACAACCAACAAGCTCCGCTGGATTTCTACGGCTCCGAGGTGATGGCCCAGGCGGCCGAGCAGTGGGACCCGGCTTTCTGCCTCAACTCCAAGCTGTTCAACGTCAACGTGGTCCAGCTGCCCGAACCGGTCGCCAAGAGCTCCCTGCAGCAGGGGTTCATCGAGGCTGCCATCCAAGGTGAGCCACCCTCCGTGCCGGCCGGGCAGAAGTCGTTCTTCACCACGCCCACCGTGCAAGCGCCGATCGCGGTGAGCGGATTCGCGATCGCCTATGTCATCGACGACGGGAATGGCGCCGAGTACACACAGCTCCGGCTCGACCCTCGACTGCTGGCCAAGTTGCTGACGGAGTCCTATCCCGGGACGACAAACGTGCAGGACAACTGGAAGATCACCGGCGAGCCGCCCGGTTCCGGACCTAACCAGTGTCCGGCGAAATGCAACTCTGCTTACGCGGCGATGGCCCATAATCCACAGAGCATCTTCGACGATCCCGAGTTCCTGGCCCTCAACCCCGGCTTTCATGTCCCCAATGGCATACAACCGGGGCCGGCCGCGACGTTGTTCAGCATTCTGTCCCAGTCGGATGTCATGTGGGCTCTGACCTCGTACATCAACGCCGATCCGGAGGCAAGGGCCTGGCTCAACGGGAAGCCCGATCCTTGGGGCATGGTGGTCAACCCGGCCTACAAGGGGATCAAATTGCCGGTCGAGTCGTGGCCGCTCCTCGACACGACGACCAACGGCCCCGACTACACCGAAAGCGGCAACCCGTTCTGCGTCGGAGCGCTCGGAAACGGAGAGGCAAAGGTTCCCGATCGACCGCTGATCGACGACCCACAGGACACCCTGGCAAACGTTGCGTACAACATGCAGTACGGGATCGCCGCGTCGCTGATCAGCTGCAACAACAGCCCCCTGACGCCCGAATACACGCCGCTTGGGCCGGAAACACTCGGCAACCGGTTCCTCATCGGGTTGGTGTCCCTGCCCGAAGCGAAAGAGTTCGACCTCGACACAGCAGCCCTCCAGACCTACGCCAGCCCGGAGCGTGAGACCGACAACGGCCCCGAGTTCGCTGCGGGCCGCTTGTTCGTATCCCCGACTGCCTCATCGCTGCAGGCCGCCGCCGCGTTGATGCAGCCGGACCCCTCAGTGGGGTCCTGGGTGTTTCCCTACACCGACTTTCCTGGCAACGCCAAAGCCAAAGGGGCTTACCCGGGTACGATGCTGTTCTCCGCCGACGTGCCTACAAGAGGCCTCCCTGAGCCGGACGCCCGCGACTACGGTAAGTACCTGTCTTTTGCCGCCACCACCGGGCAGGTCCAGGGATTCCGCGTCGGTCAGCTACCGTCCGGCTATGTGCCCATGACGTCGGGCACCCCGGCATCTCGGTCGGCACCGGCGCAGAAGGGTCTCTTGGACGAGCTGGACTACACGGAGGCGGCGGCCGCCGACGTAGAGGCTCAGAACGGGAAGGTCCCGCCGCTGGTCCCCGGGCCTCCGCCGCACTCCACGACCACAACAACCACAACAACCACAACAACCACAAGAACCACAAGAACCACAACGACCGTGGTCACCGCCACTACCTTGGCGCCAGGAAGCACTCCGTCGACCACGGTCGCGCGGGGGGGATCAGGGCCGGTTAAGAAAAAAGGCACTACTACGACGACGACCGGCCCTCCGACCATCCAGCCGGTGGAGGTCGCCGGCAAGACTCTCGGCGTGGAGGCGGGGGTCGGTGGTCTTGCGCTGCCGCTGGCCCTGCTGGTCGCCGTTCTGGGCGGGCTGTGGAGTGCCTTGGTCGTGCTGCGGCGGAGGCGGGCCCGGCCGTGACGGTGGTTGACGCTGACGCTTTCGACCTTGTCATCGATCTGTCCGATGGTCCTCGATCCCCTGCTCCCGATACGTTTAGCACTTCTACCCCGTCGAGGGTCTCGAGCCGGCGGGACCCGCGGGCGATTGCCCGCGCTGCGCTACTTGCGATACCGGCCGCCCTCGCCGTGCTGGCGGTGTGGTTCCTCCTCTACGGGCTCGTCCTGAGCGGTGTGGAGCAGCACGTCATGCAGTCTCGACTGTACGACGAGTTCCGCTTGCAGCTGGCAGAGGAAACGACACCCCTGGCGGAGCCGGTGCAGGCCGGATCGCCGGTCGCCATCATCAACGCCCCGTCGGCCGGGATCCACAACCTCATCGTGGTCGAGGGCACGACGTCTCGATTGCTCATGTCCGGCCCCGGCCACCTGAGCGACACCCCGCTGCCCGGGCAGGCCGGTATGTCGGTGATCTTCGGGCGCAGCGTCACGTTCGGCGCTCCCTTCGGCCGCATCACTCAGATGACCGTGGGCGACGTGGTCACTGTGACGACAGGGCAGGGGGTCTTCCGCTACCGCGTTGAGGACGTCCGCCGTCCGGGAAGCCCGCTCCCGCCGACCCTGGACGCAGGCGGCTCCCGCCTCACGCTGGTGACCTCAGCGAGCGGAGGGTGGAGGAGCGGGTGGGCTCCAACCCACACGATGTATGTCGATGCTCTGCTAGCCGGAAAGGCCCAGCCGGTGCCCCCGGGGGTGCCGGCAACGGTTAGCCCGGCTTCGCTGCCGATGCACAACGACCCGAGCGCCACTGTCGCGCTCATCTTCTGGCTGGAAGGTCTCGTCCTCGTCACTTTCGCGGCCAGCTGGACGTGGGTGAGGTGGGGCCGGTTCGAGACGTGGATCGTCGGGGCGCCCGTCTTCCTCGCCGTGCTGTGGGGGACGAGCGACGCTCTCATGCGGTTCCTGCCCAACCTGTTGTAAGAGACCGGGCTCCCTGGATCCGGTTCCCCGGGATGACGACGGCTCTCTCCCTAGTCACAGGGGCGGAGCCCGAGGTGCTGGCGCCGCCCGCGTAGGCCGAGTACGCCCCCGACGCGCGACATTGCTTGGTCTGTGACGCCCTTCTTGCGCGGGTTACCTGAAATTCGCTGGCCGGACGCCTGGGCCTCAGACCACTCGTCGACGACGCCGGGAGACGAACAGCGCGGCTGCCCCGGCGAGGACCAGGGCCGCGATCGCTCCTCCGGCGATCGCACCCGCGGAGGAGCCACCGCCGCTACTCGACGTGCCTGCCAGGGCGGCACTGGCCGACCGAGAAGAGCTGCTTCCGGCCACGGCGGTCGTCGTCGAGCTCCCACCGGCCTGAGTAGTACTCGGGGACACAGATCCCTTCTTCGCCCCGGCGGTCCGGTCGGCGTAGGGGATCTCCTCTTCCGTCCCCTTGGGTACGGCGGTCTCTGATTTGGGAAGGAGGAATGACTCCATGGATTTGGCGGTCCCATCGGTACAGGAGGATCCACCCCCCTGGACGAGGGTCCAGGTGTTGCCGGTCACCTTGATGACGGCCGTCGGATAGCTGAACGACCAGGGCTGCTTGTTGGGGCTGGAAAAGACCATGCGCAACTGGTACAGGTCATCCCAGTACGGCGGCATGGTGTGGTCCGGCCAGATCAGAGGAGCGTCGGCGTAGGTGGCTTGCGCCATGGGGTGGGCCGCGTTGGAAAACATTGCGTCGTCGGTCAGCTGATAGCCGGTCCAGTCCCCTGGATCCACGTGCTGGATGGGCTGGAACAGGTACAGCGTGGCTCGCGTGTAACCCGCGGGAACGCGAGCCGATGACACCGCTCTCCATACGAATGGGACGGTCAGCAGGCTACCTGAAGTGATCGGCTGTCCGTGTGAGTTGCAAAGCGTCAAGGAACCAACCTGATTGGGATCGGTGAAGGGGACGCTAGAGCCACTCGCGAAGGCGGTCGAAGACACGGCAGATACGCCGACGGTAACCGCCGAAGCGAGCGCAATCCTTGTCAGCCAAAATCGGATGTTCATTTGAGGTCTAACCGCTTTCTCGCTAGTCCGACGCCACCGGCGTCGGGTCCTTGGCAGGGGACTCGTGTCCCGCCGCCTGACGCTCGAAGGACCCGTTCGAGACGGGAACGTCGCCGGGTGGGGATTCCTGTTTCCCGACGCTGCCTCGGCCCCCCGGCTTCTGCAGACCAGCTGTGGCGTCACCGGCCCGCCGACCGCGGCGACGCCGGCGGAACCAACCGACCACGAGCAGGATCACCGCCACGATGATTGGTATCAATGTCCACGGTATGGCCCAGAACGACCGCGAGGCCTGGAACGGGCCCGACGGCGGCGCGACCGAACCGGCTATGTAGAGGGGCCGGATGGACACGTGAGCGGTCTCTCGAATCTCCGGGAATATACCCGTTACCTCGACCGTCTTCGTGACCGAGAAGCCCGGCAGCAAGAACTGGAGCTTCGGGACGCGGGCGGCGGTGGACCGGCTCCCGAACAGTCCCGATACGTAGACCGTCTGGCGCCCGCCGAGGGCGACGTTGCCCGTGTTGGAAACGGTGTAAGTGACCTTCGCCTCGCCGGTGCCGATCGGGTCGAGCGTCCCTTCATAGTGAACTGCGAGCACGGTGACGGTGAGAGATGGGTGCAACGGGCCGCTGACACGAAGGAAGATTCGGGTGCCGACGGTCTGCAGCAGGTGAAGCCGCTGGCCGCTTTTCGATATCACCGATGACTCCAGGGTGGCGGTGATCACGCCGACGTGGTCGCCCGGCATCGCGTCGGTCGGTACCTCGATCAGGAAGGGGACGATGAGGTCGGTGCGGGGCCGGAGCGTCACCTTCAGGTCCGAGGAGGGCAGGGCGATCCAGGCGCCGAGGTCGTGGGAGCGCTCGTTGATGGGCAGTGCCGCGAAGCCGCCTTGGGGAGTGTTGACGCCGTCGGTTCCCCGTATCAGGAAGGTGGCTGTCTGGTCGGAGAAGTTGAGGATCGCCACGTGGTCTTCGATCCGCCCTCCGGGGGTGGCCCCGAACATGTAAATGCCCCGGTTGTCGGGCTTGGTCGCGGAGGCCGTCTGGGTGCCGAAGGTGACGACGTTCTTCTTGGCCGACACCGCTTTGCGAGACGCGTCCAGCGACGGCACCCTCGTCTGCCCGGACGCCGTCGGAGCGAGGGACAGCAGGAGAGCGGTGGCGCAACTCACGACGGCAGCGATAGGCAGATAGAGCCGAGTCGACCGGCGGATTGTTGTGTCGGAAGGCTGCATTTGGCGTGTCCGAATATCATCCACGAGGTTGAGGAGCCGTTCGTTTCTTCAGCAATAGCAACGGTTCTGGCACTTGAGTCTACCTGGTCAAACTGGATGGCAAATTGTAAAGATGGCAGGAGCGGGACGACCGAGGCCGTCCCGCTCCTGTGACTTCGATGACCGTCCGAGCCTCGGCGGGCCCTGCGGTCCTCCTTCGGCCGTCTAGGAGACGGAGAAGGTGATGGTGCCGTTGTAGGTGCCGGCTGGGGTGCTGGTCGCTGCGTACAGCGTCAGCGTCCCGTCCATGTCAGCGGAGCCGTCGGCGGCAGTGCTGTGGGCCCACGACTGTGGGGTGCCGCTGAGGCCTGGACCGGTGCCAGGACCGTCAACTGGGCTCGGGTTGAGCGCCGGGATGTTGGTGAAGGTCACGGTGCCGGGGTAGGCGCCGGCCCCGCTGGCGTTGAGCAGCGTGCCGTTGGTCAGACCAAGACCCGAAGCCGGTATCGAATTACTGCCGCTGGTGAGCTGCGTGGCCGACACCGACAGCGTCCAGGCGTAAGCCGGGGCCAGGGTGCTGGTCACCACGATCTGCGAACTGTCGGGGATGCTGGTGGCCGGGAACTCGGCCGACGACTGCAAGTACGTGCCGTCGGCGCTCAGAGTCATCGCCGGCAGCACGAACGGGTTGGCGCTCGTGTACGGCGTGGTGACCGTGATGGTACCGGGGTTGATCGTCACCTGGATGTTCTGGGTGTCCGAGCAGGACGAACCGGTGAGGCTACAAACAGCCGGCGGGCCCACCGTGACCACGACTGCGCCCGACGTCGACGACGCGTACGAGTTGCTGGTCGGGGTGAAAACGGCCGTGATGCTGTCGCTGCCCTGCGGCAGGGTGCTCGTCGTGCAGGTGGCCGACGAAGGCGGGTTGATGGCGGCGGCGGTGCAGCCGCTGATCGGCGTCGTGCCGTCGAGGAACTCGACCGTGCCGGCCTGGGTGCTGCTGTCCGCTGCAGAAGCCGTGGCCGTGAAGGTCACCGCCGTGCCGTAGCCGACGCTGGTCGCGCTGGCCGCCAGCGTGGTCGTGGTTCCGGTCTGCGGCGGAGTGTCCTGAACCGTCACCCCGGACGAGGTCGAGCCGCCCACGATGCTGGCGGTCGCGGTGTTCGCGCCGGTCTCGTCACCGGGTGCGGGGACGAAGGTCGCCGTGTAGACGTGTGTGCCGGCGGCCGGTGCGTAGGTGTAGGTGAAGGACCCGGAGCCCGGGGTCGTCGAGTCGGCCAGGAAGGTGCCGTTGTCGTAGAACTGCACCGTCCCGGAGGCAGTGCTCGACACCGTGGCCGTCAGGGTGACGGGGTTGCCCGTGGTCAGGTTACCCGCGGTCGCCGACGTCGTAAGGCTCGTGGTCGTGGCGGTGACGAAGGGGAACAGGACCGCCCAGCCGTGCGCCGGCACCGTAGTGCCGTCGACGGTGATCGCCGCCGATGTGGTGTTGTAGCCGATGTCGGACTCCCAGTAGGTGCCGGGAGCGTTGCCGTGGCCAAGGGGACCCGAGTCGGTCAGGCGGACCTCGATGGTGTTGGCGTAGCCGGCGGTGGTGTCGGGGATGTTCGCCCCCAGCCAGGTGCTGATGTTGGCCGACGAGGCGGCCGTGACCGGATAGGTAGGCGCGTCGGCCACGATGTCGGCGGGCGTGCCAGCAGGCAGGCTGGTGGCGGGGCTGAAGGTCGTCGGGCCGGCCTCGGAGGTCCCGGTCCAGAGGGCCGGCAGGACGCCGTGCTGTGGGTTGTAAAAGGCGACGCTGGCCTTGGTGGCTCCCGTGTCGCCGGCGGTGCTGGCCACGACGTAGGAGAACGGGCTGGTCAGGTCGCCGGTCCCGCTGGTGACCTGGTTACCGTTGGCGTCGTAGAAGGTGATGTTGCCGTAGGGGGCTGCGGCGTTTGCGTCGGGTTCCCAGGCGGGAGCTGTCCCTGCGGCGAAGGCCGAGCTCGCGAAGGCGAGCAGTCCTCCGCCGGCGATGGCCGCGCTAAGCAACCCGGCCACCGCGGCCTTCAGAGTTGGCTTCGTAAGCTTCATTTAAATCGGTTCCTCTCGGTTAGTTGGCTGATCTCGGTTAGCTGACTGATCGATGTTCGGGGAGTTGTCGANNGTTGTCGATGTTCGGGGAGTTGCCCTGTCGAGAGCTCCACCTGGCCGCCCCCTTTCTCCCCCGAAACGGGGAGAAAGGGTGCGGACAGGCGTTCGGCCCTTCCTGCTAGCAGGCGCTGCTGGTGGTGAGGTCGGTACAGACCTCCGTGGCGAGCGGGAAGTCTCCCGCATCCTCGAGGAGCGCTTGGCCTGCGCCGCTCTGGATGTACGAGGCTCCGGCAGGCCCGTAGATCCCACCCGGCCCGGTGCAGGTCTGACCGACCTCGCAGGGGTCGTAGAACAGGCTGTTGAGCCAGTTCTCGCTCGTGCCGGGCTGCCAGCCCTGGGTCGAGGTGATGTCGCTGTTGCGGAAGTACATGTACAGCGTTCGGGTCGGGCTGAACAGACCACCGCCCGCACCGGTGCCGGTATAGGCGCCGAGGCCCGCCGGAGTACCGGTGGTGATGGGCGCGACCGCCGGCGTCACCGCGTTGGTGGCCCAGGTGCCGCCACTCACGCTGCCGGTGCCACATGCCGCGGCCCCACTGAGGTAGGCGCAGCTGGGATCGAGGAAGTAGCCACCGATGCCCTCGCTCGTCCCGGTGTTGTTGAGGCCCTGGTAGAGGTCGAGGCGGGCCTGGGAGACGGGCTCGATAGCGTCCTCGGGATCCAGCCCCAGCCCAGTTGCGACGTCGTAGATGGCGGTCGGGTCGTTCTCCTCCGAGACCTGGCCGCAGTTGCCCGGGGCGGACAGCGGCGGGACAAGCTGGCTGAAGAAGTAGGTGTAGGTGCCCGAGTTGACCTGCGGGATGAGCGGGATGATGGTGTCGGTGCTCGCCGAGGGTTTGACGAGGCCGACGCTCTCCGTGTTGGAGGCGGTCGCCGCATTGAGCAGGGTGATCGAGTTGGTCCCGACGCTTGCGACGGTGTCACCGGTCGGGATGCCCGCGCCCTGGACCACCCAGCCGACGTTGGCCGATGTGGGTTGGGGGTCACCGGCCGGGAAGGTGACGGTCGTCGTGCTGTTCGTGACGGCACCCTCGAGCCAGACACCGCTGATCCGCGGGTCGTTCCAGGTGATGCAGCTCCCTGTGTTTTGGGAGTAGATGAGGCTCAGCTGCGACGCCGACAGCGGGACGGCGTGGGTGGGGTTAGCTCCGCTCGAGGTGATCATCGGCAGGGTGTCGGTGGCGACGCTGAGCTGGTCGATGTTGACCCCGGCCGGCAACGTTGCAGTCGTGGACTGCGCGGCCGAGGCCCGGGAGAAGTTGATCACCTCGGTGGCCGGGGTGTTGTGGCCGGCCACGATGTCCTGGACCAGGGCCTTGAACCCGGCACCCGAGCCGTTGGGCCGCTGCACGGGCTGAAGGCCGGCTCGCAGCACCACGGTCGGGTTGAGCACGCAGGGATGGCCGGTGTTGGCCGAAGTCGAGTTGCCGGTTCCGGCCGTGCCCCCGGTGCTGGGCGTGCAGGTCCCCTGGCCGACTTGGCCGCCGTCGACGCCGTAGGCCAGGCGGCCGTTGGTGTCGGCGCTCGCGTCGATGTTGTCCACCTTGTGTTTGTTGCCGACCTGGTTATAGCCAGGGTCGCCGTAGGCGTCGCCGTCGGCCAGGAAGTCGAGCATGTACTGGAGGGTGTCGGATCCGACACCCACCACGTCGCCTTGGTTGGGGGCGTAATCCGCCCCGGCCGGCTGGATGGCGAGGGCAAGTGGCAGCACTGCGGCCGCCACCGTCGCCGCAGCCAAGCCAAACTTCAGTGTGCGCTGTCGCAATTTAAGCTCCTTCGATTGATCGTCTGGGACCGCACGCCTTCACAAACTGCGTGCAGTTGCGACTATCGCGGGCGGAGATGTCCGTCAAACCTCTTGAAGGTGAACAAGTCATGATTCTCAGGTAAACAAGTCATGAATTGCGCATCTCGAGGACAAAGTCCTGGTCAGACTCCCATGCGGCCCGCCGTGGCGCACCACACCCGTGAAGGATGAGATAGGCGCGTCGCCCGTCGAGCGCCGCAGCCTCTTGGCGCTGTGAGCACGAAGGTCAGACTGGCGTCGGGAACCTGGCCGACGAGCCGGGCGTCGTGGTCGCGGTCACCACGGTGGTTGAGGTTGGACCGCCCCCCTCGGGCTCGTGCGCGTACCGCTTTGGTGGCTAGCAGGTGTCGCGCAGCTCATGGCTGGCCAACCTGCGACGGCTGCCGCGTGGCGGTAGCGTTCGGCACACAGGAGGCAACCGTGGACGATTGGGCAAGGCCAGTGGTGCACTTCGAGCTCGCGGCTCGTGACCCCGCGACGATCCGTCGCTTTTACGCGGGGATGTTCAACTGGGAGATCGGCGATGGGGCGATCATGACGATCACGCCGGGAATCGGTGGCCCGGAGCCAGGGCCTGGCGGACACATCCGCCAGAGCGACAACCCAGGTGTGTCTCTCTACATCCAGGTGAGGGAGCTCGCGGAGTCTTTGAAGCGCTCAGTCGAGCTCGGAGGGACAGTCATCGCAGAGCCTTTCGACGTGCCCGGCGGCCCGACGCTCGCGTTCATCACGGATCCGGAGGGCAACGGCGTGGCGCCGGTCCAGCAATGAGGCTCTACCCGGCGGGCACCCTGCTGGCGCTCGCGTGCCTGCTCGCGGCGTGCAGCGGGGGAAGCTCGGCAACGAACAGCTCTACGACCACCACGCCGACGAGCTCGTCTCCCACCTCGACCGTGAAAGCACCACAGCACCTGACGATCACGCCTGCGACTGGTCTCAACTCCTCCGAGACGGTGAAGCTCGCCGCGACCGGTTTCACACCGAACGAGAGCCTGGTCGTCACTGAGTGCGCCAACAAGGGCACGGCCACAACCGAGGGCGACTGCTACATCGGAAGCACGCTCGACACCGTGACGGCTGACTCGTCCGGCGATGTCAACACCACGTTCACGGTGCTGAAGGGGCCGTTCGGGACGAATCACATCGTCTGCTCGACGCCGACTGCGTGCGTAGTAGCTGTGACGCAAGCGACACCTAAGCCGACACAGGACGCCACCGCCATCGTCAGCTTCGGCTGAGACCGCCGGCGAGCACGGCAGCGGCCGCCGGACGGGAGCTCAATCGAGGGTAGCGAACCAGCGGGTCTCGGCGGCCTACCCGACTACCACCTCGTCGCCCGGCCGCACCAACCCAGGTGACCGGATGGCGCAATAGACGCCGAGGCTGAAGTTGTGATGGTCGCGCAGCGTCGTCGAGATCGTCATGTCCTTCGGTAGCCCTGGCTGTGCTCGCGGTGGCAAGGAGCAGCGGAGGGCCGGCATGAAGACCTCCACGAGCGCCTGAGAGCCGAGTTGCACGCTCGATCCCACCCACACGTCCTCGGTGAAGTCCTCACCTTCAGCTTCGATCAAGGCCGTCGGGCGGAAGCGCCGCACATCCCAGTCTCCGCCCGGGTAAAGCTCGTGAGCCGCCCGGAGGCTGGCACGAGTGAGCAGGTGCACGTCGGCGAAATCTGCGAAATGAGTCGACGGGACCTTGGAGGCGATGATCTCCGAGTCCTCGTCGAGAGCGTCGGCGAGGAGCTCGAAGGGAAGGTTCTCGGACCCCGGCTGGCGCAGCTCGACCTCACGATCGAGCCACTGCGACACCGCGGCGTTCGCTGACGGCTCTCCCGCCACGACCTCCGCACCGCTCGGGAGCATCAGGATCACCTCGCCGTTGTCACCGGTCCGCGCCGTCGCCTCGAGAAGCGCCCCGTGGCGTTTGGCGGAGAGCGTGAACCCGGTACCACCATCGACGACCGCCCACTGGCGGTCGCCCGCCACGTGGCCTTCCTCCACCATGATGTCCGGCAGGCGCTCCCCGCCCATCGACTTCACGGGGTACCGGTAGACGCTCTCGATCCGGAACAACCCGGGCCCGCTCGGCATCGCGTCGCCGCCCCTCAAGCGTGCACCTGCGGGCGCCGGTCGGCCCACGGGTGCACCTGCTCGAGTTGAGCCGCTACACGGATCAGCAGGTCCTCGCCCCCGAAACGACCGACGAGCTGCGAGCCGATCGGCAGTCCATCAGAGTTCCACGAGAGCGGCAGCGAGATCGCCGGTTGCCCGGTGACGTTGAACTGGGGCGTGAACGGGACGAGCGCGCCAGCCCGGAACAGGCCCGCGAGCGGATTGTCAGCCGGCGAGTCGAATTGGCCGAGCACAGGAGGGGGCTCGGCGATGGTCGGCGTGAGCAAGAGGTCGTAACCATCGGCCCACCACTGCTGGACTGAGCGGCTGTAGCTCTGGAGCCATTCGAGCGCCGAGAGGTACTGCGGGCCGGAGAAGGAACGGCCCATCTTGACGAGCGCCCAGGTGAGTGGCTCGACGTCCGACTCGGTGATCTCCCGGCGGTACTTGCGATTCCAGTAGTCGAGGTTCCAGGCATTGCCGACCGACCACAGCGTGATGAAGTTGCCGGTGAAGTCCGGGTCGTCGAGAGGTGCCGGGTGCGACTGCTCCACGGTGTGGCCGAGCGACTCGAGCAACCTCGCGGTGTCGGTCGCCGCCGAGACGCAGTCCGGATGAACCTCGCCAGTCGTGGCCGTGGTCATAAGGCCGATCCTCAGGTGCCCCGGATCGGCGCCCACCTCGTCGGCGTACGCGCGCCTCGGGGCCGGTGCAGCGTAAGGATCACCGACGCCCGGGCCGCCGACCGCATCGAGAATGGCAGCGGTGTCGCGGACAGATCTCGTCACCACGTGCTCGCAGACGAGCCCGCCCATCATGTCGCCGAATTCCGGCCCGAGGCTCGTCCGCGCCCGGGTCGGCTTCAGTCCGACGAGCCCGCACTCGCTCGCGGGGATCCGGATCGAACCTCCGCCGTCATTGGCGTGCGCGGCCGGAACCATGCCGGACGCGACCGCTGCAGCAGACCCGCCGCTCGAGCCCCCCGTCGAGCGGTCGGTCGCCCACGGGTTACGGGTCGGTCCGAAAGCAAGAGGCTCGGTCGTCGGCAGGATCCCGAGCTCGGGCGTGTTGGTCTTTCCGACGAAGACGAAGCCAGCAGCCCGGAAACGTGAAGCGAGGTAAGTGTCGTGCTCTTCCACATGTCCCTGACCCCGAAGGAAGGCCATCCCCTCGTACATCGGATCGCCGGCAGAGTGGCACAGGAGGTCTTTCAGGAGAAACGGCACCCCACCAAAGGGACCATCCACCGCCCCACCTCCGGCAGCCGCCCGCGCCGACTCGAACAGCGGCGTGATGACGGCGTTCAGCTCAGGATTGAGCCTCTCGATCCGATCGATGGCGGCGTCCACGAGCTCGCCCGGCGAGACCTCGCCGCTTCGCACCAACTCTGCTTGTGCTGTCGCATCCATCCATGCGTCGGTCATGGGCGCAACGGTAGACGCTGCCGAGCAGCGCTCAGAGAGCGCTCGCCCACCTGCCAGCATTGCGCAGCGCCGTTGCCATGATCGTGAGAGTCGGGTTGTGCCCGCCAGAAGTGGGGAAGACGGCACCGTCGGCGACGAACACGTTGTCGAGGTAGTGGTGCCTAGCTTCTCCGTCTGTCACGCTCGTGGCGGGGTTGCCGCCCATCCGGAGCCCGCCCATCACGTGCTCGGTCTGCACGACGGTGCCAGCTGCGATCCCGAAGCGCGTCGATGGCTGTTGAGGCAGCGCGATGGCGACCTCGGCACCGGCCCCTTTCAAGAGCTTCTCCAGCCACGGCATGTAGAAGGCCTGCGCGGCGAGCTCGTGGTTGCCAGGTGAATAGGTGATGCGAGCCACCGGGTAGCCCCGCCAGTCGCGCACGCTCGGCGACAGGTCGACCTGGTTGTGCGCGTAGGGCAGGTCCTCGCCGAAGAGCGTGAGCCCGAGGAGCCGATCCCTCAGCAGGCTCGAGCGCATCAGCTGCTTGAACGCGACGCCGAAAGGCTGGTGAGGCGCGAGCGCTGGAAGGATCTGCTGGTATTGCTGTGCCTCCGCGATCGGCTGGTCCGTACCTCCCATCTCGACCTTGCCGGCGCGGAAGTACGGCAGTCCGGCGGCCTTGGCGGCCTCCCGCGCGCCCGGGAAGTCAGGATCCGCGAAGTCGTCGATGTCGTGAGTGTGGTCGCGCCCGCGGTAGTTGTGAAGTCGCTCGTCTAAGAAGATGCCCGAGCCGTCTGTGAACCAGTGGAACATCATGAACCGGCCCGCCACGCCGTGCGGGTCCGGGAGCTCGGAGAGCAACGCCAGCCGGGAGCTCTCGATCGCGTTGCCTGCGAGTACGACGGCGTCTGCCGCCTCGTGGTGAGATCGCCCCTCGGCGTCGAGCCAGACCACTCCGCTCGCCCGGCTGCCTGAGTGCTCGACCCGCACCACCCACGACTCCGGCCTCAGCTCGGCCCCGGCCAACAACGCAGCGCGGAGCGGTGCGAGCGCGCCAACACGTGCATGGATGGGGCACCCGCACCCTGTACAGAACCCGCAGTTGTTGCACGCCGGGCGCCCGGCGTACTCGCGGCTGTTGATGGCCATGGCGGATGGGAAGGGATGCAGGCCAACCGCCGTCGAGCCCCGGGCGGCGAGCAGCGATGAGTACTGCGGGGGGCCAGGCGCCATCGGGAACGGCCCGGACCGAGGAGCGTGCCGAAGCGTGAGCTCGGGCATAACGCTCACGTCGCCCTGAACTCCGATGAGCTGCTCGATGGCCTCGTATGACGGCGCGATCTCCTCGTAGGAGAACGGCCAATCCTGCACACGGGCAGACGGTTGTGGGCCGAGGAGGGTGAGTTTCTTGAAGTCGATGTCCCAGTAGCGAGGGGTCTTCGCATCCCAGTGGACGGTTCCCCCGCCGACAGTTTGGGGCAGCGGCTGCACCGGCCCGACGAAAGGCTCGGTGTCGGCAGCAGAGGTGCGGAACTCACGCGGTTCAGCCGTCGGGTCCTGCTCAGAGAAACTCCGATTGTCCTTCAACTCATCGTTCGAAAACAGCGTCCCCGGTCGCTCAGCCGTAAGGTCGGAGAAATAGTTCTGGCCCTTCTCGAAGATCACGACGTCGTGGCCGGCCTGTGCGAGCACCATGGCGGCGGTTGACCCGCCGGCGCCGCTGCCGATGACGACTATGCGAGCCGCTTTGCCTGTCACTTGCCGCTCGAGTCGTGGATGAGCGTCAGCAGTGTGGCAGCGACACCTTCGGGCGTGTACCGGTCCGGGCCGTCGGTATCGGTCACCTCCTTGTTGGTGAAGCCTCTCGGCTGGACGTCGCCGGGAAAGGAGATGTCCTTCCATCCGACGAGATCGTGGTTCCCGCCGTACTCGGGCACCGAGTACATGCCCTCGATGGCGTGACCGAACATGAGCGCCATGAAGCCGTCCGGGTCCTTTGTGAGGGCGGCGTCGCGCTCGGTGTTGGTTGCCTTGAGGAAGTTGCCGCCAGCGAGGCCGTCGAGGGCCACGACTCCCTTCGAGTAGGCCGCCCGGTAACCCGCCAGGCGAACCTTCCAGCCGTAGGCCTCGGCCGTCGACAAGCCGATGAAGGTGGCCATGTCGTCGACCTTCGAGCCGGCCCGGTTCGAGAACGGCCCGCCGGCGAAGATCTTTGCGGGCGAGAGGGTGAGTGCGCCCAGCATCGTGTCGATGTAGCGGACGACTTCGGCCTCGCGGGCGCCGGGGTGCCCCGCCTCTGAGGGCTCGTCTTCCGGCCCGGGAATGAGCCGGGCTGTCGCCTCCACCACGACGGCTGCCTCGTGATCGGTGAACACGAGCCAGCTTGCAGTGCGGCGTTGAGGGGATTTTACGGCCCGGATCTGGTCGCACGCGGAGAAGACCTCGGACGGCAGCAGGAGCCCAAGGCCCGCTATGCCGCCGCGCTGAAGCGCTTTGCGCCTGGAAATGGCAGTCACGGGGACGCATCCTGCCAGACGAGGACGGACGAGGGGCGGAGGTGGCGTCGGGGGCCGGTGGGATCGGCAAGTATTGCCGCCATGGAACACCGGTCTTTGGAAGAGCTCGAGGCTGGACTCGATCACGTGCGCCAGTTCCCGACGTCTGTCGGCACTCTCGAGCTGATCGTGCGGCGTCCTGTTGTGGAGGAGCGCGAGGTGCTCGAGGAAGCCGAGCTGGACCTCAGTGTCGGACTGGTCGGCGACTGCTGGCTGACTCGGGGAAGCTCCAGCACCGAAGATGGCTCTGCCGACGCCGATGCCCAGCTGACGGTGATGAACTCCCGCTCAGTCGCTCTCGTCGCCGGGTCTGTCGATAGGTGGCAGCTCGCGGGCGACCAGCTCTTCGTCGACCTGGACTTGAGCGTCGGGCAGCTGCCGGCCGGCAGCCGGGTCGCGATCGGGGACGCGATCATCGAGATCACTGCCAAGCCTCACCGGGGGTGTGACAAGTTTGCGGCACGGTTCGGGAAGGTGGCTTTGCGTTTCGTCAATACTGGGGAGGGGCTCGTCTTGAACCTTCGGGGGCGCAACGCACGGGTCGTGACACCCGGCACGATCCGCCGCGGCGACACGGTGCGAGTCAGTACACGTTCGGGAGCAAGCGCAGCACCTCGCTGCTGAGACCCCAAAGGATCGCGAAGAGCACAGGGGCTGCGACCAGCCAGGACTGCCAACGTCCCCAGCGTGCCCACAGCCACACCGTCGCGATCGAGCCGAGCAGCAGCGCCTGTAGCCAGAACACCACGAATACCCAGCTCGAAGGGTCGCCGTGACCTTGAATCTCCGCCGTCGGCACGACCCCCTGTACACCCTGAGGAGCCACGACCGTCTTTCCTTGCAACTCGGCGTCCACGTACACGAGATGGCTCGGCGCGAGGTGGCTGAGCCATCCCGAGCCGGTCGACGTGATGAGAGTCAGCAACGCACCACTCTTCGGGAGGGCGGGCAATCGGTCGCCGGCGACACGCTGGTCCTCGACAGCGAAGCGGAAAGTGCCCTGGCCAGTCGTGACCTTGATGAGATCACCTTTGTGGAGCCGCGTGATGGCACTGAAAGGCGCTCCCGCCGTTGCGCTCTTGCCCATCAAGATGGACTCGCCGGGCTGACCTGGTAACGGGGAGTCGCGCAGATGCCCCGGGCCTGCCATCAGATCGGTGGACGACGTGCCCTCGACGACGACGACGCTACGAAGCCCAGCTACGGAGGAGTTCAGCAGGGCGACCGGGGTTCCGGGGGTGATGTCACCGCCGATGCTCGGCGCAATAGGGCTCGAGGGGTCGAGCAGCCCTCGGAAAGACTGGTAGAGCTCGTGCTGGCTTCGCTGCTCTTGCAGTCCGCTGAGACCGAAAGCGAACGCCCCGAAGAACACCACCACGAGGCTGAAGGTCATTATGCCGGCGAGAGCGACCACCACCCTTGCCTGCACCGGCGGTCGCGTACCAGCTGAGGCAGACGCGGCTTGTGCGGCTGGCCTCTGCTCGGCGCCGATCACCAGCGTCCGCGGCGGCGGCCGATGACATACGTCGTAGGAACACTGAGCAGGCCGAGTAGTGCCAAGCCGAGTATGAGCACGACAAGGACACCGCCCGACCCGAGGTCGACTGCGAGCGTATTTCCGAGCGAGGCGATGATGCCCGGTGGCGGGGTGTGATGGTGGCGAGCGACGGTCGTCGTCGGGGTCGTCGATCCCGTCGATCCCGCCGAAGTCGGCGTAGTCCCTGAAGGGCTGGTCCCAGCCGTTGTTGTAGTCGTGAGCACAGTGGTCGGCGGCGGGTGCGGCCCGCCCGTCGAGCGTTTCGTGGTCATCGGGGGCACCTCGCCATTCTGCGCCGCGACGTCCTTCGCCGCAGCCTGCGTATAGCTGGCCAGTGCGCCGAGGCCGCTTGCGTTCGTCATGGGCAGATAGCCGGGCGGGAGCTGTCCGACACCGAGACCCGGGTCCTGACCCGAGGTCGCGGCGAACCGGAGGAGCGACGCGTAATCCTTTGCCTCGGTGGCCGGTAGCCCAGTCGTCGGAACGGCCGCGTACACGACCATCGTTCCGGGATATGCCGAGGCGGCCGCCTTCGAGGTGGCCAACGTCTCGTATGGAATCGGCCAGGTGCCTGTCTTCTCGTCCGGCTTCAAGAAGGATGTCGCAGCGAGCATGGAGGCGTCGGTTGGCGCGACGAAGTTGTTAGGGGTGGTCTGTAGTGCAGCTGCTCGCAGCTGGTAACGCTGATCATCTGCGAGCGGCGTTATCCCGAGGATGAAGCGGTGGCCCACAGTCTGGGGACCGAGGGCGACCAGCTTTTCTCCTAACGTCGTCCCCGCTATCTGCGAGCACACCGTCGTCGAGTTCGCGATGTCGAACTGCATCGACTCGGTGATGTCTTCGAGGGTCTGCATCGGGGCTGCGACGAGAGGCAGGAACGGCACCGGGTTGTTGTAGAGGCAGTTGTTGGTGTTCGACTGGTAGTACGACGCCGGCTCGAACTTCGAGAGCAGGGGCCACTCGTCTCTCGGAAGTTTGATGCCTCGATAGGCCGGATTGACGACCATGCCCCACTTATCAGGCTTGCCGTCGAGCCACGCTCTGGCTTGAGGGTCGTCGTTGATGTAAGTCGTCAGCGCCTCTATCACGTCTGAGTCGCTCGACAATGCGATCAACTCCGATGCCGCCTCGCTTGCCGACACGCCTTGAGTGATCCCGGGGTTCAGCTTGATGAATCCCGGGTCCAAGGTGATGTTGAGCGGATTGTGAGACAGAGCCGGGTCCTCTTCTTGCACGGGCAGCTCGGAAGGATAGGACTCCGTCAGCAACTTGGCGAGCAACAGCGGTGTCAGCCGGAGCTTGGTATATGGCTGACCATTGGCACCGTCGATGATGTAAGAGATCGCAAATCCGGATACCGCTACGGGTGCGCTGACCACGGGTTTACCGTATCCTCCGGGCTGTGCATAGCTCGTGAATGCCGCCTCCGAGCTACCGGTCGCAAGGAGATTGCGAGCCTCCGGCTCGCCAGTCTGCACATCTACGAACGAGAACAGATTGCGGTTCAAGCAGAAGTGGGGCGCCCACTGCGACGTAGCCTGGATCAGGAGCTCCGAGCCGTAGACGTCAACTGTGCTGTTCGAGTTCACCACGTTGCAGGCGCTCGCCGGCACGGCGAACGTCAGCGGTACGACGATGCGGTTACGCCAGTTCGAGGCACTCCACCAGAGGCTCCCGCTGACGGTCAGGTCGTCTCCGCCCTGGGGGTTCACCAGCTGGCCGGGAGCAAAGGCGCCCTTCTCTTCGCATTCCGAAGCCGCCAGGGTGCCTGCACTTCCGGTCGGACGATCTATCGGCGGCAGCGACTTGGCTGCCGGGTCGCAGCTGATGCCCATGATCGGCACCGCCACGAGGGAACACGGGACGGTCTGCGAGCAGCCGAGCGAGGCGTTCTCAGCCGCCGTCCACACGTCGAAGTCGGCCGTGCCCTTGCCGTCGAGACCCGTCACGCCGAACGTCTCGTTGCTCGGAAACCCGGATCCTTCGACGTTCTGTGCCTCAGGTGGCTGGCCGGCGCAGCCCGCCGGGCCCTCGTAGTAGACGTGACCGTCGGCGGCCATGAACGGCACCCAGTGCTGGGTGGGCGCTGGTAGGTATTTGCACGCCACCGGCAGCGGCGAGGGAGCACCGACTACCTGTGCTCGGCCTGCCGCCGGCTCGAACTGGTCCAGCCGGTATGGCGGGAAGTCCGTCTGAAAGCTGTCTTGATATCGCTCGCTCCAGTCCTGAGTCCAGCAGGTCTCAGGACTGAGGCGATCAACGAGCTTCACGCTCGCAGAAGAGCTCGTCCCTCGGCACTCGAGCAGGACGACGGGATACTCCTCTTGTTGCGCGTCGATCGAGTTCTCGTCCGCGACAATGCCGCCGGTCGGATGTGCTCCCGACCACGACACGACGATTTCCTGCCGGCCGCGCAGGTCTCTCGTCTCGTTGACCCGCAGCGTGACCGTCCGCTTGTCGACGGGGTGCCCCGTGCCTTTCACGAGATTCTCGCGAACGACCGTCTCGGTCTTCGCGAACGCGCCGAGATTGATGCGGACCGCTGCGCGGGAAACGCCTCCGCACAGCGCAGTCACGCCAAGCGCCATCGCAACACAGATGGCCGACAACGAGATGCGCTTCATCATGGATCGGTCGGACGTCGCTTACGTGACAACCGGTAGCCGATAACGGGAGGCACGATGAAGGCAAGAAGCAACAACAGGACAGCGAGTGGAGCCAGCTCGCCCGTCAGGTCCGAGCCGTTGTACCCCGCCAGAGCGGCCGAGACGATCTGCGGGTCGACCGTCCCCGTCTGGCCGGAGGAACTGGAGACCACTTGGCCCGTCGCAGGGTCGATATAGGTACCCGGGGTCACCTTAGTTCCCGTCATTTTAGTCCCAGAGCCGGGAGTTGTTGGGCCGGCCTTCGAAGAGGTGCTGGCGGAAGTGGTGGGGGTCGTACCACCGCCGGGCGTAGTGGTCGGCACCGGGCCTGTACCCGTGGGCGTCACCCCTGCAGCGCAAGGACCGCCGCCGGTCTTGTCGCATGACGGAGGCAGGGGTGCGATCGTGGCCAGGTAGTTCGTGTTCGGGTGACCCTCCACAAAGGTCGGATTGCTGCAGGTGTTGAGGTCCAGGTTCTTGAGGTCGATCGACGGGGCAGCCGCCTTCAGTTTCTGTATCTGCCCGAAGCCGGCCTCGACGAGGTTGACCGGAAGTGGCGAGTATCCGATCGGGCCGATTTCGCGTTGACCCTGACAGATCGAGTAGTAGAGAAAGTCCGCGATCGATTGTCGCTTCGCAGGCGTGATCTTGGTCTCGGGAGACGGATACTTGCCTGTCGGCTCGATCATGTAGACGTACGACGACAGCGGGTAAGTGCGGGGATCGGTGTCTGTGTAGACGTCGTTCAGATTTTGGAGAAGGTATTTCGGCGAGCTCTTGTCCATGTTGATCTGTGCCTTCTCGAGCGCGACCGCCACGTTGTACTGCGTCGGCAACGTGTAGTACCCAGCCGAATTGAGCATCTTGACGACCGGGTAGTTCACGCTCAACGCGTACGAGTACTCGACGTAGCCAATTGAACCGTTGGCCTCGCTCGAGGCCACGTAGTTCATTGCTCCGTTCGAGCCGTTCTGAGCAATCTGGTTGCCCTCACGTGGGTAGTACTCCGTCATTCCACTCATATGGGCATAGGACTGCCAAATGCTGGGAAACTCGGTCGCAAAGTACCTGGTCAGCTGTGCCGTCGCTCCGGAGCCTTCGGATTGGACGACGGGGATGATCGGCAGCGACGGCAGCGCCTGGCCGTTGTTGTCCTTCGTGATCTCGGGGTTGTCCCAGTTCGTGATCTGATTCGTGAAGATCTTGCCGATCGTCTCACCCGAGAGCCGCAAAGTGCGCAGCTGGTGGCCGTCGATGCGGATTTGGTAAGGGAAAGAGGTACCTCCCGCCGCGATGGGCAGGTAGGCGTAGTCCCGACCCTGCGATGTGTCGTCGACCCCGGTGACCGGGTCGCGGCCCTGATACCCGATCGCAGTCACCGAGAAGTCCGAAGTGCGGTTGGCGAAGTCCTGCCGGCCTTGCGCGTCCCCGTCCGGCGTGTAGACGACCTGCACGCCCTGCGACGCGACGTCGGCCACCCACTGGTTGACGGCGTTGGCGGCCCAACTCGAACCGGAACCCTCGATCAACGCCGTTCCCGGCGAGGCGGTGGCCGGTGGCGCTCCGCCGAGCAACAGCGCTGAGCCGATACCGGTGACTGCTAAAGCCCCGAGGACCCTCGCTCGAAGGAACTTCATCGTGCCACTCCTTTTTCTCGTGAGAGGAAGCGGGTCGCGACGAACAGCACGAGCACCATCAAGAGCAAGACGCTGGCGGCTCCGAACGCGCGTGCGATCGCGACTGGCTCATGTGTCGTGTACGCCGTGTAGATGAACAGTGGCAATGAGTTCATGGGATTCCCGATCGGGTTGAACGTCAGGAAGCTCGACGCTCCGGAAGTGATGAGGACGATGGCGGTCTCGCCTATCCCGCGTGCAGTGGCCAGAATCGTTGCCGTGGCAAGCCCCGAGCGCGCGCTAGGGAGCACGACCTTGCGTACCGTCTTCCAGTGTGAGGCGCCGAGGGCGCTCGACGCCTCCCGCAGCCCTCTTGGAACGATTCGGAGGGCGACTTCGGATGCTCGGGCGATGATGGGCACCATCGTGACCGACATTGCGATGGAAGCGGCGAGTCCCGACTTCGGAAGCCCAACATCGACGATGAGAGTCACGTAGACGAACAGTCCGGCAAGGATCTCGGGCAGGGCGGTCATGGCCTCGACCACCGTTTGCACGAGCCGGGACCAGCGTCCCCCGACCTCGGACATGTAGATGGCCGTGCCGATTCCAAGTGGGAGCGAGACGCCAACGGCGATCGCCACCTCGATGACGGTACCGGCGATCGCCTGAAGGATCCCGCCCTGGCTCAGCGGGGCCGTCGGGCTCACTCCCGACATGTCGTGAGTGAAGAAGCCGAAGTGGACAAACGCGTGCCAACCCTGGAAGAAGGTGTAAAGAACTGCGCTGCCGAGCGCGAAGACCACCAGCGCAGCCACCGCGTACAACGTGGCGGTCACGAGCCGCTCCACGACGAGCGCGCGGGTATTCGACATCGACAACACACCTGCGTACACCAATAGGAAAACGAAGTACCAGCAGACGAGGAAGCCAACGATCCCACTGGTATCGAGGAGGTGGTCGTAGCCGATCGTGACGAGAGCGAACGACGATGCCAAAGAGCCGAAGAGCGACAGTCGGTCATCGAAGGTGAAGGCCTGGACTTTACGCGGGATGGCCCGACGACCCACAGGAGGAGCGACCTCTCGTACCGGAGCGCTGGTGATGGTCGTCATCGTCAGATGTCCGTGCTCGCACCGCTGCGACTGCGCCTGATGACGACCGCTGCGCAAGTGTTGACGGTGAGTGTGATCAAGAACAGCACGAAGCCGGCAGTGAGCAGAGCTGAGAGCTGAGAGGTCGTCGCATCGCCGAAGTTCGCGGCAATGAGAGCCGAGATCGTCTGTGTCCCGGCTTCGAGGATGCGAGCCTTGATCAGGTACTCCGGCGAAATGATGATCAGCACCGCGGCGGTCTCGCCGAGGGCGCGACCTAAGGCGAGCATGGTTCCCCCGATGATGCCGCCCTTCGCGAAGGGCAGTACGACGGTCCTCGCAACTCCGAAGCGAGTGCCGCCAAGTGCCATCGCCGCCTCACGCTCGCCGAGAGGAGCCTGATCGAACACAGCCCGCATCACCGCGCATGCGAGGGGAATCGCCATCATCGATACTGCCAAGCCGGCGATGAAGGCGGAGCCGGTGTAGCTCGATTGCTGCCACACGGCGGCATTTGGGTCGGTATCGACATGAAAGATCGGAAGCCAACCGAGGTACTGACTGAGCCAGCGGGCGACGTCGATCGCGTGCGGCTGCAGCAGGAAGAATCCCCACAGGCCATAAATGATGCTCGGCACGGCAGCCATCAGGTCGACCGCCGACACGAGCCAGGACTTGATCCTCGGCGGCGCGTAGTCCGTGATGAACAAGGCGAACATCAAGGCGAGCGGGAAGCTCACGAACATTGCGATCAGAGCAACCTCCGCGGTCCCCACCAGTACTGCCGCGATGCCGATCTGATTGAGCTCGGGTAGCCAGTTCGACTGCGTGAAGAAGTGCCATCCGTAATGACGGAGCGTCGGGATCGACTGGTAACCGAGGAAGAGGCCTATGGCGCCCGTGACCGCGAGCACGGAGAGGCCAACCGTCGTCGCGAGGCCGTGGAAGATCCAGTCGGAAGGTTCACGCCCAGGGGTCAGCCGCCGCGGCAAGCGCGGCGTGATCTGGACCCCCTGAGGTGACCCGTTGCCGACGATGGTCATCCAAACCGCCCATCGACATAGTCGGCGGTGCGCGGGTCGACCGGGTTGCTGAATAGCTGCTCGGTTGGGCCGCATTCGACTATGCCGCCCGGAGCTCGCTCGTCTGCCAAGAAGAGCGCCGCCTGCTGCGACACCCGGTGAGCCTGTTGCATGTTGTGCGTGACGATGACGATTGTCACCTGCGAAGAGAGCTCGGCGATCGTCTCTTCGATCCGGCGGGTCGAAGTCGGGTCAAGTGCCGAGCAGGGCTCGTCCATGAGGAGAACCTCGGGCTCGACCGCGAGGGCGCGGGCGATGCACAGCCGTTGCTGTTGGCCACCGGACAGAACTGATCCGGGGGCACCGAGGCGATCCTTGACTTCCCTCCACAGCCCGGCACGATTAAGGCAGTCCTCAACGAGGCCACGGCGGTCTCCGCGGCTGATCCTGATGTTCGTCAGCGCCAGACCGGACGTGACATTGTCCGCGATCGACATCGCTGGGAACGGGTTGGGCTTCTGAAAGACCATCCCGATCCGCTTGCGTGCGCGAGTCACGCGTTGGCCAGGCGCGTAGATGTCCTCACCATTGAGACGCACCTCACCGGCGAGCTGCGCGCCCGGCACTGATTCGTGCATCCGATTCAGGATCCGCAGGAAGGTCGACTTCCCACATCCGGACGGCCCGATGAGAGCTGTCACCGTCGCCGGCGGCATCGAGAGGGATACGTCGTCGAGCACCTGGGTCTGGCCGAACCACGCCGAGACTTCTATGGCCTCGAGACGGGCGCCGCCGCGCGGCGACGGAGCGCGCTCCGACCACCCGGACATGATCTGGCCGTCGGCGGTCGACTGAATGAGGGCTTCGTCGGTAGCCGTCGTCACTTCTCGACCTTGACCGACACGACCTTCGACGTCGACTGTTTGTAGTCAGCCGTGTTCGAGGGGGTGAACGTCGCCTTGAAGGAACGGCTGCCGACGGCGTATTTCGTCGAGGCGTACTTGGCCTCGCCCTTCGACACCTTCACAGCCGCGAGCTTCTTCGTGCCGTTGTAGAAGGTCACAGAGCCTGCGGTCGACGGGGACTCCTTCGCAGTCAAAGTGAGCGACTTCCCCTCCGCGATCGTTGAGCTCGACGCCTTGAGCGACGTCGTCGTAGCGCTCGCGCTGACCGTGATGTCATGTGCGGACGATGTCGATGAGCGGTAGGTACCGGCGTCGGCCGGAACGAACTCGGTCGACAGCTTCTGGACTCCGTCGGCAAGGGTGTCTGTCGAGTACGACGCCTTGCCGGACGCAACGGTGACCGTGTTCAGGATCTTCGACCTGTCGCGGAACTCCACTGAACCTGCGGCGGCGCTCGGGGTCACCGTGGCGGTGAGCTTGACCGTGGAACCGTGGTTGGCAGCCGACGCCGGAGAGACCGAGAGCGTCGTCGTGGTCGGAGCCGGCGAATAGACGACGGACCACGTGCTGCCGGTGATCTTGATGTCGGCCGAGTCGTAGGTGATTGTGAGACCCTCGTCCGGGCGGGACGTCCGCAGCCGGAGCTGATACATGCCGGCGTAACCATCGTTCGATGTGTCGAGGTTGGGGAAGTCCTCTTCCAACTCGGCGAGCGTCTCGTCCCCAGGCGAACCCGTCTCTACGGGCAGGGTCGAGGTCTTCAAGGGCGCCGGTGCGCTCGTGTTCGGGAATGCCGTCGTCGAGCCGAGCTGCTCTCCGCTCCACTCGCCGGTGGTCTGCCCTTTCACCGGAAGGTAGCCGAACAAACTGGCCTTGGTGTCGCCGGATCGGAGCGTCTTCGTTCCCTCAACGTAGGCAGCGACTGGCGATTCGGTGGTGCTGCCGCCAGTGACCACCTGGCCCGAGGAGTTGTAGAAGATCAAGGCGCCGACCGAGTCGGGGTCCGGCTCCCACGGCGGTGCTGTCGCCGGGCTTGTCGCAGGGCTGGCAGCTGGGCTGGCAGCCGTTGCAGCGCTTGCGCCGACCGCCAGCGCTGTGCTGGCGACGAGCATGGTGCCGAGAACCGCTGCAGCGGTCACCGTAAGGGTGCGGCGGAGAGTCGAGTTCATGATCGAGGACCTTTCGTAGAGGAGTGGCGAACGGGCGCCGAGGCGGGCGGATCAGTGGCTGGGCGTCGCCGGCGGAATATGAGGACACCGGAAGTCCCGAGGAGCACTAGGAGAACCGCCAGGAGTATGAGCGCGAGCGGTGGATGGCCCGTTGCTGCGGTCGTGGTGGCGAGTGCGCCTGCGGCGGAATTCGTGTTGCCGTCCGAACTCGTCTTCGTCGCCCCGGACGGGCTCGTGGTTCCGCTCGCGTCGGCCCCCGAGCTCGTCTTCGTCCCGCCGGACGCCCCGGACCCGCCGGAGTCCGTCGTCGAGGTGATAGTTGTCGATGACGGCGATGTCGCCGACTTCGGCAGCACGATGCTCTCGATCGACTCGGCCGTTCCGGAGTGGCAGTTCACCCGACCACCGCCTACGGCATGCCAGGCGCTGCCGGTAACCTGGATGTCGAGGGCTGGGTAGTGCTCCGAGTAGACCTCCGCGTCGCGGGTACCGAGATAGATCCGCAACTCCAAGAACCCCTCCCACACCGGGTGGAACTCTTGGATGAAGTCCGCGAGCGAGTCATCGCCACCCGTTGCGGCCGTCATCGGATGGGAGGGGTTGCTGTAGCGGGCGGATGCGGTCAGCTCGTCGCCGCTCCATTCACCTGCCACAAGTCCCTGCCGCGGCTGATACGCGAGCAGAATCGCAGTGCGCCAATCGTTGTTGTAAGGCGCCGAAGCCGCTTGCGACGACACGGCGCGCCAAGCAAACGGCGTCGTGTTGACGTTACCGCTCGTGATCTGCTGGCCCGCCTTGTTGCACAAGCCGACGTATCCAACGGCGTTTGGATCGCTGTAGGGCGCGCGCGTGCTCGCAGTAGCGACGCCGCCACCGCAGGCTGACGCAACAAGGACCAGCCCCGCGAGAACGAGGACGCGTGGCCCGCAGGCTGCAATCTTCATGCGTTCACCAGCTGCGTCGGGCCGGCGAGGCGTCTCGCTGCCCGCGAGGCGCGAACGCGAAGTGTGCCGAAGGCGGCCAGAAGGACCAACACGACAAGACCCAGTAGTGACCATGGGATCGCCCACAGCGACGCCTTCGCCCCGACCGGCTCCAAGCCGGCGACGCTCGTGCCCACAGGAGCGAGCGGTTCGGCGGATACCGTCGCATGGAGGAAGACCTCGGGCCAGACTCCTGGAACGACGACGCTCTCGTGAAGCGAGGCACCCGGAAGGAGCAAGGGCACTTCGGTCAAGGCGAGCTGTCGCTTGCTCCCGAGCAAGCCGGAGAGCGATACCGACTGGTCGAGTGCGACATCAACGTTGCCGGTATTGCTGACCAGATAGCTGACCTTCGCCTTGCCTTGTCCTATCGGGTTGAGCGTCCCTTGGTATGACGCGTGCAAGTCCGTCAACGACAGCTTGGGCGTCAACTTGCCTGAGACACGAACGAACACACGGGTGCCGACCCGCTGCACCAGGACGATCTTCTGACCGCTCGAGTTGGTCCCGGTCGTCCGAAGCGATGCGACAACGCCGCCGGCGTGATCTCCGGGCGTGGCGCTGTCTGGTACCCGCAGGACGATAGGAACGACCACCTGACCGGGGCCCTTGGACGACTCAACTGGTACGTGGACCGTCGCGAAGCGACTCGGCAGGCTGATCCAGGCTCCGACCCCTGTCGGTCGCGTGCCGACGGGCAGCAAGCCGAAGCCGCCGTTCGGAGTCTCGATCGCGTCGGTCGCGTAGACCTGAAGCGAGAGCGGTAGTGAGGAGTAGTTGAGCACCGCGACGTAATCGGCCAGCACGGCGCCTGGGGTGACGCCGAACGAGAGGTCGGGACGCCCGTCGGCGCCGCTTGCCGAAGCGGGCTCGACGCCGAACGTGACACGAGCCTTGGGCTTGGACTTCGCCGCAGCAGAGGCGGGCAACGCGGCACAAAAGGCCAGGCCAACGAACAGCCCAGCAACCGCGCTCAGTCGCAGCCAGCACAGCTGGCTGGCCCCGGCGCGGGGTGGGTCGTCGGGCTGGGTGGGGTCGTTTCTCATAGGTAAGTCTGTAGATATAGGAAGTCTATGGGATCTAGTTATTCTATCATTCTCATGTTATAGATGCAGACAAGGGGAGCGGGCGACTGGCCAGTGCCGGTAGCCCGCTACCCTCTTTGAAACCCCGCTGCCTTACACGATCGTGAAGGTCAGGGTTGCCGTGTAGACGCCGGCCGGTGTCGACGTCGGAGCGGTCAGGGTCAGCACCCCGTCGACGTAGACCGATCCATTACCGTCGCCTGCGGTTGCGAACACGTGCGGTCCGCCCTTCAGCCCGTCAGAGCCGGCGGCCGTGGGACCGTAGATGGCGCTATTGGTGACATTGGTCGTCACGACGTCACCACTTTGCAAGGCATTGCCCGCGATGTACGACGGGGTGACGCCCGTGAAGGTCAAGTTCTGACCGTTGATGACGTTCCCTGAGCCGCCGTCGAAGTCGGTCACCGTCGCCGATGCCGTCCACGACTGGTCGCCGGCTCTGGTGTCGGTGATCGACACGCCGTTGCTCGGATTGCCAGCGCTACCGAAAGGTGCGCTTGCGCTGAAGCTCGACTCGGCCGGGTTCAGCACTGCCGTGCCCAGCTGGAACGGGTTGCTCGAGATGTACGGCGTCGTGACGGTGAGCGTGCCTGCCGGAATGTTGACGTCCACCGTCTGCGACGCAGGCAGGACTGCCGGAGTGGTCGCAGTGAAGAGCACGGCCGCTGCGGTAGTCGAGGAGTTGTACACCGAGGTGTCCGTCGGCGTGAACGCCGCCACGAGGTTGTGGGCGCCCACGGCGAACGAGTCGTAAGAGAGGCTCGCGAGCCCCCCGGAACCGAGGGTCACGGTGCCCAACAGCACGCTGTTGCTAGTGATGTCACCGGTGGCGTCGGTCCCGTCGTCGTAGAACGCGACTCGACCGGCACCCGAGGCAAGGGCGCTGCTATTGCTCGTCTGCGTCAGAGCGGCCGAGATGGTGACCGCCGTGTCCGCGGCAGCGGTGGTCGGGATGACCCCCAACGCCGTGGTCGTGTTGGCAGCGGGCGCCGGAGTGACCGTGAACGATGTACTGCCCGTTGAGCCGGAGTACGCCGCGAATGCTGCGGGCGCGAAGACCGCGTTCAGCGTCTCAGTGCCGACCGGAAGCGTGGACGTCGAGATGGATGCCGCGCCAGCGGCAACTGTCACCGGCGTCCCGATGTCTGCCGACCCGTCCTCGAACTGCACCGTGCCCGCAACTGCCGGGCTGACCGTGGCGTTCAATGCCACCGAAGTCCCTACCTGTTGTGGGCTTGCCGGAACAGTCACGAGAGAGGTCGTCGTCGCGGCGAGGGTGGGCGCCGGATAGACGACGGACCACGTGCTGCCGGTGATCTCGATGTCCGCTGAGTCGTACTTGGTCGTGGCGCTCTCGTCGGGACCCGACGTCTTGACCCGCAGCTGGTACATGCCCGCGTAGCCGTCATTCGACGTGTCGGTATTGGGGAAGTCCGCCTCCAATTGGGACACTGTCTCGTCGCCGCTTGCACCCGTGACGAGCGGAAGACTGGAGGATGCCAAAGCCGAAGGCGCGGAGGGCTTCGGGAAGGTCGTCGACGCGCTGAGCGCCTCACCGCTCCACTCGGCCGGGGTCTCGCCCGCGACTGGGAGGTAGCCGAACAAAGTGGCCGTACTGTCACCCGCTCGGATCGTGTCCGCTCCCTGTACGTAGGCCGCAAGCGGCGAATCGGTGATATTGCCACCCGTGATCTGCTGGCCGAAGGCGTTGTAGAAGATCAACGCCCCAACCGAGCCGGGGTCCGGCTCCCACGGAGGCGTGCCAGCGGCAGCCGCACTGCCTGCCCATCCGAGAGCGAGGGCTCCGGTGGCGACCGTAGCCAGGGCGACTGTCGTGAGCGATCTGAGAAACTTGTCGGAGCTGACTATCTTGTTCATCTAGGTCCTTTCAATCCGTTGACAGAGGNNGGGCCCGGGCGCCCGGGCTGGGAGGGCCTTTTGGACGTAGTCCCACCCAGCCCGGTATTCCCGTCGTCAAATATCCAGAAGAACTATCCGGACGAGACGTCGCCCAGGTCGTCGTAGAACGGTGTAACCCCGGAGGCTGCGATGAGCGCTTCACCTGCCGACTTCTCGAAGAACGGCTCACTTCCGCCTGGGTTGGAGAACAGGGTCTCCACCCAGTTCCGTGCACCGCCCGGCTCCATCGCTGCCGTCGAGCTGGCGTCGCTCTGGCGGAAGATGATGTAGTCGTTTATCGGGCTGCTGTATGCCGAGCTGGCGTCGGGTGCCGTGGCGGTGAGGAGGCTCACTCCAGGCGACAGCGGCGATGAGCTACCTGGGAAGGAAGTAGCGGGATTATGGAAGTAGTCGTCGTTCCAGAGGTTCAGCCGGGCCGCAGAGAACGGCACGATCGCATCGGCTGGGCTCGAGGCCCCAGTGACTGCAGTCGGGTCGTTCTGCTCAACGGTCTGAACGCTGGCCGCCAACGTCGGAGCGGTACCACCGTTGGCCGTCTTGAGGTCGGCGATGAACGTCTTGTAGATCGACGAGGTCGACGGTGGAATCAGCGGGATGATCGTGTTGCCCGAGCCTGAGGAGTTCCCGGGCAGTGAGTTCCACGTCGTGTACTCGCCTGTGTAGATGCCGAGCAGCTCAGCAGTCGACAGCCCACTAGGGGCGTTCGTGGTGTCGTCAGCGGCTATCTCGACGGAGTCCTTGCCGATCTGGACTACGTGAAGGTACCCCCATCCGTTGCTCCCAGCGGTTGTCTGCTGCGCGGAGGTTGGCTCGCTCGAAGAGAAGATGAAGTTGATCACCTCGGTCGCACCTTTGTCCGCAAGCAGGGCGGTGAGAGAGGCGCCACTGCTGCTGACCCGCTGCACGGGATAGGTCCCGGCTCGCAGCACGTCGGTGGGGTTGAGGGCCACCGGGTTCTTCTCAGTGCTGCCCTGCGCATAAGCAGAGCGGCCGTTGGCGTCAGCCGTCGCGTTGAACGTGACGAGCCGGTTGTATGCGCCGGCCGCATTGAAGCCGGCGTCACCGAGGTAGTCGCCGTCCGCTCCAAATTGAAGGGCAAACTGCGGCGTGTCACCGCCGACGCCAACGACGTCGCCCGGCTGCGGGGCGTAGTCCGCCCATGCCGGTGCTGCCGTCATCAGCGTCAGTCCGGATGCGATCAGCCCGACAAGGCCAATCCTGAGTGTTGTTCTTGGTTTCACAGGTGGTCTTTCCCTCCTTGGTAAGTGGCGCCTCAGCACGAGCTGTCCCGGCTGCCGTCGTCTTTCTATACTAATACGATGTTATTCGTCAACTTTATCGAGTTTCAACCACTTACCCCTGGCCAGAGGGGCTGTAGCAGGCATCGCCCAGCTACGATCTCCCATGAACGAGAAGCATCTCGAGCTCTGCTCCAGTGCCGAATGGGCCGAAGCGGTCCAGCGATGGATCATCCCCGAGGTCTTGAAGGACCTCGACGTGGGCGACGACGTTCTGGAGCTCGGCCCCGGTCCCGGACGGTCATCTGCTCGGCACCGTCGCTCTGACCTTGATCGCCGACGTCGACACGACTTGGAGCGGTATCGGCTCGGCACTGTGGCGCCTCGCCACCCATCCTGAAGATCGGCAACACCTCGTCGCCCAGCCGGAGCTGTTGCCGTCGGCAATCGAGGAACTGCTGCGGGCCTACGCACCTGTCACGATGGCCCGGATCGCCACCGAGGACATCGAAGTCGCCGGCTGCTCAATGAGCGCGGGCGATCGGGTGTTGTTGAGTTTCTCTGCTGCTAACCGCGACCCGTCTGTCTTCCCCGACGCCGACAAGGTCGTAATCGACCGGGAAGTCAACCGCCACGTCGCCTTTGGTGCCGGTATCCACCGCTGCGCAGGGTCCAACCTCGCCCGTATGGAGCTACTGATCGCTCTCGAGGAGTGGCTGGCCCGCATCCCGGACTTCCGGCTCGACGACTCCGCCCAGGTGACGTGGGCCGGTGGGCAGGTGCGAGGGCCCGCGCTCGGTCCCGGTCCTCTTTCCGTGATCGCCTCGCGATCAACTGCCAGTCGGCGCCCCATCCGCGTCGAGCCTGCCGTGGAGGTAGTCGTCGTACGCACCGAGATCCAGTAGGCCGTGACCGGAGTACGAGAACAAGATGACCTTTTCCTCGCCCGTCTCTTTCGCTGCCAGGGCTTCGTCGATCACCGCCCTGATCGCGTGCGCCGTCTCGGGGGCTGGGATCGGTCCCTGAGACCGAGCGAACTCGATGGCGGCCTCGAACACCTTCGACTGCGGATAGGCGGACGCCTCGACACGCCCGGCGCGGACGAGATTCGAGATGATCGGGGCGTCCCCGTGGTAGCGCAGGCCGCCGGCGTGGATCGAGGGCGGGATGAAGTCGTGCCCGAGCGTGTACATCGACAGCAGCGGGGTCAGACCGGCGGTGTCGCCGAAGTCGTACTCGAAACTCCCCGTCGTGAGCGTTGCGCACGCCGTTGGCTCGACGGCGAGGAGCCGCACTCCCTCGTCGGGGACGAAAGGCAGCGAGATCCCACCGAAGTTCGATCCGCCGCCGCAGCAACCGATGACGACGTCCGGCAGCCGCTCACCAGCGAGATCTAGCTGGCGCTTTGCCTCCTGTCCGATGACGGTCTGGTGGAGCAGCACGTGATTCAGCACCGAGCCGAGCGAGTAGTGACTGTCCTCTCGCGTCGCAGCGTCACGGACGGCATCGCTGATGGCCATACCGAGTGATCCGGGATGGTCCGGGTCGTCGACGGGCGAGGGAACCACGTCGCCGCCCCATGTCTCCATCATCACCCGCCGGTAAGGCTTTTGTTGGTACGACGCCCGCACCATGTACACCTTGCACTCGAGCCCGAACAACGAGCAGGCAAAGGAGAGTGCGCTCCCCCACTGGCCGGCGCCCGTCTCGGTCGTCAGCCGCGGCACGCCCTCTGCTTTGTTGTAGAAGGCCTGCGGTACGGCGGTGTTCGGCTTGTGCGAACCGGCGGGCGAGACCGACTCGTCCTTGTAATAGATGCGAGCCGGCGTACCGAGAGCTTTCTCGAGGCGCTCTGCTCTGACAAGGGGCGTCGGCCTCCAGAGCCTGAGCACATCGAGCACCTCGCCGGGGACGTCGATCCACGGTTCGCCCGACACCTCTTGGCCGATCAGCGCCATCGGGAACAACGGAGCGAGGTCGTCAGGACCGATCGGTTGGCGCGTCCCTGGGTGAAGCGGCGGATCGAGCGGTGTCGTCAGGTGGGGGATGACGTTGAACCAGGCCTCGGGGACCTGGTCGGACGGAAGGTTCCAGCGCACTGGCCTGCTCCTCTCATGTAACTCATGCGACGTCTCGGGTGATGAATCATCGCGCAGCAAGACGCCGACGCGCTCACGGGTACGAGATCTGCACCGCGCTGATCCGGTGACGATCGGTGCGGCGGCCAGTCGAACCCGTGAAGCCCAGATAGATGTGAGGCGGCAGCGTCACGGCCTTTGCGAGGACGGTGAAGCCGTCCACCTCGACGGTCACGACGCTGCTCACGACGGTGATGGTCACCTGGAGCGGGATCTCACGAAGTGACGTAGGCGAGTTGGCAACCTTCAGCCACGTGAGGGTCTTTGCTCCTGGCGTCGACGTGACGATGCCAATCGAGTTGGGACTGGGATCGCCGGCGCTCGGCGAGCTCTGGATTGCGACCGCGACGGCGGGGAGGCCGGCTACACCGAGTCCCGACCCGTCGAGACCGGGAACCGACGGGACCGAGCTCGTGCCGACAAGAGCAAACGTGATCCCGTCGCCTCCGGTCCCTCCTCCCAGCAAGGCGCTGAAGGAGGCCCGCAGGCCGTTCGGCGAGATCGCAGTCCTAAAGAAGTCCGCCCCGGCCTCGCTGGCAAGGGCGCCGGTCAGCTGCACGAAGCGACCGCTCACTCGCGCTTTGCCGCTCAGGTGCCATCCTGAGTGGAGCGGGGACGCTACGAGGTTCTCGGCTGCCCCCGTCCCGGTGAAGGTGACGGTCTGGACGCCCGTGCTGTCGTCGCCGTTGATCACCCAGGTGGCCGAGACCTTGCCCGTCCGACCCGGAGAGAGACGAACCGTCTCCACCACCATCGCGTGCGCCGCGATCACGCTGCCTTCCGACAAGGAGGTCAAAGCAGAGAACCCGTTTGCCGTCGGCGGCTTGGACTTGGTGATCGTAAGAGGGGTGCCGCCGCGGTTGCCGACCGTGAAGCTCACGATGCCGCTCTGGCCTACGGCGACAGTGCCGACGTTCAACTCGAGCGAGCTGATGGTGATCTGAGGCGGTGGCGCTGCCTGGCCAGCGAGAGGCACCGTCGCCTCACCGGCACTCGTCACGATCACGAGGTGGTCGTTGAAGTACTGCACGAAGTCGCCGGAGGTGGCCGGCGAGGTGAAGTCCACCGGCACGCTGATCGAGGTGCCGGCGGCAACGGGGGGGATTGGATCCGGCAGCGTGCCGACGGAAAACGGCGCCGGAGCGCCGGACTCGATATCGACCGAGTCGACCGTGAGCGGAGACGACGACGTGTTCTTGAACAACACAGCGCTCGAGACGACCCCGCCCCCGATCGGCTGGGTTCCGAAGTCCACCGACGTGGGCGTCGCCGCGAGCGGGACGCCTTCGGGAAGACCCCGCCCGCTGATCGCGACCGAGGCGGTGCCAAGATTGGTTGTCACCGTGAGCGTGCCCTCTTGGCCCCCGACGACCTGAGGGTCGAACTTCACTAAGAGGCTGAGCTGCTTGCCAGCGGCAAGGTGTACGGGGGCTGATAGGGGCTTAGTCGTGAAAGCCCCCGCAGCGCCGGGGGTCGACACCGTGATCGATGCGCTGCTCACCGTCACCGCAGCGGAGGCCGTGAAGGTGCCGCGCGTCCGGGAGGTGGAGCCGAGGACCGTGTCGGGCGCATCGACGGCGGGGCCCGTCAGCGGCGGAGCGCCTCTGCGCAAGCCGTAGGCACGGATCTGCCCGTCGAAATTCGCGACGTAAATCCGCCCGTCGTATGCGAGGGGCGGGTTGAACTTGGTCGAGTCGCCAACGGTGTGATGCCACAACTCGCGCAAGCTGGCTGCGGGATTCGAACCGATCCCTGCCACCGGCACGGCGCCGAAGGCCTCCAACTGAGCCGTATTGCTGCCGGCTTCTGTTCGCACGATCTCCCACACGACGGCCGACCCAGATGACCTCCCGTCGGAGGTCACGATCGGCGCGCTCGAGCCGAAGAGCGTCGCGCCGGCGTCACCCACCCAGTTGAGCGACACCTGGCCGCCGGTGGCGACTCTCTGATAGACGTCCAACTCTCCTTGGCCGTCACCGAACTCCGGAGCCGCGGTCGCTGTCGTCACGTAGACGTATCCCCCGTCTCCAGGCCAGACCGCCGGGTGAGACCACTCACCGCCGCGCGGGCCTGTCTCACTCACCACGTCATCGGCGCCGTCTGGACCGTTGTCGACGCCTCCCAGATCGTCTCGATCGAGGAGGTAGAGCTCGCCTGACTTGCCGTCTTCGACGAGCAGATTGGGATGTGCAGAAGTGCCAAACGACGCCGGGAGTCCTGTAGGCGACCCGGCGCCGAGGTCGCCGTCGTACTCGTTCAGCATATTGGCGTCAGACGGACAGAAGTAGTCGGCAAGTTGCAGGTGCGGCCCGGAGGTGGACAGCTTGATGACGCACTCCCCGAGACCGGAGGGCTGGGCCACGCCCAGACCGGGCCCAGCCGGCGGTGTGCCGCCGTTACCAGTTGCTAGGTAGATATTGCCTGCGCTGTCCACAACAAATCCGCCTGGACCCCAGATCCCGGCACCATCCGAGGTGCCGGTCTCGTCGACCCACATGTCGTGCAGGACCCCGCTCGTGGTCACGCCGGCGATCCAGCCGTACCAGGTTTTCTCGTCGCAGTGAGCGCCGAACCCGGCATAGACCTCTCCGTTTACCAGGGCAAGCCCGGGTCGCTGTTCCTCGTAGACGGGGTTGAAGACCTTGTTCGAAGCGTTGGTGGCCGCTCCCCTTATGGCCACCGGGAAGTTTGGTACTTCCTTACCTGTCGTGAGGCTGACCGCTTGCGTCTGCCAGAGTGCGCCGCCTCCCGACGGCGTCGTGTCGGTCACGAAGTAGGCGGTGCCGGTCGCTGTGTCGATGACCGGCGTACCGGTGATACCGACGTTCGGCGCGAGGTCCGCGCAGTTGATGGTTGCCGATTGCCAGGCTGGGCCGAAGTTGCGGGACCATTCGACGGCGCCTGTCGCCGGATCGAGGCCGTAGGCATTGTCAGTCTCGGTTACAACGAGCATGATCCCGTCGGACACGATCGGCTGCGCGTAAATCTGGCCCGCGGCGACGCGCTTCACCGAGGGAAGCGTGATGTCGTAGAGCTGTCCGAAGTCACTCGTGTTGACCTGCGCCGGCGAGATCCCGGCGCTCGGATACCAGTTGGTGCCGAGCTCGTCTGCGTCCGCTCCCACTACATGTGCGCTGCTACTCCCTGAGGAGAGCGCGACGGAGCCGGCTGCAACCTGGGGCAGGACGCCGAGCTGGACGGCCGCTACGACGGCTGCCGAGACAAAAGCTGCGCTCCTTATGTGCATATGCGCACATAAAGCGCGCACAGATCGCGGATGCGAGCCGCCAACCTCAATGCGGGCAAGTGGACGGTGCATCGGTAGGAACCCCTTGTGCTCGCCGGACATGCCGGACTCGCCGGACTCGCCG
>PLDN01000109.1 GCA_003136185.1 Acidimicrobiaceae bacterium | reverse complement strand
GCTGCCTCCGTTGCGAGGCGTGGGTCCCTCTCGAGAAGCCGATAGCGCCCACAGTCCCGCTTCCGCCGGCGGCCGACGACATCAAGCTCCCGATCCGCGGTCGCAAGCTACGGGACCGGTATGTCCTCAGGGTGATCGTGCTCGAGCGGACGATCCACGCGCTCATCCTCGCAGCCATCGTCGTCGCGATCTTCCTCTTCGCCCAGCACAGGGCGTGGCTCCACGAGACGTACATCAAGATCCTGACCGCGCTGCAGGGCGGAGTCGGGAGCTCATCTGCCTCGAGTCACTCAGGGCTCGTGTACGACCTCAATCACCTCTTCAAGCTCTCGACGGGGACGATCTACCTCATCGGCGCGGCCGTCGCGATATACACCGCTGTGCTCGTCATCGAAGCGGTCGGCCTCTGGCGTGCCCGCAGGTGGGCGGAGTACCTGACGATCGTCGAGACAGGTTGCTTCATACCCTTCGAGATCTACGAGCTCGTGGGTTCCATCTCCGCGCTGAAGATCTTCACCCTCGTCATCAACCTCGCGATTGTCGGCTACCTGCTTGTGGCTCACCGTCTCTTCGGCCTGCGAGGTGGCCTGACGGCGGCTGTGGCTGCCTACGGCGGAGAGGGCTAGTCGAGGGCTAGCCGCCCAGGGTCACCCCGTAGCTGCCTCGGCAGCGACAGCGACCTCGGCCACCATCTCGGCCGCCCTGAACACGTCCTCGTGCGAGAGGTAAAGCGGCGTGAAGCCAAAACGGCAGAGATCCGGCGCCCGGAAGTCCCCAATCACGCCTCTGGCGGCGCTTCCCTCGATGATCGACGCAGCGTGCTCGTGGCGAAGTGAGATCTGCGATCCACGTCGGCGCTGGTCACGCGGAGACACGAGCACCAGCGAGGCCGGTGCCCGCTCCTCGATCGCCTCCAGAAAGAGCTGGCTGAGTGAGAGCGACTTCGCGCGCACCTGCTCGATCGACACGCCGTCGAACGCCTCGAGCGCCGCCTCGAGCGCCGCCATGCTGATGATGGGAGGCGACGAGGTCAGGAACCGCCGGATACCGCCAGCTGGTCGCCAACTCGGGTCGAAGTCGAACGGTGCCTCGTGGCCCAGCCAACCAGGCAGCGGATTCTCGAGCTCGCCCTGGATGCCACGGCGCACGTACATGAAGCTCTGTGAGCCCGGCCCGCCGTTCAGGTACTTGTAGGTGCAGCCGACGGCAAGGTCGACGCCGTGCTCCTCGCAACCGACCACGACAGCCCCCGCCGAGTGGCACAGGTCCCACAGCGACAGCGCGCCGACGTCGTGCGTGAGGGCGGTAATCGCAGGCAGGTCATGCATCTCACCGGTGCGGAAGTCCACGTGGGTGAGGCAGCACACTGCCACGTCGTCACGGAGTGCTGCGGGGATCTCCGACCGGTCCACAACCCGCAGCTCTGCGCCGAAGAGGCGGGCGACGGCCGTGGCCGAGAAGAGGTCGCTCGGAAAGTTGTCGGTGCTAGAGAGGATCACCTTGCGGGAGGGTCGCGCGTTCAAGGCGGCACCGAGGAGCTTGGCCAGAGCGATGGTCGTCGTATCGGCGACGATCACCTCCCCCGGCAGCGCCCCGATGAGCGGCGCGATCCTGTCTCCGATCCGCTCTGGTGCCTCCATCCACCCGCAACCGTTCCATCCCGCTATGAGCCGACTCCCCCACTCCTCCTCCACCAGCTGGCTGATGTGACCGGCCACGCCCGCGCTCAGTGCGCCGAGGGAATTGCCGTCGAGGTAGATGATGCCTTCAGGCAGCAAGAAACTCCCCCTCGCCCCCCCAACCTCATCTGCCCTGTCGAGTCCCTGAGCCCTGTCTGTCGTCCAAGCGTGTGCCATCAGTCCTGGATGGTACCGATGAGTCGCCAGCTGAGTCGCCAGTTCGGCGACGATGGTGGCATGGCAGGCAAAGAACCGCCGGCGCAGATAGAGGTCGGGGGCCGCACCATCGACGTCACCAACCCGAGCAAGGTCTTCTTCTCGACTCGGGGCGAGACCAAGCTCGATCTCGCGCAGTACTACGCGGCTGTCGGAGCGGGCGCGCTGGTCGGCGTCTTCGAGAGGCCGACGGTGCTGAAGCGCTTCCCGAACGGGGCAGAGGGCGAATTCTTCTACCAAAAGCGAGTCCCGCCGAACCGGCCCGACTGGCTGGAGACCGTCACGGTGACCTTCCCGAGCGGGCGGAGCGCCGAGGAGCTCTGCCCGACCGACGTGGCCCATATCGTCTGGGCGGCCAATCTCGGCTGCCTCGACTTGAACCCGTGGCCCGTCAGGCGATCCGACGTCGACCATCCCGACGAGCTCCGGGTTGACTTAGATCCGCAGCCTGGGTTGAGTTTCGATCAGGTGCGGCAGGTAGCGCTCGAAGTGCGGGCCTTGCTCGACGAGCACGAGCTCGTCGGCTACCCGAAGACCTCGGGGTCCCGCGGCATCCACATCAACGTGCGCATTGAGCGACGTTGGGACTTCACCGAGGTGCGCCGGGCGGCGCTCGCGCTCGCACGGGCCGTCGAGAGACGCATGCCGGGCATCGCCACTTCCAAGTGGTGGAAGGAGGAGCGCGGGGACGCCGTGTTCATCGACTACAACCAGAACGCACGCGACCGGACCGTCGCCTCGGCTTACAGCGTTCGCGCGAACGCCGAAGGCCGCGTCTCGTGCCCGCTCGAATGGGACGAGGTGGCCGACGTGAATCCGTCCGATCTCACGATCGCCACCGTGCCCGCCCGGTTCAGGGAGAAAGGCGACCCGGGGGCGGCGATCGACTCCCAGGCGTACTCGCTCGACTCGCTCATCGAACTGGCGCATCGTGACGAGGCAGGCGGTCTCGGTGACGCGCCCTGGCCGCCGCACTTCGCGAAGCAGCAGGGCGAGCCGCGCCGGGTCGCGCCGAGCCGCCGGGCAGCCAGCGACAGCGAGACCGCCAGCGACAGCGACAGCGAGACCGACTAGCTGGACTTGTCCTCGATCTCCCACGCGTGATCGAGGACGTGCCAGGCCCCCCGGCGAGCGGCGTAGCGCAGCGGCCACCGTCGCTCGGTGACGGCCCGGCCGTCGCCACCTGCAAGAAATACAGCGAAGACCTCCTCCCGCCTCGCCATGACCTCTTCCAACGAAGCAAGCTCGGGCTTGTAGCGGTCGAGCCCGAGCTTGCGTCGGTACTCGACCTCGGCTGCGAGCACGTGGGCGGCGACACCATCTCGATCCCGGCCTCCGCCGCGGGGCCCCTTGCGCAGCTCAGTCGGCGCCCCTTTGACGACGTCGTCCAGATACTCCCAAGCCGCCCTCATGATGGCGACGGTCCGCTCCCACTCTCCTGGCTCTATCGGGCCGGAATCCCACGCGAATATCCCCGCGGGGGCACCGAAGTCGGTCGTCGCGTTGCCGTCCACGTGCTCGGCGACCTCGATGTGGTCGATGTCGGGTTCGAAAGCCAATCCGGCTCGCACGACGACGAGCCGGTACCGCTCCTCGTAAGAGACGAGTTCCTCGATGGCGGACTCTTCGTCGCGGCCCGATCGGCTCCACCCCGGCCATCCGAGCGCCGAGGCGAACGTCCTCCGCTTGCCGACCTCCATGCCGACGATCACCTGGCCGCCAGTTCCTTGCGGATCGCGAGAGCCGCCAACGGCCTGTTCGTCGTCACGACGTCGACGTCCGCACGCCGGAGCCAGCGCCGGAGTGCTTTGTCGTCATCGACGGTCCACACGATCAGGTCCATGCCACGCCTCGTCAACCATCTTCTCAACACCGGACCCGCCAGCACGTAGTGCGCCGCCACGCCAGTGGCCCCACACCTCTTGATCCGCGAAAAGGGGAACACCTCGGCCGACCACATCTTCACCCGGTCGGCGGTATCGAGACCGCGCCAGTCACGACCGAGCGTGAGCAGCGCCGGCACCGTCGGGTGGGAGCGCCGCACGGCCGCAATCGACTCATCCGAAGACGTCGTGACGCGGACGCGGCGGGAACGCACCAACACGGCCGCCACCGCCGCCTCCTCGTAGCCGACCTCCTTCAGATCCAGATGGACCTCGCAGCGGCGTTCCGGATCGTTCTCGTCGAGCACGTCAAGAAACGTCGCAAACTCGAACACCCGCCCCCCGACCACCTCCCGGTCGCCGACCTCCGCCCAAGGCAGCCCGTCGATACGCCCGAGCCCGGCAAGCACGGGATCATGCACGCAGACGAGCACTCCGTCAGCCGTGCGACGCAGATCAACCTCGATTAGCTCGGCGCCGTGCGCAGCCGCCGACGAGAAGGCTCCCAGAGTGGCGAACGGCGCCAATTCGGCGCCTCCGCGGTGCCACGAGATCCTCGGGCGCACGCTCCGACCTGCGTCGCGACCGCTCAATGCGCTTCGCCGGAGTACAACAGTGGGATGGCTCCACCGCTCTGGAAGGACCTGCGTGAGGCCCGCCAGCAACGCTCGCTCGCACCGATCGCCACGTTCACGGCGGTGCCCTTGCCGCCGAAGCCGCGTTTTGGGCTGGCGGGTGCATCGACGCTGATCGCCATCGCGGCTCTCGTCGTGGTGCACGTGCACCACGGCTCGGTGTACTCCCACACCTTCGACGGCCGCGTCTGGGCATGGTCCATGTCGGGAGTCTTCCTGATCTTCGGCTCCATCGCTGTCAGGCGTGTCGCCACCCAGCTCGGGCGACTGGTCCACGTCGGTGGAGGTCCGACCGCTGGCGCGGCGCTGCGTCTCATACTCACCCTCGGCGGCTTGCTCGTCGTGATCATCGTCACGATCGGCCTACTCGGGGTGAACCCGACCCAGCTGCTGGCGGCCGCCGGAATAACAGGTGTCATCTTCGGCCTCGCGGCCCAGCAGAGCCTCGGGAACGTCTTCGCCGGCATCGTCTTGATGGTGGCGCGCCCGTTCACCGTCGGCCAGCGGATCCGGATCCGATCCGGGTCGTTCGGCGGGATCTTCGATGCCGAGGTACGTGGAATGGGCCTCACCTACGTTGACCTTCTGACCGATGACGGCCCGCTCAAGATGCCCAATCTCGGGATGCTCGCTTCGGCCGTCGGGCCCGCCCCGGCGCCAGCCAAGCCCGCCGACGAACCCACCTTGTACGTGGACCGGGCGCTCCCCAAGCGCCCTCCTCGAGTCACCGCGCCGCAAGGGAGTCGCCGGCAGCATCGTGAGCTCACCGTTCGGAAGCCACGCGACAGCATCCTTCGGACCCGCAAGCGCCGGGCGAGGAGCAACGACCACCCGTCGCACGGCTCCACCGAGCCGGACCAGTCGCACTCGAACAAGGCTACCGGCACGCCGAAGAACCCCGAAGCCGATTAGCGGAGCGGGACTGTGAGGAGGCGCCGCGACCTAGGCCACGGCCGCTTCGCAGCTCGTCGATCCGAGGGTGCTGTGGGCGTCGTAGCCGTGGCCGTTGTGGGCCTGCCAGGCCGGTAGGCCGAGGTAGGTGTCGCCCGGGTCGTCGAAGTTCCCGGCGCCCGAGCTCGCGGTCGACAGCCGGCCGTAGTCGGTGCAGTCGAAGACGTCCGGCGCTGACTTCACGGGCTGATTGTCGATCTCGAACAGCGGATTCAGCTTGTCGGCCGCGCCGTAGCCGAGGATCGTGTTGTCCCACAGCATGATGTCCCCGTACCGGCCGGCGATGTCGACGACCGGAGCGTCCTGTGCCTTCGACGCCCCGTAGAACTGGCTCTCGTTCGAGAACCTGTTGCCGTATGCGTAGACGTCCTCGATCATCGAGCCGGCGCCGTAGGAATCGACGTAGAAAGCGTCGAACGCGTGACCGGCATCCGTCGACTTGCCCGGCACCCCCGGCGGGTTCGAGCCGGTGCTCGGGGACCGAAGGCTCGTACCGGGACCGTCGAACACCTTGTTGTCGCTGACGAGGATGTGGTCGGTGGCTCGTTTCGGAGTCTCGACGTCTGCGTCGATGCCCTGATCGGTGTTGTAGACGGTGTTGTCGCTGATCCAGATGTAGGAGGCCCCGTCGTCGTAGATCCCGGCCGCATTCTCGGCCAGGTTCGCGCAGGAGTCGTCGACCCACCTCCCGTAGGAGTGGTTGCCATAGGTGTCCACGTTCGCGACCGTGTTGCCGGTGATGAGGCCTTCGCGCGCCTGGTCGGTGCCTTCCTCCCAGCCGATGGCGTCCATACCGATGTTGTCGGTGTCGTAGACCCTGTCGTCGGCCTCGAGGAAGTCCTGCACGTCGCCGTTGACGGTTACTGTCTCGCTCTGGCCGGTCCTCGTGTGATCGACGGTGTCACCCTCGATGACGACGTGTTGGAGGGCGTGCGCCTCATCGTTCCCGTAGGACAGAACAGCGATCCCGAAGGCGCCGACATCACCGTCGTTGCAGTCCTTCCGGACGTCCGACACCTCGTCGGCGCGGTTCGCGATCCCTGAGATCTTGTCGTCGATCAGGTAGATGTCGCTGCAAGTGCGATCGCCCTTCAAGTAGCACACCGACTCGTGCGGAGTCTTCGCCTGGTTCGTCTGCGTGCTCTGGCGCACCGTCACGAGGATCCCCGTCGGCGCGTAGTCCGGGCCGTCCGCCCAGTAGCCGGAGATGTCGAGACCTTCGACCTCGACATCGCGCGTGTCCGTGATATCGACGCCACCGGTGTCGCCCCCATCGTGGTCGTTCGGGTTGGGGTCGGAGGGCTTCACCTCACCGAGAGCGAGGTGAGCGGTCTTGCCCGGCTCTGCCTCGATCACCAGCAGTGCCGCGGACCACTTCGACCACACGTGGATCGGCGAGGTGAACGTGCCAGTAAGACAGATCACGTAGCGGCTCGTGATCGAGTTCTCCTTCGACTTAATGAGCGCGTTGACTGAGGCCGAAGTCGCTCCCCTCGCGGAGTCGGCCGTGCGATTGCAGCGCGAGACATCCCCGGGGGCGCGGCCGGTCGGCGTCTTCGGATTGGGGATCAGCCCGTCGGCGTCGGTCGGTGTGACCCCGGCAGGCTCGATGTGGAAAGCGCTCGCTGATACCGGAGGAGCCGGTTGGGTGACCTGGCTCGTCAAGCGGGCGGACGGATGGGCGCCAAGCCACGTGCCACCGAGGGTGAGGGCGCCCGCAGCCAACAGGAGCACTCGCGAGCGTTGCGCGACTGACATGTGAGCAGTCTCGCGTGCCTTGCGGCGGCGATACCGTGCGGAGATGGCCCAGTTCCCCATCACCTGGCTCGAGGTGTTCGCCGAGGCCCCACTGCAAGGCAACCTCCACGCGGTTGTGCACGAGGCGGATTCGATCGCAACGGCGACTATGGCGGCGTTCGCGACCCGTATGCGACTGTCGGAGACGAGTTATGTCCAGACTCCGACGGAAGGTCCGGCCGACTACCGCCACCGCATCTTCACGGTGGCAGGCGAGATCCCCTTTGCCGGCCATCCTTCTCTCGGGACGGCAGCCGCCGTGGCGCTAGCCAAGGGGCGGTCGTCGGCACGGCTCACCCAACAGACAATGGCCGGCATCCAGGAGCTCGTGGTGGACTTGGAGCCGGACGGTTCGAAAGGAACGGTCGACCTCACCCAGAACCCGCCGGAACACTTGGGGGACCATGACCCCGGGCCTGTCCTCGAAGCGCTCGGGTTGAACGCTGACGACCGGCACCCGACGCTCGAGGCGACGGTCATCTCGACCGGCTTGCCCACGCTGATCCTGCCCGTCCGGGACGTGGAAGTGCTGTCACGCCCGTCACCCGACCTCGTTGGGATTCTCGCGGCGCTCGAAGGCGTCGGCCACAGCGTGATCACGTGCTACGTCGTCGCCCACCTCGGGGACGGTGCCTGGCGGGCACGCTGCTTCACACCACAGGTCGCCGGTGGCGAGGACCCAGCCACCGGATCGGCGGCCGGCCCCCTCACGGCCTTCGCCCACCGCCAGCTCGGTCTCAGCTCGATCGTCATCGACCAAGGCATCGAGATGGGATCGCCGAGCCGCCTCTACGGGCGCGTCGAGGGCGAGACCGTCGTCGTCTCGGGTGCGGTGCGCGTCATCGGGCACGGGACGATCGAGTTGCCTGTGCTGGCCGGATGAACCCTGGCACCGCGAGTCACGCCAGCTTGGCCTCGGAGCTCGAAGCGGTCGTCGGTGCCCCAAACTGCCTGACCGACCAGGAGCTCGTCGCATCGTTCACGACGGACTGGACCGGCCGGTACTCCGGGGCGGCGGTCGCGGTCGTACGGCCCGCGAGCGCCGAGGAGGTCGCCGCGATCCTCATCGTCGCCGGGCGGCACGGGGCGGCGGTGATCCCACAGGGGGGTAACACCGGCTTGGTCGGCGGCTCGGTACCGCGCGCAGATGGTGAGAGCGACCGCCCTCAGCTCGTGCTCAACATGCGGCGCCTCGCGGGTGTCGACCAGCTCGACGTGGCCTCGCGTCTGCTCGGAGCAGGAGCCGGCACGACGCTCGCCGCCGCGCAAGAGGCGGCGAGCCTGGCCGGCTTCCACCTCGGCATCGACCTGGCCGCTCGAGACTCGGCGACGCTCGGAGGCATGGTGGCCACGAACGCCGGCGGGCTCCACGTCTTCCGCTACGGATCGATGCGTGCGCGGGTCGCCGGGCTCGAGGCGGTACTTGCAGACGGGACGATCGTCTCGCACATGAGCGGCCTCGTGAAGGACAACGTCGGCTGGGACCTTCAGGCGTTGTTGGCGGGTAGCGAAGGCACCTTGGCTGTCGTCACCCGCGTGATGCTGTGGATGGAGCCGCTCGCGCGCCACCGGGTCGCGGCCCTTGTTGCGCTCCCCGACGCTCACGTCGCCGTCGACCTCGTCACGGGAGCGCTGCGATCCCTGTCCTCCCTCGAAGCAGCTGAGCTGACGCTCGTCGACGGCATGCGGCTCGTCTGCGAGCATGCCGGCCTGCCCGAGCCCATCGGCTTGGCGGAGGGAGCCACGGCCTGGCTGACCGTGGAGGCGGCTTCGTCGCAGGACCCGACCGACGAGCTCGCCGAAGCACTCGCCGACGACAGGGTCCTAGCCGCCGCGGTCGGCGCGGACTCGCCCTCGCGGGCAAGGCTGTGGGCCTACCGTGAACGTCACACCGAGGCCGTCGCGACGCTGGGCATCCCTCACAAGCTCGACGTAGCCGTCGTGCCCTCCCGCCTGCCTGTGCTGCTCGACGCACTTCCGGGCGCCGTCGGGGAGGTCTGCCCGGGAGCCCAGCTCATCGTCTGGGGCCACGTGGCGGACGGGAACGTGCATGTCAACGTCATCGGGCCGCCACCTGATGACTACGTGACCGACGACGCAGTCATCGAGCTCGTCCTCGACCTCGGTGGTTCGATCTCAGCCGAGCACGGCGTCGGCGTCGCGAAGAATCGCTGGCTGGCCGCCGCGAGACCGCCCGGCACGCTGGACCTCATGGCGCGCGTGAAGAGGGCGCTCGACCCCGGCTCGATCTTGAACCCGGGCGTGCTCGAGGGGCCAAGTCCGTGAGGGGGCGGCGGGAGGGAGTCGGGACGGGTTCGTTTCTTGGGCAAGTACAGGCCCACCCGGGGCTATCCCGCTTCCGGCCGCCCGGCTGAGGCTGCCTCAAGCCCGCGCGCGACGATCTCGGCGATCCTCGCGACGTCACGGTCGAGGTACTTGCGGGCGTGCAACAGCACGAGCGCCCCGCCTGCGATCCCAGGTCCAACGGCAAGCAGTGCGCTGCGGTAGTCGTTGCCGAGCGCGCCGGCGATCGAGAACACCACGACCGACGCGGCGGCTTGCCCGGCGATGACCGAGACGATGTTGAACAAAGCGAAGCCTGATCCCCTGATCTGGGCAGGCAGCGCATCAGAGATGCCGGCCTTCAACGCCGGCACCGCCATTGTGAGGATGAACGTTCCGATGAGCTCCAGGCCAAAGACGGCGGCGAAGGGGATGTGGGCGAGCGAGGCGAGGAAGATGACCTCGCCCACGAGTAAGCACACAGCGGGGACGGCCATGCGGCCGCCCTCGATCTTGGGAGCGAGACGATCGGCAACTCTCCCTCCCACCAACACACCTGGAACGCCTGCGACGACGATCAACATCCCCGTGAACAACGCCGCTTGCGTCGTCGACCGCCCGAGTTGGTGCTCGTAGAACTGCGGAAGCGCCGAAGCCACTGCCGTCACCGTGAACAAAAGAGCGGACACGCCGACCAGAGCGAACTGCAGGGTCTTGATCTTCGAGATAGTCCGGTAGTCCGCTGCCAATCCCTTCAACATCGCACCCAAGGAGGATCTCGGTCGGACCTCGGTCACGAACGCGGAGGCGCCGAAGTCGGCTTCGCCTCGGGCCGGCTCGTGGAGATGCCAGACGGCGAACGCGATCAGTGCTCCCGGAGCGCCTACCAATAGAAACGCAACCCGCCACCCCGCCCACGCCGCGACCACTCCCCCGAGGCCGAGACCAACGCCGAAGCCGACGAAGGACATGCACTGCTGGGCCGAGAAAGCGTGACCGCGACGGCGCAGCGGGTAGAGGTCCGACAGCAAGCTTGATGAGGAGGGTTCGCTCAGGGCTTGCCCGAACCCGAGAGCCGACCGGACCGCGACGAGCGCGCCGAAGTTCCACGCGGCCGCTGTCAGGGCAGTAAGGCCCGACCAGACGACGAGTGTCCCCGCGATCCCCTTTCGCCGGACCCAGCGATCGGCGAGATAGCCCGCCGGAACGCTGACGACTCCGTTGGCGATCGTGTAGCACGAGAGCAGCGCGCCGAGGTCGAAGTCACTCAGGTGGAAGGCGTGCTGGATCGGGGTGGCGGCGCCGCGAAGGATGTTCTGGTCGGCCTGGTCGATCATGATCACGAAGGCGAGCACCCACATCGGCCACACCGACGCTTCCCCGTCCGTGCCGACGGTGGGGTCGGCGACTTGCTCACTCACGGCGCCATCCTTGCAGGGCTGCTGGGCGATCATCGATGGCAGACGCCGCGCTCGAGATCCCCTCGGTAGGATGCGATGTTGTGGCTGTGCGCGGGACCCCGACGGTCCAGTCCGACCTTGAGCTGTTCCGCCGGGAGCTGACCGGCTACTGCTACCGAATGCTCGGCTCGGGCTTCGAGGCCGAGGACGCCGTCCAGGAGGCGATGCTGCGAGCCTGGCGCAGCGCCGAGGGGTTCGAGGGACGCTCCAGCGTGCGCTCGTGGCTCTACTGCATCGCCACCAACGTATGCATCGACATGCACCGCCAAGTCCAGCGCCGGGCGCGGCCGATGGAGATAGGCCCGGCCTCGCCCCCCGAGGAGTCTCTGCTCGGGCCGATGCTGCCCGAAGCCATGTGGGTGACTCCGATCCCCGACGCCCGTGTTGAGCCTATGGGCGCCGATCCCGCCGAGATCGCTCTTTACCGCGAGTCGATCCGCCTCGCCTTTATCACCGCCCTCCAGCACCTTCCCGCCCGTCAGCGCGCCGCGCTGATCCTCTGCGAGGTGCTGCGCTGGCAGGTGTCCGAGGTTGCCGAGCTCCTCGACGCGACCGTGCCCGCTGTCAACAGCGCCCTGCAACGGGCGCGCGCCACGCTCCGCGCGCTTCCATCCGAGCCCCAATCCGACGCCCTCGACGGCGCCAACGCTGAGCTGCTCGAGCGCTACGTCGACGCTTTCGAGCGCTACGACATCGAGCGGCTGGTCACGCTCCTGCGGGAGGACGCCGTGCAGTCGATGCCGCCGTTCGCCATGTGGCTCAGGGGGGCGGCCAACATCGGCCGCTGGATGGTCCAACCCGGGCCAAGCGGCTGCCGGGGATCGCGGCTGGTGCCCACCTCGGCCAACGGCAAGCCAGCGTTCGGACAGTACCGGCCGGACCCGGCCGGCGGTTACGCGCCTTGGGCGCTGCAGGTGCTCGAGATCTCAGGTGGGAAGATCATCGAGATGAGTTTCTTCTTGGCATTCTTGGACGCCGAGCGGCTCTTCCCCGAGTTCGACCTGCCCCTCCACCTCGAGCCTTAAGCCGGCCAGTTCGAGGATCGCTCGCAGCGAAGGCGAGACCTCGGCGAGGAGGATGCCGCCTCCGAGGCGCCTCGCCAGAGCGCCAGGCGGGCGACGCCGTCTACCGTTCCGAGATCCGGAGCGCCCGGCCCCTCGAGCACCCAGCAAGCGAGCTCGACGCCGTCCGGGCCTACGACCGTGACAGAGCACCACAACTGGACGCTATCCATCACGTGGTGGACGGACTTTGGGGGGCTATCTCATCGCCCGAGGATCTTCGGAGCACCGACGACTCCTGTGGGCCAGGCCCGTCGAAGCAGCTGAGTGATCCTGGGCGGATCGGTTGTGGTGGATGCCTTGCTCCGTTCGTACTACTCGAAGTAGTATCTAAGTATGAAAGTCAGCGTCAGCCTTCCCGACGAGGACGTGGACTTCCTCGACGCCTACGCCAACTCGCAGGGATTCGCCTCGCGCTCCGCCGTCGTGCACAAGGCTGTTCGACTGCTGAGGGCTTCCGAGCTCGGTCCCGCTTACGAAGAGGCGTGGGACGAGTGGTCGAAAGAGGAAGCTGATCTCTGGGAATCAACGACTAGCGACGGACTCAGCTGATGCGACGAGGCGAAATCCGCCTCGTCGACCTCGATCCCGTTCGCGGTGCCGAGGCCAACAAGAGGCGGCCAGCTGTGATCGTGAGCAATGACGGAGCAAATGGCACGGCCGAGCTCCTCGGACGGGGGGTCGTCACGGTGGTCCCTGCGACATCGAACACCGAGCGCGTCTACCCCTTTCAGGTGCTTCTGCGGGCCTCGGAGACCGGGCTTGAGCGTGACTCGAAGGCGCAGGCAGAACAGGTGAGGTCGGTTGCCGTCGAGCGCATCGGAGCCCGCGTAGGCGTTGTACCGCCTGGCCTTCTTGTCGCGCTTGACGAGGCGCTCCGGCTCCATCTCGCGCTGTAGCTGCTCGGTCTAGGTTCGCCCAATCCGCCCGGGACTCGGACCGTCCGCAGGTTGAGCAGGTGTCGCACCATCGTGCGCACGCTGTAACTCAGCGGAGAGCCAATGCGATCCGATCGACCTCAGCCAACACGTCCGGCGAGAGCCCGATGTCTCCCGCGGCGGCGTTGGAGCGCACCTGCTCGGCCGAGGTAGCACCCGCGATCACGCTACCGACGGCCGGCTGGGCCGCGAGACCTGCAAGGGCAAGCTCGGTGAGACTGATGCCCGCCTGCTCAGCAAGAGAAGTCAATCCTTCGATGACATCGAATGCCTGGTCACTCGGAGCGTTGCGCCCTGAGAGCCGGCTGCCCTCCGGAGCCGCGTCGCCCCGCTTCCACTTGCCGGTCAGCAAGCCGTTTGCGAGGGGAAAGTACGGGATCACCGAGATACCGTGAGCAATGCAGGTCGGGATGAGGTCGAGCTCGATCGTCCGCTCGAGCAACGAGTAGTGGTTCTGAGCTGAGACGTAACGAGTGATGCCGCGGGTCTTTGATATCCAGTCCGCCTCGGTCGCATGCCATGCCGAGAAGTTGGACGACCCGGCGTAACGGATCTTGCCCTGGCGGACGAGGTCGTCGAGGGCGTCGAGCGTCTCCTCGTGCGGAGTCACGCCGTCGAGGCGATGGAGCTGGTACAGATCGATCCAATCGGTCTGCAACCGGCGGAGCGACGCCTCAACGGCCCGGTGGACGTACCGCCTGGAGGCCCGCGCTCCCCAATCCGGACCGTTCGAGCCGCCCATGTTGGAGCCGAACTTGGTGGCGATCACCACGTCCTCGCGGCGTCCCTTCAAGACTTCGCCGAGGATCGTCTCGGAGTTGCCTGTGTCGTAGCTGTCGGAGGTGTCGATGAAGTTGATGCCCGACTCGATCGCTTCCTCGATCACAGGACGAGACTTCTCGACGTCGAGACGCCAACCGAAGTTGTTGGCGCCGAGCCCGATGATCGAGACGGTGAGGCCGGAATTACCGAGTTGTCGCATGCGCATATGGGTCACGGTACCGGAGCGTCCCGCCATTCGATACCGTTCGAGCGTGCCACGCGACTCGCTCATCCTCGTCAACACTGGTCACGGCAAGGGGAAGTCCTCCGCCGCGTTCGGCGTGATGGGTCGGGGATGGGCTCGGGGTTGGACGGTCGGCGTCGTCCAGTTCGTGAAGAGCGGCAAATGGAAGACCGGCGAGCGCAAGCTGGCCGATCACCTTGGGATCGAGTGGCACACGCTCGGTGACGGCTTCACTTGGGAGTCGACCGATCTCGACGAGACGGCAGCAAAGGGCCGGCACGCGTGGGAGGTGGCCCGCGAGAAACTCGCCTCAGGCGACTTCGACCTTCTCATCCTCGACGAGGTTACCTACGCCATGAAATACGGCTGGGTGCCCGTCGAGGACGTCGTGGAAGGCCTGAAGGCGCGCAGCCCGAGAACCAACGTCGTGCTCACAGGGCGCGACGCACCTGACGCCATCATCGAGATCGCCGACACCGTCACCGAGATGCGCAAGGTGAAGCACGCCTACGAACGCGGCATCACGGCTCGCAAGGGAATCGAGTACTGAGCACGCTCGGCCCCCGCGTCATGGTCGCGGGTACGCATTCGGGAGTCGGCAAGACGACCGTCGCGACCGGCATCATGGCCGCGTTGCGACACAGGGGCGTCAGGGTCGGAGCGGCGAAGGTCGGGCCAGACTTCATCGACACCGGCTACCACACTCTGGCGACGGGACGTCCGTCGCGGAACCTCGATGCCTGGATTTGCGGTGAGAAGGCGATTGTTCCACTCGCAGGACGTGCCGGCGCAGGCACCGACCTTCTCGTCGTCGAGGGAGTCATGGGGCTCTTCGACGGCGCGTCGGAGGAGGTGCCGACCGGCGAGCTCCCAACTGCGAGCACCGCGGCCGTTACCCGCACGCTCGAGGCGCCGGTCGTCCTCGTGATCGATGCGTCCGCAATGAGCCAGTCGGTCGCAGCACTCGTGCACGGTTACTCCACGCTCAGCCCGGATGTTCACATTCGGGGCGTCATCTTGAACCGTGTGGGCTCCGACGCTCACGAGGACGGGCTCCGGCGGGCACTCGAACCGCTCGGCACCGAGGTCATCGGGTGCCTGCGCAGAGACGACTCGTTCGAGTGGCGCGACCGTCATCTCGGCCTGATCCCGGTCGTCGAGAGGCCGCAGGAGATAGCGCGATCACTCGAGAGACTTGGAGCAGCTATCGAGCGATCGGTGGATCTCGACGCGATCGTGCGACTGGCGGGCACGGCGGCGTCTGTCGGGTACGAAGCACTCGCACCGGCTTTGCCGCAAACCAACCGGCCCGTCCGTATCGCCGTGGCCGGAGGTGAGGCCTTCAGCTTCGTCTACCCAGACAACACCGAGCGTCTGCAAGAAGCCGGTGCGGAGATCGTCTCGGTCGATCCCGTACGCGACGACCGCCTGCCGGACGGCACAGCGGCGCTCTACGCAGGCGGAGGCTTTCCCGAGGTCTTCGCCGATCAGTTGGCAGAGAATCGGTCCCTGCTCGAGGAGGTGAAACAGCGGGTCGTCGGCGGGATGCCGGTCTGGGCCGAATGCGGTGGGCTCCTGTGGCTCGCCGAGTCGCTCGGGTCACGCTCACTCGGCGGTGTGGTCAGTACTCGTGGCGAAATGACGCGGCGGCTGACACTCGGGTACCGGCGCGCCAAGGTCCTTGTGGACAATCCGGTAGCAGCCAAAGGGACGGAGCTCCGAGGCCACGAGTTCCACTACTCGACCTGCGAGCCCGGTGGTGAGGCCCTCGAGCTCTCGGGACGGCAAGGGACGCGCNNGGTTCGCGACCGAGACGCTGCTCGCGACCTACCTCCACCTGCACCTCGGGGCGGATGTTGAGGTTGCCGAGCGTTTCGTCCGGGCCGCCGCTGAGGCCCGGGTCGGCACCTCGTCGTAGGGTGGTCACCGTGTCGCGTCCTGATTCACCACGTGAAGGCCGCCTGACCGGCGTCGGCGTCGGTCCAGGCGATCCTGAGTTGCTCACGACGAGAGCGCTCCGAGTCCTCCACGGGGCAGATCGGGTAATAGCGCCGACCACCGCTCTCGACGCGATCGGCCGGGCAGAGACCATCGTCCGCCAGGCCGCTCCGGAAGTCCCGATCGAGCGCCTCGTGTTCGATATGGGAGCCTCCCGCCAGGCGTCCCACGAGGCCGCAGCTGAACAGCTGCTACCCGCCCTTGCAGCCGGGGACCACGTCGCTTTCGTCACACTCGGCGACCCGAACGTCTACTCAACCTTCTCATCGCTCGTTGACGCGCTGCGCCGGCACGTGCCGGATCTGAGCGTCGAGACCGTCCCAGGCATCATGGCCTTCCAGGAACTGGCCTCCCGTGCCGGGGTCGTGGTGCTCGACGGGACTGAGCGGCTTGCCCTCGTCACCGCACTCGACGGCGTGGCCGATGTCGCGAGGGCGATCGAGGACACCGAAGCCGCAGTCGTCGTCTACAAAGGCGGTCGCCACCTGCCGGAGATCGCCCGGCTGCTCGACAAGGCCGGGCGCTCCGAGGGCGCTGTGTTCGGCGAGCTCCTCGGCCTGCCGGGCGAGCAGTTGAAACCGGTGAGCGAGGCGGGGGACCAGCCGGCGACCTACCTCGCGACGGTCATAGTCCCTCCGGTGAGACGGGAGCGGAGCGATGGGTGAGGTAGGAGGAATCATCAGCTACGTCGGGGCGGGGCCCGGCGCGCCGGACCTGATCACGTTACGAGGGGCAGATCGTCTCCGCCGAGCAGATGTCGTGATTTGGGCCTCTTCACTCGTGCCAGAGGCGCTGCTCGAGCACGCGGGCGCCGACGTGGTCGTGCACGACTCAGCCGTCATGACGCTCGAGGACGTGCTCGGGATATACGAGGCGGGCGCCGGGCGCCGTATCGTGCGGCTGCACTCAGGTGACCCGGGGATCTACGGGGCGATCCAGGAGCAGATCGACTGGTGCGCGGCGCATGAGCGTGACTTCGAGATCGTGCCCGGCGTGAGCTCGCTCGCGGCCGCAGCAGCCGCGGTGGCCCGTGAGCTGACGATCCCGAAGCTCTCTCAGAGCGTCGTGATCACCCGCCTCCCTGGCAGGACGAAGGCATCCATGCCCGAGCGCGAGACGCTGGCGGCGTTCGCGGCGATTGGGGCGACGACGGCTGTGTTTCTTGCGGGGGCGAGGCCGGCGGAGCTGCAGGCCGAACTGCTCGGACCGGGGAGTGCCTATACCGAGGCGACGCCCGCTGCGGTCGTCGTACGGGCAACCTGGCCGGACGAGCAGGTACTGCGAACGACGGTCGGCGAGCTGGCGGCCGCCATCACCTCAACAGGTGCCACACGGACCGTGCTTGTGCTCGTTGGCGAGACGCTACGACCGACTGGCGAGCAGGACGCTGCCCGGAGCCACCTCTACTCGCCCGCTTACGCGCACGCCTTCCGCAAGCGGTCCCGTTCGGGCTCGACAGCCGGGCGGCCGGCGGGACGGCGCGGCGCCGGCCTGCGGTGAGCACCTACGAGCCGGAGCTGAGCGAGGAGGTCGCCGCCCGGCGCCGCGGCCTGAGAACCGGTTGGACGACGGGGACTTGTGCGTCCGCTGCTGCCAAGGCGGCAGCGATCGGTCTGACCTCGGGCCACTTGCCCGATGTGGTCGAGGTCGAGCTCCCGGGCGGGAAGCGGGTCTCGTTCCCGGTGGAGATGCCCGATGGGCCGGTCGCGCCCGTCGCGGCGGTCGTGAAGGACGCGGGCGACGATCCGGACTGCACCGATGGGGCGCACATGACCGCGGCTGTTGCGTGGGCGCCCGAGGGGGCCGGCGAGACCGAGCTGCGGGCCGGGGCTGGCATCGGCGTCGTCACCAAGCCTGGGCTCGGCCTGCCAGTGGGTGATCCCGCCATCAACCCGGTGCCGCGCCGCATGATCCTTTTGGCCTTGTCAGAGGTGACGGACCGGCCTCTCGCAGTCACATTCTCTGTGCCGGGAGGAGAGGCGATGGCCGAGGAGACGACCAACGACCGGCTCGGCATCATCGGTGGCATCTCGATCCTCGGGACGACCGGCATCGTCCGGCCGTTTTCCACCGCCTCCTACCGGGCGTCGGTGGTGCAACAGATCGACGTCGCGGCCGCGCAAGGCGAGACCCACGCCGTGCTGTCCACCGGCCACCGTTCCGAGACGCTCGCCATGTCGTTGCTACCGAGCATCGACCCCGTGTGCTTCGTCGAGGTCGGCGACTTCACCGGCATCGCCCTGCGGCGGATTGCTGCTGGCGGCATGACGGGCTGCCACCTCGTGGCCATGGCGGGCAAGCTGACCAAACTCGCAAGCGGCGTCATGATGACCCACTTCCACCGGACCGACGTCGACACTGACCTACTGGCCGAGGTCGCGCGGGAGGCAGGAGCCGCGCCGGATCTCGTGGCCGCTGCGACCGAGACAGCCACCGCGCGACACTTCGCCGAGGTATGCATCGAGCGCGGCGACATTCGCCCATTGCAGCTCCTGACCGAGCGTGCACGAGCGTCCTGCCTGACCCACACCAAGGGCAAGATAGATGTGTCGGTATGGATGTCGGATTTCGAGGGCAAGCAGGTGCTTGCGCGGGCCGAGGCGTGAGGTCGTCGCGGTGACGGTGACGGTGATCGGCATCCCGATCGACGAGGGTCCCTCGTGGCTGAAGAGCTACTTGCCGCTCATCGCCGGCGCAGATCTTGTGGCTGTCGCGCCGAGCAGGCTCTCAGCCGAGATGAGCGCGCTGTTGCGAGAAAGTGCCCGGATCGTGCCGATCACAGGCGACATCGCCGCTGTCGTATCGGAGATAGAGGAAGCCGAGCGCGCCGGCAAGACCGTTGCGGTGCTCGCGACCGGCGACCCTGGCTTTTTCGGGATTGGCCGGGCACTCGCCGACCGTCTCGGGCCCGACGTGGTGAAGGTGCGCCCAGCGGCTTCGTCCATCGCAGTCGCCTTTGGCCGCGTCGGCCTGCCGTGGGACGACGCGATCGCCGTCTCGGCGCACGGTCGCCCGCTCGACGCAGCCATCGATGCGCTGCGCGGCTCGGAGAAGGCTGCGGTCTTGACGGGGCCAGATGCGGTGCCTGAGAGGCTCGGCGCGGCACTCGTTGCCGGCGGGATCAGTTACGACCATGCTGCTGTCGCGTCCGACCTCGGGTCCCCTGAGGAGCGGGTCGAGAGCGGTGACCTCAGGTGGTTGGCCGGTGGAAAATTCTCTCCGCTCAGCGTCGTCCTTCTGTGGAACGGGTCGGGTGTGGCCGGCTCGCCGGTGCTGTCAACGGCGGCGGCCTCAAGTCGCGCGGCGGGAGGTTTCGGCCGGCTGGAGGCTTCGTTCGAGCACCGGGACGGGATGATCACGAAGTCAGAGGTGCGAGCGATCTGCCTCGCGCACCTCGAGCTGCCGCCGACTGGCGTCCTATGGGACGTCGGGGCCGGCTCGGGAAGCGTCGGCATCGAGGCAGCGTCACTCTCCGGAGGATTGCAGGTGGTCGCGGTGGAGCGGTGTGCCGAGGACGCGGAGCGGATACGCCGCAACGCCGACCGACAGGGCGTGGCGATCGAGGTTGTCAACGACGAGGCTCCGGCCTGCCTCTCGGAACTCCCGCGTCCCGACCGCGTCTTCGTCGGTGGTGGTGGGATTGACGTACTCGACGAGGTGCTCGCTCGCCTGTCTGCCGGCGGCCGTGTCGTGGCTACTTACGCCTCGATGGACCGGGCGGTCGCGGGCGCAACCCGGCTCGGGAATCTGGTGCAGATCTCGGCCAGCAGAGGCACGACGCTTCCTGACGGAGCGCTGCCCGACCACTCCCTCGATCCGGTCTTTGTCTGCTGGGGCCCGGACCCGGGCCCGGACCCGACATCGGGTGCCGCGTGAGGGTGCTCGCCGTCTCGGTGACCGAGGCCGGGCGCGCTCTTTCCTCACGCCTTCCGTACGAACGGAGTCACGGCGAGCTGGCGGCAACTGTTCGTGAGAGGTGGAACGAGGTCGACGCTTTCGTAATCGTCGCTGCGGTGGGAGCCGCTGTCCGGATCATCGCTCCTTTGCTCTCGGACAAGGCAACCGACCCTGGAATCGTCTGCATCGACGAGGCCGGGCGACACGTGGTTGCTGTGCTCGGTGGGCATGCCGGCTCAGCGAACGCTCTCGCACGGGAGGTCGCCGCAACACTCGGAGCCGAGCCGGTGATCACCACGGCAACGGATTCCAGTTCTATGGCGTCCCTCGACCAGTTGCCTGCGATGGTCGCGAGCGGGGACGTAGCCGGCGTGACAGCGGCCATGTTGAACGGGGTCCGCCCGGCTCTGGAACGCCGCCTCGGGTGGGTCCTGCCTGACGTGCTGGTGGCGGCAACTCGGTCGGCGGGCGATCCCGACGGCGACGGCGAGAGCCCGCGAATCATCCTCTCCGACGAGCTCATCGCTGACCGCCCTCTCACCGTCACTCTCTGCCCACTCTCGCTCGTGGCCGGCATCGGCACATCGACTGACGCACCACCGGACGAGGTAGCCGCCCTGTTAGAGACAGCCCTGGCAGAAGCAGGCCTCAATCGAGCGGCGGTATCGGAAGTCGCGACGATCGACCGTCGGCGCACCCATCCCGCTGTCGAGGGACTCGGGCTCGGCGTCACGGCCTATCCCGCAAGTGTTCTTGCAGCAGTCCAAGTGCCAACACCGAGCAGCACGGTCAACAACGCCGTCGGTACGCCGAGCGTGGCGGAAGCCGCTGCTCTCCTAGCTGCTGGGCCGGGCGCCAATCTCGTCGTCACCAAGCGCAGCTCTCCTCACGCGACTGTCGCCATCGCGCGACGCCTACACGCACCGGGCCGGATCACGCTCGTCGGGCTCGGGCCAGGCGGACCCGGTCTAAGGGCACCGGACGCCAGCGCTGCTCTGCGCAACGCCGACACCGTGATCGGGTTTCATGGGTACCTTGCGCAGTGTGCCGACGCGCTCAGACCGTCACAGGACTTGTGCGGCTCCCCCATCGGCGGGGAGGTAGCAAGAGCCCGCCTCGCAGTCGAGCGTGCCCGCGAAGGCCGATCGGTCGCCGTCGTGTGCTCCGGGGACAGCGGCGTTTACGCGATGGCCTCGCTCGTCTTCGAAGAGGCCGGCGACGCGCCGGGATTCCCCATCGAGGTGATCCCCGGCATCACGGCCGCCTTGGCGGCGGCCGCCCGGCTCGGGGCTCCGCTCGCTCACGACCACCTCATGTTGTCACTCTCGGACCTGCTCACTCCATGGGAGTTGATCAGATCCCGCGTCGAGGCGGCGCGGGACGCCGATCTCGTCGTGGCGCTCTACAACCCTCGGTCCAAGCAACGCCACTGGCACCTCCAGGCCGTCTGCGAGCTTCTGCTCGGGGCTAGGCCGGGCTCGACTCCGGTCGGAATCGTCACCGACGTCGGTAGGCCGGGAGAGCAGATCACGTTGACCACACTCGCCGAGCTTGACCCCGAGCTGGTAGGGATGACGACGTGCGTAGTCATCGGCTCGTCGAGTACAAGGGTCATCGGGGGCCGGATGGTGACGCCGCGCGGCTACCGGCGGAAGGCGTCCGAGTGAGCCCTCGAGTGGCCCCGATCGAGGTGCTTGCGAGTTGCACCGCGTGCGGCGCGTGCATCATCACCTGTCCCGAACGCGCCCTCCTGCCGGCGCCCCGCCGCCCCATCGTCATCGCCGCTTCGTGCACGTCGTGTGGCGAGTGCATCGAGATCTGCCCCCGAGGCGCCCTCGTGGAGCCGAGACCTCCGGCAGGGATCGCCTCATGAGCCGGCCGGCGGCGGAGATCCACCCGATCGAAGAGGAGAGCTTCCGGCGGCTCGCCGAGCGGATAGACCTCTCTCACCTTCCGCCGCTGACGAGAGCGGTCGTCGCCCGGGTCATCCACGCGACGGCAGACCTCTCGTTTGCAGACACGATGGTCGTCGACGAGCAGGCCGCGGCCAATGCTGTGCAGGCACTCGCGCAAGGCGCACCGGTAATCACTGACGTCGAGATGGTGCGCGCCGGGGTGCGCGGCAGTAAGTGCTTCCTCGAGCAGGCCCGTAGCGGCGATCATGAGCACGGGGCAGGCCTGACGCTCAGCGCCCGCGCGATCCAGTTGGCAGCGCAAGCTCACCCCGACGGCGCGATCTTCGCGATCGGCTGCNNGGTCCGGCCGGCGCTCGTGATCGGGGTCCCGGTTGGCTTTGTCGGCGCGGCCGATTCGAAGGAGCGGCTACGCACGAGCGCCGCGCACATCGCCTCGATCTCGAACATAGGCGAGCGAGGTGGCTCGGCCGTGGCCGCCGCGATCGTCAACGCCCTCAGCAGGCAGCGTTGAGCGGTAAGCCCGCCCTCCTTCTCATCGGGCACGGCAGCCGGTCAGAGGCCGGAGTGACCCAGTTCTGGCAGTTCGCCGATGTCTTGCAGCTTGCCGCACCGCACCTCCAGATTGGGAGCGGGCTGATCGAGTTCGCTCCGCCGAGCCTCGACGAGGCGATCGATACACTCGTCGCGGAAGGCGCAGCGGGCGTCGTCGCAGTGCCACTCGTGCTGCTCGGCGCGGGGCACATGAAAGACGACGGGCCCGCCGCGCTCGCTCGTGCCCGCACCAGACATCCCGAGGTGCCCTTCGCCTACGCCCGTGACCTTGGAGTTCACCCACTCGTCCTCGAGGCGATCGAGGCCAAAGCCCGCATGGCCGTGCAATGCCTGCCACGCCGGGCGGAGCCGACCAAGACCGCCATCGTCCTCGTCGGGCGGGGCTCGACGGACCCCGATGCAAACGCCGATCTCTACAAGGCAGCGCGCCTCCTAGCCGATCATCGATCCATCGGAGGCGACGAGACCCTCGACGAGGTCCAGCCCGCCTTCGTCTCGCTCGCCCGACCATCGGTCGCCGAAGCACTCAACCGGGTACGCAGTCTCGGGGCATCGAGGGTCGCCGTAGTTCCATACTTCCTGTTCACAGGCATTCTCGTCGACCGGATGGCAGACGAGGCGAACGAGTGGGCATCAGCGCACCGAGAGGTCGCGCTCGTCTTCGGCGAGGAGATCGGGCCCGACGCGCATATTGCGCAACTCGTCCTCGAACGGTTCGAAGAGGCGGTCGCCGGTGATGCCCGGATGAACTGCGACGCCTGTTGCTATCGCGTGCCGATGCCAGGCTACGAGGACCGCGTGGGGTCACCGCCGGCAGGCCTGCCCGGGTAGCCACCAAGCCAGCCACCGGGCCATTTGCCCAGCCTGCAATCCCGCCGCGCCCTTCGGACGTAACGCGAGTGCGCGACCATGGGACAGCACTTGTGCCGCAGCCGGAGCCACGCACGAGAGACGGAACCGATGACCACGAGCAATACCGAGCCCGACGGCATGCCAGAGAGACCCTTCGACATCGACGAGGCGAGCTCCACCCCGGCTCGCACGCGCCCCGACAAGGTCACCCGCGTCGGGCGCCGCACGATGCTCGGACTGGTTGGATTCGGCGCGCTCGGCATCGCAATCGGTGCGCGGGTCGACGACGCGATCGGCGGCACGCTGACAAAGGTCTCGAGCTCGCTCGGCGGGCTCGGCGCTCTCATTCCCGGAGCGAACGGCTTCCGGATCTACACCATCACCGGCACCATCCCGACGATCAACCCGAAGACCTACCGCCTGACCGTGAACGGAATGGTCGACCATCCCCTTTCGCTCTCGCTCGATGACCTGCGCACGACGTTGCCCCGCACCGACCTCGCCCACTACTTCCAGTGCGTGACCGGCTGGCGGGTGCCGAACGTTCACTGGCAGGGAGTGAAGCTTTCCGCTGTCCTCGACGCGGCTGGGGTGCAGCCAAAGGCGACGGCGTTGCGTTTCTTCTCGGGCGACGGTGAGTACACCGAGAGCCTCACGCTTTCGCAGGCACGTCTTCCCGACGTCCTTGTCGCCGACCGCATGATCGGCGACGACGTCACGCCTGAGCACGGCGGCCCGGTCCGTCTCTACGTCGCTCCTATGTACGGCTACAAGTCGATCAAGTGGCTCGACCGAATCGAGGTGACGAACGAGGTCGTGCCCGGCTACTGGGAGGACGGGGGTTATCCGGTCAACGCTTGGATCGGCGGAATAGCGCCGTGAGCGGGAGCACCGCGCCGGCTACGGCCCCACAGGGCAGCGGGCGGGTGTCGGGAGAAGTGTCACGTTTCGATCTGAATGAGCGCCTCGTGCACTGGACGACGGCACTCCTCCTCCTCACACTCATCGTCACCGGCACGATCTTGTACATACCGTCGCTCATGTTGGACGTCGGGCACCGGGCGACAATCGTCAATATCCATGTCATCGCCGGGCTCGCCCTCGTCGGACCCGTCTTCTTCGGCCTCGCAGGACCATGGCGCTCCCGCCTCGCGAAGGACTTGAAACGCCTCGATCGCTGGAAGCGCAACGACTTCGCCTACTTCCGACGAGGGGATCGCACTCTGGTCGCGGCCGGGAAGTTCAACGGCGGTCAGAAACTCTCCTCCGCCATCTTCGGCGGCGGCATGCTCGTCATGATCGGCACCGGCATCGTCATGAGGTGGTCGCCTCCTTTCCCGAACGACTGGGCCCAGGGCGCGACGCTCGCGCACGACACGATCTACCTGGTCTTGACCGTTCTCGTCCTCGGCCACGTCTCCGTCGCCTTGGGCCGTCCCGAGCAGCTCAAGTCGATGTTCACCGGGCGGATCTCCCGCGCGTGGGCTGAGCGCCACGCGCCGGGCTGGCTCGATGGCAGCGACCTCAGCGGGGATCCCGGTCGCTATCGATCCCCAGCTGAGACTCGACCTCGGCCGAATGCTCGCCGAGGCGAGGCGGTGGGAGCCGGTAAGTCACGGGCGTCCGGCTGAAGCGCATCGGGCTCGCCACCTGAGCGCCCGGGTCGGGGTCCGAGGCCGGCCACCGAGCGCCGCCGGTCTTCGTCACCTGCACCACCGGCGAGAGCCCGACCTTCTCAGCGAGCGCGAAGGCCTCGCCGAGGTCGTTCACGATCCCACTCGGTATCCCAGCGGCATTCAGTAGATCTACCCACTCGGCCGCCGGTCGAGTCGAGAGTGCCCCTTCGAGCTCGGCGATCATCTCATCACGGTTCGCCACCCGCTCCGCATTCCGCGCGTAACGAGCATCGGTCCCCATCTGCTCCTTCCCCACCACTCTCGCGAGCGCGGCGAACTGCCCGTCGTTGCCGACGGCAACGACGAACTGGCGATCCGCCGCGGCGAGCGTCTCGTAGGGAGCGATGCTCGGGTGGCGGTTGCCCATGGCACGCGGGATCGAGCCTGTCGTGAGGTAGGTCGACGCCTGGTTGATGAGAGCCGCAAGCGAGGTCGAGAGCAGGTCCACCTCGATCCGCTGGCCCCGCCCGCTACCCGAGCGCTCGACGAGCGCCGCGAGAACGGCATTCGAGGCGAACAGCGCAGTCAGCACGTCGACGACCGCCACTCCGACCTTGCGGGGCTGGCCTTCCGGTCCCCCATCGCCGGTGATCGACATCAGCCCACCGACGGCTTGCACCAAGAAGTCGTAGCCAGGCAGCTGCGCCCCTTCGCCACTCGACCCGAAGCCCGAGATGGAGCAGTAGACGACGCCGGGGTTCGTCGCTGCGATCTCCTCGTAGTCGAGGCCGAGCTTGGCGGCACCGCCGGGCTTGAAGTTCTCGATGACGACATCGGCGCGCTCGGCGAGCGCGCGGGCCTTGGCCTGGCCGTCAGCCGTCGCGAGGTCCCACGCGACGGCGCGCTTGTTGCGGTTGATCGAGAGGTAGTACGAGCTCGTCTGGCCGCCATCGCCGACGAACGGCGGCCCGAACCCGCGAGTGTCGTCGCCCGAGCCCGGGCGTTCCACCTTCACCACGTCTGCGCCCAGGTCGCCGAGCAGCATCGCGGCGTAAGGGCCGGCGACGACCCGCGAGAAGTCGGCTACGAGCAACCCGTCGAGAGGACCGAGCCTAGGCTGAGGCGCACTCACCTGTCTTCGGACGCAGCACTCTCGAGTGGTTCGGACTGGACCGAGCCGGCGAGGGCGTCGCCCGACAGCTCCGCACCAGCCGCGACCATCGACGCGAGCGCGGCTTCCGTCGTGTCGGCCGCCACCCCGGCGGTCAGACCGAGCAGCACACGGACCGAGAAACCCAGCTGACACGCGTCGAGCACCGTCGCCCGCACGCAGTGGTCAGCTGCCAGCCCGCAGACGTCGATGCGTTGGATGCCCCTCTCGGCAAGGTACGAACCGAGCATCGATCCCTCGGAGTCGCGCCCCTCGAACCCGGAGTACGCCCCGTTCTCGGCACCCTTGTCGAAGACGTCGTCGACGTCCGTACCCGCGACGAGCGGGTGGAGCTCGGCGCCCGCGCTGCCCGCCACGCAATGCACCGGCCACGACGTGACGTAGTCGGGTGCCTCTCCCGGTTGGGCGAAGTGGCGTCCGGGGTTCACGTGCCAGTCCCGCGTGGCGACGACTGCCGCGTACCCCGAGCGGGACGAGTGCAGCAAGGCGGCGATGCCTTCGGCGACCTCGTTCCCGCCGTCGATGGCGAGTGCCCCGCCTTCGCAGAAGTCACGCTGGACGTCGACCACGATGAGGGCGACCGGGCCGAAGGAAGCGTCGTGCTCGACGTGCGAGGACAGCCGCGCATCTTCGAAACCTGCCGAGCGCTCGGCCTCCGACGACCCCGCACCGCCGTAGCGCGTCGGGATGAGCGGCTCCCCTGGCTTCAGGTCGAACGCCGACGACCCGAGCTCGCGGACAGACCAGCGGTGGTGCTCGCGAGCGTCCAGCAGGGTCGGCCCCTGTTCGGGGCGGCCGTCGGTCATCACTCGATGCTGCAGGTCGCGCGACTGCCACCCGATGGGCATCCCGGCGTCGTCCTCGTCGGCCCCGGCGGGGAGCACGTACTCGACGCGGGCGACGCCTTCGTCGTCTATCCAGCGCGAGGCCCGCTTGCGGGCACCGAGAGAGTGTTTGGAGGGCGAGAGTTTCTCTACGGGGCGGAGCTCGGTCGAGTCGTCGCTCACCCCGATGGCGACGAGCTTGTAGACGAACGACGCCGTTGGAGCACCCGAGCCAGTGACGACGCGAGTCCCGACCCCGTAGGCGTCGGCCGGGGCGCCGGCGAGGGCCTCGATCGAGTACTCGTCGAGGTCCGAGGTGATGACTATGCCTGTCTCGTGAGCTCCGAGGTCGTCGAGGAGGGAGCGGGCGGAGCGGGCTTCGGCCACGAGGTCGCCGGAGTCGAGGCGGATGGCCCCCGGTCCCGGCGCTCCTCGCTCACGAGCGAGCTCTACGGCTGTCTTGATCGCCTTCGACGTGTCATAGGTGTCCACGAGGACCGTCGTGCCGACGCCCATGGCGTCGAGCTGGGCAGAGAAGGCGGCGCGCTCGTCGTCGTGTGCCAGCACGAAGGCATGCGCGGCGGTTCCCGTCGTAGGGATGCCGTAGGTGCGCCCCGCCTCGAGGTTGGAGGTGGAG
>PLDN01000184.1 GCA_003136185.1 Acidimicrobiaceae bacterium | reverse complement strand
AGGCGCCCACCGGCCGTCACGGCCGACGCGAAGGGCGGGAAGGCCCATGGACCGGGATCTTCCGGACGATCGACACGTCGGCGATCTGTGCGCCCATCGAGCCGCTGGACGGTGACCGATCCCGCCTGCGACTGCTGGTCGAAGCGGATCCAGTCGCCATAGGCCGTGCCGTTGCCGATCGTCTTCATGCCCGTTGCCATGGGACTGTCGCCAAGCTCGGCCCGCGCACGCTGGCATGCCGCCCACCAGTCGTCTGACTGCGGGTCGAAGCGGACCCGGCCGCCGAGACGGACGACCCGAAGCTTGCCAGCCCTGCCCTCGCCCACGAGCCGCCAGGCCGAGGCAACGTCGGGGACCGTCCCGGTCAGCACCTTCTCTCCCACAAGGTCGGCGAGCGCGTAGGGCAAGAGCCGGTCGCAGTCGATCGGGCCGAGGCCAACCCGCGGGACATCGCCGGCTCCGGCGAACCAGGCACGAGTGGGGAGCACGTCTCCTCGCGACCGAACCAGAGCAACGCCGACGAGCGACCGCCACAGCTCAGGCCGGAGGACGTCTGCCAGCTCGACCTCTTCCAGCAGCTGTCGCACTTCGTCGGTCGCGTCAACGGCCACGATGCGGTCGGACGTGAGGAGCGGCCACAGGCCCAGGAGCCGGGCGACATTCGAGTACTGGCTGGCGAAGTCGACGAGGCTGACCGGGACAGGGACGTGGCGGACCCGCACCTCGACTCGTGGACCGTAGAAGGCGGCCATGGCCTCGGCTAGATGGGTGGGAGAGATGTCGGCTCGCTCCAGCGGTGGGCGGATGCCAATGCGCCGGAAGTAGGCCGTGCCGATCGCCGGAGACGAGTAAGCCCGGTCTGCCGATAGCGGAACCGGATGGGAGTGGAACTCTCCCAGCGCCGCGCCGGCCAAGTCCGACGTTGCGGCGACGTCCTCTCGAACGTAGTCGAGCAGGTGAGGAGACATCTCGCCGAGGGTCACGTCCCGCTTCTCGTATCCGAGGCCGAAGACTGCGCTCGCGGACTCGAGCGAGTGAGCGGTGTTCGTCTCCGCGAACAGCAGCGTTCGGAGGTCGAGGAAGTGATCGTCACCGGACCGGTGCTTGTCTCCGTCGTCGGGAGCGTCTCTCACCGCGCTCCAGGCGAACAGGGTCCGCTTGTTGTCCAGCCTGCGAGCGATCACGTTCGGTCGGTACTGGTGGTCTCTCCCCTCCCACTCCCACAGGCGGAACACGAACGCTCCGTTGTAGAGGCCACGGCCCTCATGCCACGAGAGCCGGAGCCGGGAGAGGTCGAAGCCCAGGTTGAAGCCGACAAGCGTCGCCCGGTTGCGCCAGCACGCTCCCCACAGCATCCGCTCGCAGAACTCGTGACGGGTGAGCACCTGCAGCGTCTTGTTGGCGTCTCGCTGGCTCCGGTCGACGTCAGCCTTCGCCCGCCTTGCGTAGTCGCGGATCATCTTCTCCTGCCCCGGATCTCGCTCAGCCAAGTCGTCCGGGACGAAGAGCCCCTCTTCGGCGCAGGACAGCACCGGCCTGCTCCCACGCCACTCGACCCGCACGTAGCGGTAGGCGCCGACGAGCAGCCGCTGCGAACCGTTCAGCTCGGTCTCGGTGTCAAAGACCACTAAGGCCAGAGGCTTGTGACGGCGCCTCTTCCCGCTCCCGGTCTTCCGCCTCTTGTCGGGGACTGCCCAGGCACGGAGGGCGATGTCCATTCCCTCTAGGAGCGGGGTCACTCCCCGCCACCGATCATTCCGATGGCATAGGCACCGAGCAGGCAACCGGAACCGAGACAGGCAAGCCCGCCGAGCCACCAATGCCATGCCTTGTACCCCTCCGGCTGGAGGCCAGGGTCCGCCCCCTTCGCATGGCGGATCATCAAGTACCCAGCGCCCATGAGGACGATGGCGGCAACGCCCGCTTGGACCCTTGGAGCCCCGGAAGGCTCCCCTTCGTAGGTTGCCTGCCTTACCTCCACTCCATACCTAGGGACGGAGACGGCCCTTCCACATGACCCACAACGGCTCCGCGACTGTGCGGTTGAATTCCATGCATAACCGCAGGTCGGGCAGGTCAACCTCATGGCTCCTCTTCTCTTTGCTCCATAGATAGAAGAGGCCTGGGTCCCTCTTCGCTCCCTTCTAGGCGCTGACGGGTGACCTCTACCGCTCCAGGGTCAATGTCGGACCCTATGAAGCGCCGGCCCTTCTGCTGAGCGGCCACTGCCGTCGTCCCACCACCTAGGAAGGGGTCACAGACCAGCTCGCCTGGCTCGGAGAAGCACTCCAGGTAGTAGGCGACGTTGCCAAGCGGCTTCTGCCAAGGGTGGGCGTCCTTCTCTGCTCCCGGGGAGGAGAGAGAGTTGATGAACCAGTGCCTCGGCCGATAGCGGCCCTTCGAGAAGAACACGATCGGCGTCGAGGAGTCGCGAGCCATGACGGCCTTCACTTCGTTGTGCCGACCCGGCAAGATGAGCGCTCCCGCCCAGAAGTAGTCGAGGTGGGAAGAGAGACGGTCGATCGCCGCAGCGAGGCACCCCGAGCCTGAGTAGGCGACGAGCGCCCGTCCGGGACGGAGCACCCGGCTGCAGAACTCACCGAGGTCGTCCCACAGGTCGAGCGTCTCGACGTCCCACTGCCACGGCGGGTCGGTGAGCACGAGGTCGACCGAGTCGTCCTCTATCTGAGCAAGCACCTCTTGGAACCGGCCGTGGTGGACTTCGATCCCGCTGCCGAGCCGCGTAACCGGGGGTGGATCGGCCTCTGCCCGGCGCTGTTCGAAGGCCCGCTCCCGGGCGAGCGTCTCGGCTCTCGTCGCGTCGAGGTCGCCCCGGTCAACGCGTGCCGCGAGATCAGGATGGTCCGCCAGGCGGTCGGCAAGCCTGAGCCGGCGCCGTGCGGTCCGTGGAGCCACGCCCAGCTCTGCGGCGAAAACGGCCACGCTGTCCGTTTTCCCGCCCTGGCGTCCCTGGGTGCCGAGCCGGATGCCCCGAGCCTCGGCCAGCCTGCGGAAGGCGTGCGCCCACTCGACCGGGCCAAGATGGCGCCGGAGCAGGTTCATCAGGAGGGCGTGCTCGACCTTGCCTTCCTCGGTGAGGCCGGACCGGATGATCTCGGGACAGTCGAGGCCGAGCTCGTCGGCGAAGCGCTTCCGGTGGTGGCCGTCGAGCACGTTGCCGTCCTCGTCCACGTCGATCGGGACGAGCACGCCCCGCTTGGCGATGTCTTCGCGGAGCGCCGAGGCGGTCGTCTCGTCGAGCTCGTCGAGCACCTGGTATCGACCGGCCATCACGCAGCCGCCTCCCGCCGAGACCGGTCGGCGAAGTGCATCCGCATCGGGAGCCACGTGAGGGTCACCGTGCCGGTCGGGCCGTTGCGGTGCTTGGCGACGATGACGTGTGCGACCCCCGGGTCAGCCTCGTCGTGGTAGACGACCGGACGGTGGAGGAACAGCACGGCGTCGGCGTCCTGTTCGAGCTGTCCGGACTCTCGCAAGTCCGCCAAGCGCGGGACTTTGTCCTCGCGAGCTTCCAAGTTGCGCGAGAGCTGCGAGACGGCGACGACCGGGACGCCAAGCTCGCGAGCGAGGCGCTTCAGCTCCCGGCTGATCTCGGCCACCTGGGTCTGGCGGTTCTCGGTCTCGCGGTGGGTCAACAGCTGGAGGTAGTCCACGACCACGAGGCCGAGGCCCTCGCGAGACGCCATGCGCCGCGCGCGAGAACGCACGGTCATCACGGTGGCAGCCGCGTCGTCGTCCACTCGTAGCGGCCAGGTCTGCAGCTTCTCTCTTGCCTGCTCGGCGCGGGCCCAATCTCTTGCCGACAGCCCTGCCGCCTGGACGTCGGTCGACACGCCTTCCATCGCGAGGAAGCGAGCCGATACCTCCGCCCGGCTCATCTCGAGCGAGCAGTACAGCGTCGGGACGTCTCTCCTCGCAGCCGCCACGGCCATGCCGAGGACGAGGGCCGTCTTTCCCATCGACGGCCTTGCTCCGAGCACGACGAGCTGGCCGGGGCGGAAGCCGCCGTGCAGCTGGCGGTCGAGGTCGACCGAGCCGGTGCTCACCGGCAGCGGGGCGGTGCCGTCCTCCCTGGCGTGCAGTTCCCCGAGGAGGTCGTCCACCATCTCGACTGCAAGGGACGAGCCGGCCTCTTCTCGCCCGGTGCTCGTCGCGGCCAGCACCCGTTGCTCGGCCCGGTCGAGGGCAGCCTCGACGTCATCGGTCGGTGAGGTTCCGAGCTCGATGAGCTCCCGCCCCGCGTCGACGAGAGCTCGCAGCCTTGCGATCGACCGGATGCGCTGTGCATACGCGAGGAGGTGGGAAGCGACCGGAGCGTTCGCCATCGAGGTGACGAGGTCGCCGAGAGTCGGCTTGGCACGGCCGACTGCTCGCACGCTGGAGGCGACGGTCAGGTGGTCGACCGGCTCGCCGCGTGACGAGAGCGAGCAGATCGCATCGAAGGCGTTCCGGTGCGCCTGGACGTAGAAGTCCTCTGCCACAATGCCGGTGGCGAGCACCTCGTCGATCCACGTGCTGTCGGTCAAGAGGCCGCCGATGATGGCGTCCTCGATGTCCCGTTCGTGAACCGGGACCCCCGTCACCGGAGCCTCCCGCGTAGCCCGTCGAGAGCTACGGCCAGCAGGGATTCGTCGGGAAACTCAAGAGAGAGCAGGCGCTCCGCCTCGTCGAGTTCCAGCGTCCCGTCTTTGACGAGATCCCCGACGGTCTGTCCGCGACTCCCGGCACTGCCTTGGCGGCGGAAGAAGCTGGCTTCGGCTTGATCGGTTGCGACCTGCGCGTCGAGACTGTGATTCTCGGGGATCGCCCGGACACGAGCGATCAGGACGGCCACGGGGTTCCTCGCCCCGGTGAGTGGACCCATCGCCACCACCTCGGCGACAAGCTGCTCCGCTGTAACGATCAGCAGCGCCGCGTCGACCGCCTCCTTGAACGCTCGTGCTCGCGTTAGGAGAGCAGGCGAGACCGGGAAGACGACCGAGAATCGACGGAGGATGAAGGCGTGGTCGCTCACGGCTGCGCCTCGGACCAGTCCCGCCACGGGACACGTTGACCGTCGAGCCACGAGAGGAAGGCCTCCAGCCGCTCGGCTTCTCCGTCCTCGGTCTCCGCAAGCAGCCGCAGGAAGTCGGCCCGGCCCTTGTGCGCGGCGACCTGGCGCTCTATCGGCGGCCCGGCGACCTCCTCCCACTCGCACAAGCCGACCTGGCGCAGGCGGTCTTGCGCGAGGGCGTGATGATTGAGACAGACCACACTGACCGTCGCCGGGTCGTTCGCCTCCAGGCCGACGTGATGGCGATGGAGCAGCAGTGCCTCCAGGTTCGTCAGTCCGC
>PLDN01000157.1 GCA_003136185.1 Acidimicrobiaceae bacterium | reverse complement strand
TACACCGAGGTGATCCAGGACGGTCTGCTGCAGCTGTTGGGGTCTGGCACGGTGAGCGTTGCGTCGGCGACCGCCTTCTCCCTCAGCGACGAGGGCCTCGCTGAGTTCCGCGCCAACATCGCGCACTACCGCAAACGGATCATCCTCCGGCCGCAGGAGATCAGCAACCATCCCGAGGTGATTCGCCGGTTGGGCTGCCTCACGATGAACGGAATGATCGAGTCCGACATCTACGGCAACGTCAACTCAACTCACATCATGGGCTCGAGCATCCAGAACGGCATCGGCGGCTCNNCCGATGGTCAGCCACGTCGACCACACCGAGCACGACGTTCACGTCATCGTCACTGAGCAAGGCGTGGCGGACTTGCGCGGCCTGCCGCCGCGGCGTCGCGCGCAGGAGATCATCAACCGCTGCGCGCACCCCGACTTTCGGCCGGGACTGCAGGACTACCTTGACCGTGCGACCGCGAGCGGCTCGGGCAAGCACACTCCACATCTGCTCGACGAAGCACTGTCGTGGCACGTGCGGTACCTACAAGAGGGCACGATGCGATCCGTCTGAGACAGCTCACATCTCCATGCCGCCGTTGACCGCGAGCACGCTGCCGGTGATATAGCCGGCGCTGTCCTGCAGCAGGAAGCGCACCGCGTGGGCGATCTCCTCGGGACGGCCGAGCCGACGCATGGGGATCTTGGCGACGATCTTGGCGAGGACCTCTTTCGGGACGGCAGCCACCATTTCTGTATCGACGAAGCCGGGCGTGACGCAGTTCACCGTGATGCCCTTGCGCGCCGTCTCCAAGGCCAAGCTCTTGGTGAGCCCGAACAGGCCGGATTTGGCGGCAGCGTAGTTGGCCTGGCCGATGCTGCCGGTCGAACCGATGATCGAGCTGATGTTGACGATGCGACCGAAGTTGCGGTCGATCATGTGCTCGAGGACGGCCTTCGACATGTAGAAGGCGCCGGACAAGTTGACCCGGAGCACGGCATGCCAGTCCTCGATGGTCATCTTGCGCACGGTCTTGTCGACGGTGATGCCGGCGTTGTTGATCAGGTAGTCGATGTGGTCGTGGCGTTCGATCACCTCGGCGACTACTCGCTCGCAGTCCTCGGGTACGCCGATATTGCCAGCGTGCAAGGAGACGGTGTGGCCTTCGGCAGCCAGTTTGGCAGCCATCTCATCGGCCGCGTCGTGGTTGGTGCTGTAGCCGGCCGCGACGACGATGCCGTCGGCTGCGAGGGCTCCGATGATCGCTGCCCCGATTCCACGGGTGCCTCCGGTGACCAATGCAACGCGCTGTTCCATGTCGTTCTCCTCGCTTCTCAGGGTTTCATTTCTCGAGCACGTAAGTGCCAGGGGCGTCGTCGATCGGCGGGTTGTGCTTGCTGCCGACGCGGGGCGGCCGCCGACGGGTTCCGGCGCGGCCTTCGATCCAGGTTGCCCAATCCTCCCACCACGATTTCTCGTGGCTCTCGGCGCTCGCCAGCCACGCATCGGCGCTGGCGGAGAGATCGAGGTTGGTCCAGTGGCGAGCTTTGGGGCTCGGTGGGTTGACGATGCCGGCGATGTGTCCGGACGAGCTGAGCACGAAGCGCATCTCCGACTTAAGCAGCGATGTGGCCTTGTACGAGCTGCGCCAGGGAGCGATGTGGTCCTCCTTGGCCGCCAGCAGGTAGGTGTCGGTCGTTATGTCGTCGAGGCGCAGCACCCGTCCGGCCAGTTCGAGTGTGTTCTTGGCTAGGGCATTGTCCACGTAACAAGAGCGAAGGTAGAACGCGTGCATCGCAGCGGGCATGCGGGTGCTGTCGGCGTTCCAGGCCAAGATGTCGAACGCCGGCGGCTTTTGACCCATGAGCCAGTTCGCCGCCACGTAATTCCAGATCAGGTCGTTCGCCCTTAGAGAGTCGAAGGTCCCCGCCATTTCGCTGCCTTCGAGGTATCCACGCTTGCTCATCTTCTTGATCAGTCGCTCGACTGACTCTGCATCGGTGAAGGCGCCAAGGACGCCCGGCTCACTGAAGTCGAGGAGGGAGTTGAGCAGGGTGACCGAACGGACCCGCTTGCTGCCGTCCTGCGCCAGCCAGGCCAGCAACATGGCGGTGAGGGTGCCGCCGAGGCAGAGACCGACGATGTTGGCTTGGTCGGCTCCGGTGATGTCGGCGATCACGTCGAGCGCGGCAAGCGGGCCGCCGAGCAGGTAGTCGTCGAGCGATAGGTCGCGCATGGAGGAGTCGGGGTTGCGGTAGCTGATGGCGAAGGTCGTGTGGCCATGAGTGACGGCCCACTCGATGAAGCTCCGTTTGGGCGCAAGATCCATGATGTAGTACTTGTTGATCCACGGTGGACTGGCAAGGAGCGGCGTCTCGAACACCGTGTCGGTCTGGGCCTCGTACTGAATGAGCTCGATCAGGTCGCTCCGGTAGACGACCTTTCCCGGAGTCGCGGCCAAGTCCCGTCCGACGCGGAAGCTGGAGGCGTCGACCTGCCGGGGCCGACCCTTGTTGGTAGCGACGTCCTGGAGGAAGGTACGACCTCCTCTGAGAACGCTCAACCCTCCGGTTTGGAACGCTTTCTGCAGAGCTGCCGGGTTGGTCAACAACAGGTTGGTCGGGGCGACCGCGTCGATGATCAGGTTGGCAATGAAGGTGGCCTTCGCGCGGGTCATCGGGTCGACGGCGGCGACGTCGACCAATTCCCGGCTCGTCTCGGCGGCGACGAGGTACCACTGCTCGAGTAGGCGAAAGGCTGCGTTGTCACGCCAGGCCGGGTCATCGAAACGGTGGTCGGATGCCGGCGGCGCCATCGGCCCCGGCACGCTTGCTCCGAGGCCGTCCGAGAGGGCGGCGAAGTTGGCTTTGGTCAACCGCTCGCTACAGCGCAGGACCGCCGATAAGACGTCTTTGGGTTGACGTGCGAGAGCCATTCCGGTCTTGGTCACCGAACGACCGAACGAGAGCGGGTCGTTAGCTTTCAATACTGGCCAGACTGAGCACAGCGAGACGCCAGTCGACGTAGTCCATCTCGGGGTATCGCGCGGCCATGCCGGCAATCTCGCTCAGGCGGGTGGCTGTGCTATCGACCGCGATCTCGACTATCTCGTCGGGAGTGCGCATGTGGTCCACCACGACGGTGCGAACCGGCGCCGGGGCCGTGTCGGCCCGGATCGCTTGCAGCAGCACTTTCATCAGCGAGATCCGGGCCTGGCGATCGTCAGGTGCGGTGAGCTCGGCTGGCAGGTTGCCCGCGACGAGCACCACTGAAGCGTCTGGACGAAGGGTCCCGAGCACGACAGCGGCGTCATCGAATCTTGTCAAAAGGCCGCCAGCGAGAAACGCCTGCAACCTCGCGACCACGCTGTCACCCGTCGAGGCAACGTTGACCGGTAGCTGTATGTACAGGTCGATCGCGCTCTGACCGAGAGATGCGCAGACTGCGGGGAGCATGTCTGGTGCGTCGACCGTGACGACCTCCCAATTGCGGGCTTGCAGCGCCACAGCGACGGGCAGTACCCGGTCCGGTGAACCCGTGACCAGCGCTTTTTGCTTCGTTGCTCCAATATCGGGTTCCACGGGAACCGGCCGATCTCTCCTGTCAGGAGGAGAGGGCTCAGGCGAGCTGAGATATGGCGACCCTACCCGGTTCCGGGGCCGTCTCCGCCGCCGGAGTACAGCAGTGACAAAAGTATTGCTCTCAGTTTCCCGAAATACTTCGGAACGCAATCGGCATGATTGTCACGTTCAAATACCAGAGATGAGGTGTATGCTCTGTATTGCTACCGATGTGCCTGGCACACAATAGGAAGCTGGTACTCATCCAAGGTATGACAGATGCTGGGCCGAGGAGCACCTACGCCCGCAAGAGCGGGAGAGACGGGGAGCAACCCGTGACTACCCTTACCCTGGACAAACACGTCCACGACTTCGTCGGCTCGCGTCGGCAACTGTTTATTGATGGACAGCTGGTCGATGCCAAATCTGGCAAGACATTTGAGACTCTCAACCCAGCAACTGGTGACGTACTGTCTACCGTTGCCGAGGGAGACGCCGTCGATATTGATCTGGCGGTTCAAGCAGCACGTCGTGCATTCGAGGAGGGTCCTTGGAGCCGTATGACGCCATCTGAGCGGAGCCGGATCATCTGGAGAATCGGCGATCTCATCAGCGAACGCCTGGAGGAGTTTGCCGAGCTCGAGACCCTCGACAACGGCAAGCCACTTGCCGTCGCCCGCGTCGCCGATGTGCCGTTGGCAGCCGAGCTCTTCCGTTACATGGCAGGTTGGGCCACCAAGATCGAGGGAAACACGATCGCCTTGTCGGTTCCCTACGCCCCGGGCGCCGAGTTCCACGCTTATACCCTGCGGGAGCCCATCGGTGTAGTCGGCCAGATCATCCCGTGGAACTTCCCGCTCCTCATGGCCGCGTGGAAGATCGGCCCCGCACTGGCTACCGGGAACACCGTCGTCCTGAAGCCCGCCGAGCAGACGCCGCTCGCGGCGCTCTATCTGGCCGAGATCATGGCTGAGGCCGGGCTTCCCAAGGGCGTGGTCAATGTCGTCACTGGCTATGGCGAGACCGCCGGTGCGGCGCTCGCGGCCCACGAGGGGGTCGACAAGATCGCCTTTACNNGCCAACGCCATCTTCTTCAACCACGGGCAGTGCTGTGTCGCAGGCTCGCGGCTTTACGTCGAGGCTGGCAGCTTCGACGAAGTCGTGGCTGGTGTCGCCGACATCGCCAAGTCGATCAAGCTGGGCGACGGTCTCGATCCGGGCACCGAGATGGGCCCCCTCGTCTCCGAGGAACAGCTCGACAAGGTGAGTGGATTCCTCGACTCGGGTCGCGAAGAGGGCGCGAAGATCGTGGCCGGCGGTCACCGGCAAGGCAACGCGGGGTACTTCTTCCAGCCCACCGTTATCGCCGACACCCGGCCCGACATGAAGGTCGTCCGCGAGGAGATCTTCGGTCCGGTCGTAGTTGCAGCTCCGTTCGAGAGTCTGGACGAGATCGCCGCAGCAGCCAACGACAGCCCCTACGGGCTCGGTGCAGGGATCTGGACGAAGGACATCTCGAAGGCGCATGCTCTCGCCAAGAAGCTCCGCGCCGGGACGGTGTGGATCAACTGCTACAACGTCTTCGATGCCGCGCTGCCCTTCGGTGGCTACAAGCAGTCGGGCTGGGGTAGGGAGATGGGCCACGAGGCCCTCGAGGCCTACACAGAGGTAAAGGCCGTCTGCACCCAGCTGTAACACTCGCAGCGCCGGGCGTTCGAGAAGGGGGGTTCTCGAACGCTCGACGTTGTGGTCGCACGGTTCCCGCGGAACGTTCCATGTCTCGCTCGCCCGGCTACCGGGCGTTTAGGCATCCGCCGCGTAATAGACGCCGTTTGCCTCCACGTTGGCCCGTAGTTCCTCGGGCAGGTCAGGGTGGGCGAGGACGTGTTGCAGGGCGCGACGGCCGATTGGATGTTCGTCCACGTACCAGGCGGCGATGGAGATCTCGTACGCCATGCGCCACTCCCAGACATCCGCGTGCACGAACAGCCGGTCACCGTTGCCGATCGGAGGATCCGCCTCTGAGCGCCACGGCTCGATGCCGCAGGATCGCATGGCAGCACTGCATGCCTGCCAGGCGGCTTCCCACTTTGCTTCCAGCCGGTAGTGCTGCGCGAGTGTCCACAAAGGTTCGGGCCGCCACGGGCGCTCCGACCAGGCCGACCACAAGAGACCGCATGCTTCGTCGACATCGTCGGTCCCGAGCAGGCAACGTGCGAGCCGCCAACGTGCGTACCAAGTCTCTTCCGCCCATCCAGCGATTCCAATCCTGCGCCGGTACCAGGGCACTGCCTCACTCGCCCGTCCGGCGTCTTCGAGCGTTCGGGCGATATAGAACGACGTCCGATCTGGATCGACACCCTCGTCCCAGTCCTCGTGAAGCAGGGCGAGCTCTCGGGCCGCCTTGTCACCGCGGTTCCCACCGTCGGCGTGGTGCTCCACGTAAAAGCTCCCGAGGCGAGCGAGCCGCCGCTCCCGTCCGGGGATGAAGAGGTACTCGTGCGCCCGGCCACGCCACTTCCACCCTGCCGAGGACCGGAGCAGGCGCGGGACCCACCACCGAAGCTCTGCGTACCGGTACTCTGCCTCGAGCCCGTCCAGGTCTTCGGTGAGCGCTACTCGGTCTATGCCACCGTGGAAGGTGTCGTCGGCATCGAGAGTGAGCACCCAGTCCGTCTCCGCCGTGGCGGCCGCGAGAGCGACGTCTCGCGAAGGACCGTATCCTCGCCACTCGTCGTCGATCACGAGGCCGGGTATCGCGCCGAACACCTCGCGTGCGACGGCCTGAGTACCGTCCGAGCTGCCTGTGTCGACGATTGTCCAGTGGTCGAGCTGATCTCCGAGCGAAGCGGCAAGGCGCGGGAGCGTCAGAGCCTCGTCCTTCACGATCATGGCTAGTCCGACCGTTGCCATGACGCGTCTAGGAGCCCGTCCTCGAGTGGGCGAGCGCTGGGTCGAGGGCGACGGCTTCAGCGATGTCGTCGTTTCCCGCCGTCCGGTTTCCGAGCGCACGCTCGACGTAGCCGAGGTTGAGATAGGCATCGGCGTCGCGCGGCTCAGCTTCGATGCAGCGCTGGTAGAGCCGGGCCGCCAGCTTCGGGTCGCTCTTGGTCTCAAGGATGGCCAGGTTGTAGAGCGCTGGCACGTACCTCGAGTTGGCGTCGATCGCTCGGTCGTAGTCTGTGACAGCGCCAGCGACGAGTGAATGCTGCTGGGCTATCACGCCGAGGTTGTACCAGGCGAGAGTGTTGCGAGGTTGAGCCTTGACCACTGACAGGTAGTCGGCATCGGCGCGGGTGAGGTCGCCGGAGGCCTGAGCGTGCAATCCTGCGGCGAGGAGCGCCTCCGTCGCTGCCGGACTGGGTGGAGCCGCGCTCTGCCCGCTACAGGCGGCGAGGCACAGGCCTGACAGCCCCACGGCCAGAGCTCGCAACATCGCGCCCGTCCGACGCCAGCTTCGGTGCAAGACCGTCCTCACAGCGACCGAACGTTACTCGCGGTCTCAGGGATCGATCCGGGTGATCCCTGATTTCGGTAGGGGCACGGGCGTGGCGCCGCTGCGCCTTCGATGAACCTCTCCTGTCGGGTGACGAGAGTTCGACACCCGTCCCGTAGGGTCGCACGCGATGTCTGAGTTCCCCGGCCCACCCGCACTTGGTCGCGGGATCGTCCTCAATCCCGGAGCGACGCCCCCACTGCCGGCCGCAGGCTGGCCGCGCCGGGTCGTCGATAAGGAGGTCTTGGCTCGACCGTCCGCCCTGGCGGACGACCTCTACCGTCTCTGGCTCGAGCGGGTGCCAGTCGTGATCGATCTCGAGGTCGACTCGGCCGCCTTGCGCGAGCCAGAACGCTGCGATCGCCCACCGTACGAGCTTGAGCCCGGTCACGATTTCGCCCGTGAGCGACTTCAATATCTCGTCTGGTCGAACAACTACGACGGACGCGAGACGCAAGCGGCGCCGATCTGGTGGCACGAGCGCCGCGCTGAGCGCCTCGGTGCGGTTCCAGCCGACGACGCCGACGTCGGACTTCCGGATGGGACGGTGGCATGGTGCGATGGTGGCCCACGAGGCTCGGTACCGGCCGGCGCAGGCCTTTCCTTATTGCATCGGGAGTCGATCGAGGCTGGCTCGCTGAAAGTGGATCGAACTTCGCCCGTCTCGTCCGACCTCGCTCCGGATCAGCTCCGTGCTGTGGCACACCTCTCCGGCCCCGCTCGCATCATCGCTCCGGCCGGCTCAGGCAAGACGAGGGTGCTGACCGAGCGCTTGCGCCACCTATTGGCCGATCGCCTGGTTACCCCGAGCTCCGTCGTGGCAGTCGCGTTCAACAAGCGAGCCGCTGACGAGCTTGTCGAACGGACCGCGGGGCTTCCGGCTCACATCCGCACCCTTAATGCTCTCGGCCTCGCGATCGTGAACGGTTCGTCCCCCTTCGCCCCCACCGGTGCGCCAAGGCGGAAGGTGATCGACGAGCGCGAGGTGCGCCAAATCCTTCAGTCCCTCCTGCCGGTTCGCCGCTTGGTGAACACCGATCCCTGGCTCTCCTATATAGAAGCGCTGTCGATGATCCGCCTCGGGCTGGTCGCTCCCGCCGAGGCCGAGGAGGCGATCCCGGACGCGGCCGGCATCGCCGATGCTTTCGATCGATACAGGGAGGCGTTGTCCGACAGCCACTCGGTCGACTTCGACGAGCAGATCTATCTCGCCATCGAGCTGTTGCTCACGCGCCCGGACCTTCGCTCGCACGCTCAGAGCCGTGCTCGCCACTTGCTGGTCGACGAGTTCCAGGACCTGACACCTGCGCACCTGCTGCTGCTCCGTCTCCTTTCGGCGCCCACGCACGACGTCTTCGGCGTCGGTGACGACGACCAGGTGATCTACAGCTACGCCGGAGCGACTCCCGAGTACCTCATCGGTTACGAGCGCTACTTCCCGGGTGCGTCGCTCTACGCGCTCGAGACCAACTACCGCTGCCCGCCGGCCGTTGTCGAGGCAGCCTCGCGCCTGCTCGCCCACAACCGGCGCCGAGTTAGCAAGTCGATCTCCCCGGTACCGGGCCGTCCACTCGAGCCTGGCCGCCTCCGGGTCGACCGGCGCCCGTCCGTGGTGCACGCCGAGTCAGCGCTGAACGAGATCCGCCGCTGGAGCGCGGAGGGCGCGTCGTGGTCGGCCATCGCTGTGCTGGTACGTGTGAACGCGGCGCTTTTGCCCGTGCAGGTCACGCTCTGCGAGAACGGCGTGCCGTGCACCATGCCACTCGGACCCGAAGTGTTGAACCGGACGGGTATCAAGGCCGCATTGGCGTATCTCCGCATCGGTTGTGATCCCGATCACATCGCGCGAGGCGACGTGGCCGAGACGATTCGCCGTCCCAGTCGCAAGATCGCGCGTAACGTCACTGAGCTCCTCCTCCGCCGCCCTACTACGTCCGTAAGTGACATCCGCAGCCTTGCCTCGGCNNCCCGGACCGTCGACGGCGGCACAACGGCGGCGGCGCTGTCCCTCATCCGGACCCAGATCGGTCTCGGTCAGGCGATGGACGTCCTCGACTCGTCAAAGCGAGACCTCGACCGCTCCACTCATCTAGACGACCTGGCAGCGCTCGAGCAGGTCGCGGGATTACACGGAGATCCGGCCAGTTTCGAAAGGTGGTTGCGGGAGATGCTTACGAGTCACGCGCCCGATGGCGCGGATGGGCTCGTGACTCTCTCGACCGTCCACCGGGTAAAGGGTCAGGAGTGGCCGCACGTACTCGTCCTGGGCGCATCTGAGGAGCTGTTCCCGCACCGGTTGGCGGGCGACATCGAGGAGGAGAGGCGGATCTTCCACGTGGCGATTACCCGCTGCTCGAGCGACGTCGTCGTGCTGGCGGACATAGAGGCGCCGGCGCGCTTTTGCGACGAGATGTTCCGAGCGACGCCACTTTTTCGACCCGAGTCCGTCCGGCTGCCCCGCGTCGAGCCCAAGCGATCAAAGACGCTTGCCCAGATCCCACCGGGCGCGCTGGGCGCCGCTGGTCAAGAGGCGCGTGAGCGGGTGTCGAAGGCTCTTCGAGACTGGCGCCGGTCGACGGCCCAGCGCGACAAGGTCCCCGCCTACGTGGTGCTGTCGGACGACCACCTCGAAGGCATCGCCGCCAGGTCGCCGGGATCTCTCTCAGAGCTCGCCGGTTGCCGAGGCATCGGGCCTACCAAGCTGGAGCGCTACGGCGACGAGATCCTTGCGATCATCGACTCCGTGCACAGCGATGCCTGATCTTCGATCGGCGGAGCTCGCGTCCACCTTCGACGTGACTCTGGTAGTAGCGGATCCACCTCGGGCGTCCCGATTCGCCTTGTTCTGTTGTGACCGGCCATCCGAAGAGACTTTCGCTGGCACCGCCGAAGGTCCCGCCGAAGGCCACGGCGACACTGTCCCCGTCGCCGGCATGCTCGAGCTCGTTATACCGGGTGCTGGAGCGTCGGCAAGGCTGCGCCGCCGCCTGGTCCCCGCAGGGCTCGTCCCGGTCGGGATTGCACTCGATTTCCTACTCGACGCCCGGCCCGGCGAGGCGACGCCAAGCGCGCTGGCTTGGTCTGCGGTTCTCACAGCGGGTCTCGGCCTCGTCGCCCGTGGCCGGCTGCAACCCGCCGCGACAGCCTCCGGGTCCGATGCCTGGAAGGTGGGTCCCCTTGATCCCGCCGACCTCCGCCTGCTCGAGGCGCTCTCAGCGGCGATGCCTCCTCTCGGACACTGCGTCGTTGTGCCCGGCGTGTCGCCACTGCGCGTCACCTCACCGCGCGCCCTCGTGCGGGCCGCCTGGGATGCCCTCGCTGATTCACTCGTAAGGACCGCGGCCGCTGGTACGGCGACGGGCGCGACTGGCTTTGCAGTGACCGAGGTAACCGACGTGACCGATCTGCGACCGTGGCTCGATGAGGCGACCGGAGCGACAGGCGATGGCGCGAGCGTCTCGCTCCGCGTCGAGTTCGGCGGCAGGCCGGCTGCGCTTTCCCCTGATAACAGTAGAGCGACGACTGAAGGGACCGCCGGGCGAGCGGTACTCCAGATGACGAGCGTCACTGATCCGAGCCTGGTCGTCGACGCGGGCGACCTGTTCGCGATGCCGGCTGTCGTCCTTGCTCGTTACGGCGAGGCGGCCGAGCGTGACCTGCTCCTCGCACTCCGGCGAGGCGGGCGAGTCTGGCCCCCTCTCGGTGCGCTTCTCTCCGAACTCGTCCCCTCGGCGCTCCCCCTCGACGACGACCTAATGGCGGATCTCCTCCTCGACGGTACCGAAGCCCTACAAGAAGCGGGTATCGAGGTGCTCTGGCCGGTCGAGCTCGTGTCCGATCAGCTACGGATCCGCGCCGTTGCGACCCCGACGCCGGGAGCGGTGGTGGGGTCAGGTCTCGATCTTGGATCGATGCTCGAGTTCCGGTGGGAGATCGCCCTCGGCGGAGAGGCCTTGACCGAGGAGGAGCTTGCGGCTCTCGCCGAGGCCAAACGTGGCGTCGTCCGCCTAAGAGGTCGGTTCGTCGTGGCTGACCCTGCGCTCATCGCACGGGCGGCCGATCGTCGCGCTCGCCGCGTGACTGCGGCCGAGGCGCTCGGGGCGCTCCTGGCCGGCAAGGTCGAGCTTGACGGCGAGCTCGTCGACGTCGGCGCCGAGGGCTCGCTCCTCGAACTTGCCGAACGGCTGCGTGCCGTCGCGACGCCAGGCGTGGCTGAGCTCGCAGTTCCCGCCAGACTTGAGGCCGAGCTCAGGCCCTACCAGAGACGCGGGATGGCGTGGCTGCAACAGATGACCGAGCTCGGCCTGGGCGCATGCCTGGCCGACGACATGGGGCTCGGGAAGACCATCCAGGTGATAGCGCTCCATCTCTTGCGAGCGCAAGACTCTGCCGGACCCACGCTCGTCGTCTGCCCTACTTCGTTGCTAGGCAACTGGGAGCGAGAGCTGAACCGGTTTGCTCCAAGCGTCCCGGTCCGCCGCTTCCATGGAGGCAGCCGCCACTTGGACGACCTCGCCGACGACGAGGTGGTCCTCACGACATACGGGGTCCTCCGCCGCGAGCGCGAGCGCATCTGCGAGGCGGGCCTATCTATGGTCGTTGCCGACGAGGTCCAGCACGCGAAGAACCCACTTTCGGAGACCGCCCGGGCCCTCCGGGCTGTGCCGTCGGCCGCGCGGGTCGCGCTCACCGGTACCCCGGTCGAGAACCGGCTAACCGAGCTCTGGTCGATCCTCGACTGGACCACGCCCGGACTGCTGGGGCCGCTCGAGCGCTTTCGCCGGACGGTTGCCGTCGCTGTCGAGCGCAACAGGGACCCCGAAGCGACTGAGAGGCTGGCAAGTGTGGTGCGGCCGTTTCTCTTGAGGCGACGTAAGACGGACCCGACAATCGCGCCAGAGCTCCCCGCGCGGACGGTCACCGATCTGCCGGTGCCTCTCACGACCGAGCAGGCGACGCTGTACGAAGCCGAGGTTCGTGAGGCTCTTGCCGCGATCGAGGAGAAGTCGGGTATCGCCCGCCAGGGCCTCGTCTTGCGACTCCTCACAGTCTTGAAGCAGATCTGCAACCACCCAGCTCAGTACTTGCACCAGGCTGGTCCCTTGCCGGGGCGCTCGGGAAAGCTGGCGGCACTCGACGAGCTGTCCGAGGTGATCTTGTCGGCTGGCGACTCGGTCCTTGTTTTCAGCCAGTTCGTCGAGATGTGCTCGCTCATCGAGGCTCATCTGGCCGAGCGTGGCGTGGCGACTTTGTTCCTTCACGGCGGGGTGCCTGCCAAGCGGCGCGAAGAGATGGTGGCCACGTTCCAAGCCGGTGACGTGCCTGTTTTCCTGCTCTCGCTCAAGGCCGGCGGCGTCGGGCTCAACCTCACGCAAGCGACTCATGTAATCCACTACGACCGGTGGTGGAACCCTGCCGTCGAGGACCAGGCGAGCGACCGGGCGCACCGCATCGGTCAGCGCCGCGCGGTGCAGATCCACCGGTTGATCTGCGAGGGCACAGTCGAAGACCGCATCGCTCAGATTCTCGAAAGGAAACGCTCCCTTGCCGAGACCATTGTCGGTGAAGGCGAGTCCTGGATCGGCGATCTCTCCAACGATGACCTTGCGGAGCTGGTTCGCCTCGGCGCCCCGGGGGAGGAGCTATGACGCCATCTCGGGGTCGCGGGTCGGACGGGTCGTACTTCCCGAAAAGCGCCCCCCGGCGCCCCGGCAGCGGGCCTTGGCGAGCGAAAGGCAAGCGGCCGTTCGGCGACACCTGGTGGGGACGCGCGTGGATCGAGGCGCTCGAGCAGCGGGCGCGCCTCGATCCCAACCGGCTCCCGCGCGGCCGGACCTACGCCCGTACGGGTGCTGTCGGCGCCCTCGAGGTGCGACGCGGCGAGGTCCGGTCGTCAGTGCAGGGATCGAGGTCCACGCCTTACAAGGTTGTCGTGAGGGTGCGGACCTTCTCGACTGACGAGTGGGAGCGTGCCCTCGAGTTGCTCAGCTCCGAGGTTGGTCACGTCGCTGCGTTGCTCGACGGCGAGCTTTCGCCGGCGGTTGGCGAACAGCTCCGCGCGGCAGGACTCGATCTATTGCCCGGAGCCGGGGAAGTGGCTCCCAAGTGCTCGTGTCCGGACTGGGCCGAGCCGTGCAAGCACTCGGCGGCGACCTGCTACCTCGTGGCAGACCTGCTGGATGAAGATCCGTTCCAACTGTTCTATCTCCGGGGACTGGGGCGGCAGGAGTTGTTGGCGGCTCTGCGCGCGAGGAGGGCGGCTGCTGCGGCTGCCGCCGGCGAGGCTGGAGGCGGGCTGCCGGGATTGGTCGGGATCCTGCCGATGCCTCCAGTTCGAGACGGACCCGACGCGGGAGTGCCGGCTCGCGAGGCGTGGGCACGGGCAGCTACCCTGCCAAACCTTCCGCCCCTGCCTTTACCGCCGCCGCATCCTGGAAAGCCAGCCGTGCTTGGCGTCGATCCGCCGCGATCGAGCGGGATAAGCGCGGAAGCGCTCCGGATGCTCGCTAGCGACGCGGCTGGCCGTGCGTTTGAGCTTGCGCACGGGAGTGAGTCGAGCGGGCTCGAGCTTTCCTTCCGCGAGGACGTCGCGCGGCGTGCCGCCAAGCTGCTCGAGGGCGGTCCGGCAGGGCTTGCGCAGTTACCGGCGATTGCAGGCCGTGTCGGATTGTCGGGTCGCGAGCTCATGTGCTTCGCGCTCGCTTGGCAGGCGGGCGGACGCGAGAGTCTCTTCGTGCTTCTCGAGACATGGGATCCGCCGGCAGCCGAAATGGAACAGGGCCGAGCACTGATTCGCGTCGACGCTCTAGTCCGGATTAGTACCTGGCACAACCGCGTCAGCCTGGCTGATCGGCAGCTCCGCCTCGGGCGTGACGGCCGCTGGTACCCCTACCGGCGAGCCGGGCGGACGAGCTGGCAGCCCGACGGAGCGGCGCTCACGCGGTAGGTTGCGGCCATCTACGAGATCCGGACGGTCGCTCTTGACAAGGCCGCAGACTCAGGCGGCGAGTTCGAGACGCTGGAGGAGGCGAGGGATGCCGCCCAGGTGCTCGCCTCGGGAGGCAGACACAAGCGGGTCTGGATCGAGTCGGATGGCACCGTGCTCGAGAGGCTCGAGGTCGTGAAAGCCTCAGCCGGCTGGAACCGGGCGGGGGGATCGCGTTTGAAGGGTCAGGGTTTCTCGCGGTCTAGGCCGCGGTAAGCGAGCGCCGCTCACAACTTCGAGCGCAACTCCCAGAGCACCGGGAAGAAACGCTTGTCCAACGTCCGCCCGAGGTATGCCACCCCGAGGCTCCCGCCAGTTCCCGGTCGGCCGCCGATCTCGCGTGACGCCATCAACATGTGGTGATAGCGCCATCGGGCGATGACCTCGTCGTGGTCTATGAGGTGCTCGAACAGCTCGTGGAACCAGGCCCGGATCGGGTCGGCGTGGTCATGGTAGATCGCGCCGACTGCGCCGAGCACTAGGTCGTCAGTTCGGTCGGCGTCGCTCTCCGGTAGCCACCCATGGTGAGCGAGCGCGACCAAGGTCGCATGCCAGAGGGTCGGCTCGCTCGATCGCCGTTCGAGCCGTTCACGCGCCTCGGCGTCGTAGGCATTCACCGCTCCGGGTGAAGCGCCGAATCCGCCGCTCAGTATCTCGATCTCACGGAACTGGACGGACTGGAATCCAGAAGCCGGCGCGAGCGGGTCGCGGAACTCGAAGAAGCCCTCAGGGCTCATCGTCTCGAGCACCCGAAGTTGGCCGACGAGGAGTTCCTCGGCCGCGACCGCTCGCCGCAGCCGGCGTGTCGCGTGCCACGGTTCAGCGCGAAGAAGGCTGTCCCGAGCTCCCTCGAGTTCGTGCAGCACCAACTTGAACCACAGCTCGTAGGCCTGGTGGACGACGATGAAGAGCATCTCGTCCTCTGCACCGTCCGTGAGCGGCTGCTGGAGTCGCAGGAGGTCATCAATGAACAGGTAGCTCGAGTAATCGGTCTGCCTGGCCCGGAGACCGGCCTCGTCGGGTGGATCCACCATCGATGCGGACCCTAGTGGTGCCGACCGGCTCCTCAGCGCCCGTTCAGGCGCGGGTCGGGGAGCAGGATGTCGAGCTGGCGGGTGTTCTCGACTCCCTCGGCTACGCCGCTCGCAGCCAGTCGAGCGATCTGCCATGCTCGAGCGTCAGCTGAGACGGATCGCTCGCGAGGTCGAGGCATCCGGAGTCCGAAGTGGCTTCCACGGAGTGCCCAACCCTGAAGCTATCGTCGGCCTCGTCCAGCTGTCGGACCGCCGTGGGAGATGCTGGCCCGGATCGCGAGAGGAGAGCGCGTGCAGGGGATCGCAAAGGCGCTCTTCGTGAGCCAGAGCACCGTTCGCAATCACTTGTCCGACATCTCTCGCAAGCTCGGGGTGCACTCGCAAGCCGAGCCGCTCGAGCTGTTGCGTGCCGACGCGCGCTCTGGGACGCGCACGGCGAGTACGAGCGGCAGGTGACGCGCCATCCCCTCGCACCGTCCCTCGCGGCGACCCGTGTCGATCGCTGGCTTTGGGCGGTACGTGTGTTCAAGACCCGTGCGGACGCGACGGCGGCATGCCGGGCCGGTCACGTTCAGGTCAACGAGGTAACTGGCAAAGCCTCCACTTCTGTCAGCATCGGTGACGTCGTCGAGGTGAGTGCCGGCGGCCGGCACCGAGTCTTGGACGTGACTCGGGTGGTCGAGAGGCGTGTCGGTGCCGCGGTCGCGGTCGAGTGCTTCGCCGACCGGAGCCCTCCACCGCCGCCGAGCGAACGGGAGACCGGTGTCGTAGTGATCCGCGGCGAAGGGCGTCCGACCAAGAAGGATCGCCGGGAGCTCGACCGGCTACGCGGGCACTGATCCGGCCCCCGGGCCTTAGCTCACTTGGCGGTTGCGGCCCTGCCAATAGCGCTTTCGCAGTTCCCGTTTCAAGGGCTTGAAGGCGCCCGACAACGGCAGCGGACCCTTTTGGAACTCAACGGACTTCGGCACTTTGAATCCTGCGAGTACCCGGCGGGTGTACTCGATGAGGTCGTCAGCCGTTGCCTTTCCTTCTTCTTTCAAGACGACGATCGCGTGGACCGCTTCGCCCCAGGTCTCGCTCGGGACTCCGATGACAGCCACCTCCGCGACGTCGGGATGGGCTGCGATCGCGTTCTCGACCTCGGTCGAATAGACGTTCTCGCCTCCCGTGACGATCATGTCCTTCATGCGATCGGTCAGGTGCAAAAGGCCGCGTGAGTCGATGTAACCCATGTCGCCCGTGCGGTACCACCCGTCACGCATGGCTGCAGCCGTCTCTTCAGGGTTGTTCCAGTACTCACGCATCAGATTCCCGCCTCGGGCGCACACCTCGCCGGCCTCTCCATCGGCGAGCGGGTTGCCGAGGGAATCAGTGATCTGCAGCTCGACTCCGATCACGGGCCTCCCGGCCGCGGTGAGAGCCTCGCCTGGTCGCCGGTGGTCTGCCGCCGCGAGGAAAGTCAGCACAGACGCAGCCTCGGTCATCCCGTAGCCCTGGATGAAGTCCGCCTCTGGCAGCAGTTCCAACCACCGTGCGAGTAGGTCCGGTGAGATGGGCGCCGCCCCGTAGACGAGCTGGCGGAGCGATGCCAACCGCTCCGCAGAGAAACCCTCGGCCCGCTCCAACAACGAAAACATGACCGGGACCATCATCGTGGTGTCTATCTTCTGGTCCTCGACGACTCGCAACACCAACTCCGCGTCGAAGAGCGGGATCGTTACCGAGGTCGCGCCAGTGCCCGGGATGCCGAGAACGCCGGCGACGACGGCGGCGTGGAACATCGGCGATTGGAAGAGGAATCTCCGGTTCTCTCGGAGACCGATCTCGAACATCACGTGGTAGACGTTCAGCACCTCGGCCCGCTGCTCGAGCAGGGCGCCCTTTGGGAAGCCCGTTGTACCGCCTGTGTACATGAGGATCGCGGCGTCGTCCTCGTCGGGTTCAGGCGGCATGGTCGGCTCACCGGCTGACAGGAGCTCCTCGTACGAGATCGTGTCAGGGTCTCGGCCCGTGACGCCGTCGCCTGGCAGACCGGCGATGACGACGAGCTTCTCGATCTTGGCGCCCTCCTCGGCGACGGCCTTGTCGATGAGCCTCGCGAACACCGGGTCCGTGAAGACGACCCTTGAGTCGGAGTTGTTGATCACGTACGCGAGCTCGGCGGGAGTGAACCGGATGTTCAGCGGGTTGATGATGCCGGCGCCGAACAGGGCGGCATGGTAGAGCTCGATGAACTCGTGGCCGTTCATGGCGAGGACGGCGAACCGGTCACCTCTCTTGACGCCGAGTTCGCTCCGCATCGCGCTCGTGAGCCGCAGCAGGCGCTCGACATGAGTGCCGAACGTGCCTTCGTACCGGATGCCCTCTCGGGTGACGTCGACGAACGCCACTTTGTCGGCGAGCGTCTCGGCTCGTGGTAGCAGTAGACGGGGATAGATGAGTTCTTTCATGACGATCTACCTCATCGCTTCTACGATTCAGTGACCCCGCGCAGGCAATCGAGAGGGAGCCAACGTGACCGAAACCGATCTGAGCCTACCTGCGAGGCGCCTCGCAGCAGCCCTCGAGCCCTTCGCCGGGCAGGTGTATTTTTCGAGGGAGTGTCACGCTCTGTATGAAGGGCTGGGTTTCTCGCCGAGTCCTGGCCAGATGGGCGAGGTGGCGCTACCCGACGGTCCGGCGTACTTCACGAGCCGGGGCTCGGTCCTCGGTCAGGCGCCCGGCACCGTCGTGGCTGCCGCGTTCGGGGTCTTCAACCCGGCTGCGGTCATGCCGGCGGTCGACTTCGGCTGGTCACTCACCGATGCGAGCACGATCTGTGATGCGAGGACCGCCGGTGCGGTAGGCCAGCTGAGCCGCATCCTCGGCGCGGCGCCCGATGGCATCGAACGCGCGATCGAATTGCTCGGTCGAGCTGGCGAGCGGCTTCGGCCGGAGGGCCGGGCCTTGTATGCCGGGTTGCTGGCGCTCGAGCTCCCGCGAGAGCCTGTCGGCGCCGCCTGGCGGCTCGCAGATCGGCTGCGGGAATACCGGGGCGATGCGCACATCGCGGCGTGGCTCGACGGCGGTTACGACGCAACCGAGATAGGCCTTTTGACCGAGTTGTACTGGGGCCTCCCCATGCGGACCTACGTCCGGACCCGCGCGTGGAGCGATGAGCAGCTCGACGAGGCTGAGGCGAGGTTGATCGAACGGGGGCTTGTGGTGGACGGCGCCATGACCGAGGCGGGCCGCCGTTCGCGCGAAGAGGTCGAAGTGGCGACGGATCGGCAATGCCAACCCATCGTGGACGGCCTCGGCGACGGGCTCGAGGAGCTGATCGGCATTCTCATGCCATGGGACGACGAGATCCGTGCCGCTGGGGGATATCCGCCGGCTGGGCCCCACACTCTGGCGGGCCGCAGGCGCTGAGCTGACGCACGCGCCCGGAGTGGGCCGTAGGCTCAGGGGACACCTAGGAAGAGAGACCCCCAATGGCTGACAAATCACCGAAGAAGCCCAGCGCTAAGAAGGTCGGCAAGTCGCTCAAGGAAAAGCGGGCGGCGAAAAAGGCAAAGACGGCACGCTAAGGGCGCCGAGCGAGCCCGTCCCCTGACGCTACCTTGCGTCTTTTACGCGCGTAGACGCGCGCACAAAGCACCCTTCCATTAAGCTTGTTACGTGGGACGACCGAGATGCAGCGAGGAACTGCGGGTGGCGACGGCCGTGCGTCTCCCAGCGTCGTTGCACCAAGCCCTTCACGACGCAGCGGCGGTGCGTGACGTCTCGGCGAACCTCCTCGTGACGAGGGCGGTCTCCGACTTCTTGGACCGGCTCCAATCTCCCGACCAGCTGCTCGACAAGAACACTAAGGCCAAGACTTGAGCATCGAGCCGCTGCCGAATCAGCCGAGACCCCGAGTGAGGCGGTCGACCGCCACTGCGCGCTTCGGCTCATCTCGACGAGAGAGTCACGATGCGTCGGCGTTCTACGAGCGATTCGTCCCACCAGAGCTTTCGAAGGACTCGACGGTAGCGCCGACGAAGGAGCTCGACGTCATCTACCAAGCCGACGCACGCGCCATGTCAGGCGTTGAGGACGACTCGGTGGCTCTCGTGGTGACGTCACCCCCGTACTTCGCAGGTAAGGAGTACGAGGAGAGCCTCGGTCAAGACGGTGTGCCGGCCACCTACTTCGAGTATCTCGGTGTGCTGCACGATGTCTTCGAGGAGTGCAAGCGGGTACTCGAGCCCGGTGGGCGGATTGCCGTCAACGTTGCAAACCTGGGCCGCCGGCCTTACCGCTCGCTCGCTGGCGACGTGACCGAGATCCTGCAAGACCTCGGCCTGCTGCTTCGAGGCGAGGTCGTTTGGTGGAAGGGCCGCGCGGCCGGCGGCTCGTGCGCGTGGGGGACATTCCAGAGGCCGAGCAACCCGGTCCTGCGCGACGTCACCGAGAGGATCGTGATCGCGAGCAAGGGCCGCTTCGACAGGGCGCTCAAGCCAGAGGAGCGGTCGCGGCGCGGCCTGCCTTCGACGGCGACGATCTCACGGGACGAGTTCCTCGAGGCGACAACCGACTTGTGGGAGATCCCCCCTGAAAGTGCCACCCGCGTGAACCATCCTGCGCCGTTCCCCGTGGAGCTTCCGACACGGCTGATCGAGCTGTATACCTACAAGGACGATGTGGTCCTCGATCCCTTCATCGGCTCGGGAACGACGGCGATCGCTGCGCTTCGGACCGAGCGACACTTCATCGGTTATGACACCGACGAGTCCTACTGTGAGCAAGCTCGCGGGCGAATCACCGGAGAGGAGGACCGCTTAAGTCGCGAGGCGGCGCTACCTTCCCGGCCGATACGAGTCGATCTCCCGGCTTTGCCCGCGGCTCAAGTCGGCGAGGACCTCCAATCTCGCGCTGTCCGAGAAGGCCGGCTGACCAAAGAGCTCGCCGGGATCATGCTCGAGCAGTGCGGCTTCTCCGACATCCGACCCGACGTCAAGATTGGCGGCATCGGTATCGAGCTCAGCTTCCTCGCCCGTGATACGGCGGGCGCCGAGTGGGCGTTCGACGTCTCCGGAGCCTTCACCTCGAATCGCGCCGGGCTGAGGCGCGCCGACGCCCTCTGGAAGGCGCTCGGAAAGGCCGCCGTCCTTCATGAGAGCCGCGGCACCGAATTGCCGCTGGTGCTCCTCACTACGGACGCTCCGACACGCAAGAGTGCCGGCCACGCCGCGCTCAACGCCATGAGGGGACCGGCCAAGGCGGTATATGACCTGATCGAGCTGCTCAGTCCGACGGACACCGATCGCCTCCGCTCCTACGCGCTCCAGGGTCGCACCGATCGCTGACGGGTGCCCTCCGACCGCACTTTCGTGACCGAACTGGCGACTGGCCTCGGAATGGCCGGAGCCGACTCGCTCGGAGCGGTGGTCGTCGCTCGGCCTCGAATTTTCCGCAATGTCGGCGAGGACGACTGGCAGCGTCTCACCGACCTTTGGCGATCGGGGACGTTCGAGAGCGAGTTCGGGGCAGGGTGGGAGAACGGGCAGGCGTTCCTCGCGGCGCGAGACGCGCTCGGCGGGCGCCTTCCGCGGGTGATCGAGTGGACCGGTGGTCGCCGGCCTCCAGGCGACGAGGTCGTACCGGCGGACTTGCGTATCGATCACGTCTATCTCGTGAGCTGCAAGTACCTCTCGCAGATCCTTCACAACCCGAGCCCGGCTCGACTCGTCGAGGGCCTCCTCTCGACGGCTCCCGTCACCGACGCGCGGGACTGGTATGTCCGCACCGCTCCTGAGGAGTACCAGGCATTGTACGAAGCCTGTGCCGATGTCGTTGATTCTGGCGGACTCCCGATGTTCGCGATGAGCCTTGTGAGTGAGCATCGCAGGTTGCTGTCGGCCGTACTCAAGGGAGGGTGGCCGGCGGGGGCCGACATCGCCTACGAACGACTCTGCGAGGCGGTGTCGAAGGCGACGGCGCGGGAGTGGAGCATTCGTATCACCTCGGCAAACGCCGAGGCAGTGCTCTGGCGACTATTACGGATCGGGTCTGTCCCGTACTTCGTCCTCGGTGCCAGCCGACACGGGTCGATGCGGCTACGGATCGACACCCCCTGGGACTGGAGACAGCAGTACCGGCTCAGCCATTTCTCCGTCGAGGCTCAAACAGGCGGGCAGCCCCGCGTCGGGTGGACCGCTGTCTGTGAGGAGCGCAGCTCTGGTGCCGAACGGGTCGTGAGTGGGCACGTGGAGATCCGTTGGAGTCATGGACGTTTTGCTCAGCCGCCCGAGGCCAAGGTCTACCTGGACTGCGCGCACGAGACCGTGCCCGGGTATCACGCCCTTTGAAGCTGCTCAGGCTCCGCAAACGTCCCACCATTTGGGCGGCTGCCCGTCGGCGCAAGCGATGCGCCATATCCGGTCGGTCTCGATGAGGCCGCTACCTCGTCGGCTCTGCGATCGCTTCTTCGAGCGCCACGAGATTCGGCGGAGCTTCGAGTCCGATGTCAGCGAGTGCGGAACGAGCTCGCGAGAGCACGGCGGGGGCCGCGCCGCGCCGGTGGCAGCTCCGGTTCAACCAGGGGACGATGGCCTGAGCAGAAGCAGGCCAAAATGGGGGAGTGACACGAATCGGGCTCGTCCTCGGCGCCGGCGGAGTCGTCGGGCAGGCCTTCCACGCTGGCGTGCTGGCGGCGATCCGCGACGTCACCGGGTGGGACCCGAGGCAGGCAGACTTCGTCGTGGGCACCTCGGCTGGATCGGTCGCGGCGGCTTCTTTGCGAGCAGGGGTCTGCGCCGAGGACCTCTTCGCCCGAGCATCCGGGCGGCCGCTTACCCCAGCGGGTCTCTTGTTGCTGAACGGCGTACCGGCGCCGCCGCAGTCCCAGCCAGCCCTCGAGCCCCGGACGCAACGTGTGGGCCCGTCGTCTCCCGAGCTGCTCGGTCGCCTGTTCGCTCGCCCGGGTGCGCTGCGACCCGGCATCGCGGTGAGCGCACTCCTGCCCGAGGGCAGACGCGACACCACCTCGTGGTTCGCCGGTTTCACCCATCTTTTTCCCGAAGGCCGGTGGCCCGAGAGGCCGATGTGGCTTTGTGCCGTCAACCTCGACGAGGGACGTCGGGTCGTATTCGGGACGCCAGGTGCCCCGCCGGCGACGGTCTCACAAGCAGTGCAGGCCTCCTGTGCAATCCCGGCGGTCTTCCGGCCGGTCCAGATCGGCGGGGCGCGCTACGTCGACGGCGGCGTCCACTCGCCCACGAATGCCGACCTGCTCGTCGCCGAAGGTTTGGACGCAGTGGTCGTGAGCTCGCCGATGTCGGCCGACATGCGCCACGATGATCTGCTCTCGCTCGCCCGGCTGCGCTCTGCCACCCGGTTGCCCGCCAAGGTCATGTTGTCGCGTGAGATTCGCAAGCTTGGTGAGGCAGGGATCCCCGTTCTTGTCTTCGAGCCGTCAGCTAGCGTCATCGGCGAGATGGGACTGCAACCGATGGACTTCCGCCGGAGGGCACCGGTTGCCGAGGCGACGATCGAGGCCGCCAAACAGCATCTTGACGGACCCGAGGGCCGCGAAGTCGGCCGGATCCTAATGAAGGGCCGCTCATGATCCGCCGACGTCCATTTCGAGATTCTCGGCCTGACCTCCCAGTTCGCCATCGCGTCCGCGGCCGCTCCGCCCCCTAGCATCGTCAAGGTATGAGGACTCTCTACAAGGATCGATACGTCGAGTTGTCCGACGACCAGCTGAGCATCCGGGCCTACTACTTCCCGTGGGGGACGAAACACATCCCGTATTCCTCCATCAGGTCCATCTCCCGTTTCGAGATGACTGCTCTCCGGGGCAAGCTCCGGATATGGGGATCGGGCACGCTGACCTACTGGGCAAATCTCGACCCTGGCCGGCCGAAGAAGGACGTCGGGTTTGTCATCGATACCGGTCGAAGGGTGAAGACCTTGCTCACGCCCGATGACGCCGACGCCGTTGCCGAGCTGCTCACGCAACGCAGTGGCGTCGAGGTGGGGACGAGCGACAGCTTCCCGTTCGTCTGATCGATCACCTCACGAGTGCCGCGGCCAGCTCCCGGTACTCGTGAAGGGGGTACTCGGCGCCCTTGCTCGGGTCGCGCACGATCTGAACACAGACGTGGTCTGCTCCAGCAGCATGGTGCTCTTCGAGGCGTGCTGCCACGGCCTCGGGCGTGCCCCAGGGGATGAGCGCGTCGATGAGTCGGTCGCTCCCACCACCTTCAATATCCGTCGTGTCCCAGCCCAACGAGATCAAGTTGTTCGTGTAGTTGGGAAGCGACAGGTAGAGGGCGGCGTAATTGCGGGCGGCTGCACGTGAGGCGTCGGCATCGGTGCCGAGCACGACGGCGACCTCCGGAGCGAGCACGGGACCAGTGCCGAGGATCTCCCGCGCTCGGACGGTGTGCTCGAGCGTGACGACGTAGGGGTGGGCGCCGAGCGAGCGCTCCGCCCCTAGAGCCAACATGCGCGGCCCGAGCGCTGCGAGGATACGGTGATCAGGCGGTACCGGGCTATCACTCGCATCCAGTGCATCGAGCCAGGTGGCGACCTTGTGGAAAGGCCGCTCGTAGCTCGTGCCGGATCCCTCGACGATGACGGCATGGCTGGCACCGATGCCCAGCATGAAACGAGGCCCCAACTCCGCCACCTCCGCGCCGACACTCGACGGGTCGTTCGGCCACACCGACAAGATCCCGGTCGCGATCGTTGCGTGCTGGGTCGAATCGACCAGGCGCTTGAAGACGCTCTGAATGCCCGGCGAGAAGCCCCCCGACATCCAAAGCGTCTGATAGCCAAGCGTCTCCATTTCGGCAGCTACGTCCTCGAGCGGCGCCTCGCCCGCGTTCCAGGAGCCGCTCCACCAGATGCCAAATCGTCCAAGGTCCATGCCGCGACGATATTGCCGCGCCGATCGACCGCCGTCGCTTAGGGGCCACGCAAGAATAATTTGCGCGATGCAGTCGCCGACAGGAACCCTTCTACGGGTCCGAGCCAGGCACCGCAAGCTGCGTCGGTCAAGAGCCGGCGTGGTGAGCGTCGCGATAAAGGCCCGACAAGAACGGGTCAGGTGCGCGACGAGAAGACGAACATGTGTGAACCATCGCTGACGCATCCAACTGGCGGCCAGATCGCACCACTGCGTGGTGGAAAGTGGCGGCCCGCCCGGGTTGCTGCCCGCTGCGAGCGCCGGAGCCGTGTACTTCCGAACGGTCTTCGGGTCGACCCCGAGTGATGCGGCGAGCTCGCCCATCCTCCGTCCGGCATGCCGATGCGTGAGCATCGCTACGACGTCGGTCATCAGCGAGGGAATTCCGTGACGGCTGACACCGCTTGAAAAGCGCTCGCCGCGACGCCGATCGCTCCACCGTAAGCCATGGCGAACCGCCACTCGGGACCTAGAGCGTCGAGCTGGATGTGCTCCTTTCCTCGTTGTTCGGCATCGGCGCTCGGCCTGTATTGTCGAGGGTCTGAGCCTGACGGGTCACGCCGTGCTCGACTTCAGCCCTGCTTCCGGGCGGTGAGTAGTAGGTACTCCCATTCCATGATGGTCGTCGCCTCGCCGCGGTCGTGGCGCTGTGCGAGTTCGGCGAGGTCGCGGTCGAGTGCGGCGACGCGGGCGGGGTCTTCGGCGATGCCCCGGTAGGCGGCGATGGTCGGGCCGTAGTGGGCCTTGAAGTAGTCGCGGAACGCGTCGGGGGCGGCGAACCGGTCCACCGTCACTGTTTGCCGCCGGGCATCGACGCTGGTGACGCGGTCGCCCAGCAATGCCGTGACGTGGTCTTCGGATCCCCAGAGGGGCGGAGGCTGCGCGCCAGGCGGTGGCGGGGCCGCGTACGGCTTCATGGCGGCGAACATCTGCCCGACGAACCCCTCAGGCGTCCAGCTGAGCAATCCGATCGTCCCTCCGGCCCGGCAGACTCGGACCATCTCATCGGCGCTGGCCTGATGGTGCGGGGCGAACATGACCCCGACACACGACAACACGGTGTCGAACTCGCCGTCGCTGAACGGCAGCGCCTCGGCGTCCGCCTCCCGCCATTCCACCTCCACGCCTCGCCACGAGGCACGTTCGCGCCCCGACTCAAGGAGCTCCGGTGTCAGGTCGCAGGCCACGACACTCGCCCCGGCGAGGGCCGCTTGGATAGCAGCGTTGCCCGACCCGGCGGCCACGTCCAACACCCGATGACCGGGGCGTACTGAACACGCGTCAACCAGGACCGCGCCAAGTTCCGGGATGATCTCGGCCGCCAAGGTGGGGTAGTCGCCTAAGGCCCACATGGCGCGGTGCCTCGCTTTGAGGACTCGGTCGGCTTCGAGGTTGTCGGCTGATGCGGTCATCTCAGTAGTCCTCCGATCGTTCGGATATCGGCTCGGACTAACAACGCGGCGCAGAGCACGACTACCGATTGCCTGGGTCGGCTCCAACGTTGTCATCCTGGTTCGAGGGTAAGGAACAAGACCGCCGCTCGACTAGTACGAGATCTGTACCGGTGCCGGCCGTGGCGAGGCTCCGCCGCCGTTGCCGCGTCCGGGCTGGCTGAGCGCAGGCACGGATCTAATCTGGACGTCATGGGAGCCTCGTACTATCAGTTCTGCCCCGTTGCCAAGGCGATGGAGCTGCTTGACGAACGCTGGACGTTGCTCATCGTCCGAGAACTAGTGACCGGGAGTCGACACTTCAACGAGTTGCGCCGTGGCGTGCCGCGTATGTCGCCCACGCTGCTGTCCAAGCGGCTCCGGCAGCTGGTGCGCGCCGGCGTACTTGACCGGCGGGCCGACGGCCCCGACGTGCAATACGTCCTTACCCCCGCGGGCGAGGAGCTACGCCCGGTGGTCGAAGCGCTCGGCGCATGGGGCGTGCGCTGGATCGGAGAGCTGGGTGACGAGGACCTCGACCCGAAACTGTTGCTGTGGGACATGCACCGCAACATCGATCACGCCGCGGTGCCTGACGGTCGCACCGTAGTGGAGTTCACGTTCCCGGATGCGCCGGCGAAGTCCCGGCATTGGTGGCTGGTGATCACCGCCAACGAAGCGGACGTCTGCGACGTGGACCCCGGCTACGAAGTCGCAGTAAACGTGATCGCCAATCTTCGCCACATGGTCGAAGTTTGGCGCGGCGACCGGAGCTGGTCTGACGCCCTCGGCACCGGCGCAATCGAGATACGCGGACCCCAGGCGCTTCGCCGCAGCCTGCCCGGATGGTTCAATCTATCGGCGTTCGCGTCCGTACCACGGCCCGCCTCGAGCGACGGCCAGCTGCTCCCGCCGAGCGCGCGTTGACTCGGAGTTACAAGGCGACTGGAACTCTCCCGAAAACGCTCAAGTAATTTTCGCGCGGGCCCTTAGCGGTGGCCGCAGGCTCTATGGCGGAGCGCTACAACCGCTCCGCCAGCACCTCGGCGATCTGGATGGCGTTCAATGCGGCGCCCTTGCGCAGGTTGTCCCCTGCCACGAAGAGCGACAGCCCTCGATCGTCGGCGACCGTCGCGTCCCGCCGGATGCGACCGACGAGGGACACGTCCCCGCCCGCCGCTCCGAGCGGCGTCGGCATTGCCGACAACTCCACGCCCGGCGCCTCGCCTAGTACCGCACGAGCCTCCTCAACTGACACAGCCCGCTCGAACTCGATGTTCAAAGCCGCGCCGTGCCCGGTGAACACCGGTACGCGTACGCACGTGCAGGACACCGCCAGCTCGGGCAGGCCGAGGATCTTCCGGCACTCGTCGCGGTACTTCTGCTCCTCGTTCGTCTCGCCCGATCCGTCGTCTACCAAAGACCCAGCGATCGACAGGACGTTGAACGCGATCGGCCCCGGGAACTTCGAAGGCGGCGGGAACTGTACGGCACTCCCGCCGAACGTCAACGCAGCCGCCTCAGCCCCGACCTTTTGCACCTGCTCGTCGAGCTCTGCGACGCCCTCCAAGCCGGCGCCGGACACGGCCTGGTAGGTGGCGACGACGATCCGGCGCAATCCCGCCAGATCGTGCAAGGGCTTGAGCACCGGGATGGCGACCATCGTCGTGCAGTTCGGGTTGCCGACGATGCCCTTCGGGATCGACAACAGGGCAGAGGCATTCGCCTCGGGCACGACGAGCGGCACTTCAGGGTCCATCCGCCAGGCCGAGGAGTTGTCGATGACGA
>PLDN01000165.1 GCA_003136185.1 Acidimicrobiaceae bacterium | reverse complement strand
TCCTATTTTCCCGACAGCCTCTAAGGAACGCCTGTTGACTTCGCATCAGTGCTTCGAGGACCCCGAACTCCTTGACGGTGAGTTCGAGGCGACGAGCGTCGCGGCTAGCGGTGCGGCGCAAGGAATCGAGCTCGATGCCTGCCGCTCGGAAGATCCGATCTCGAGCCGAGGGCTGACGACGCGCGAGAGAGCGCACCCTCAGGACCAGCTCAGGAAAGTGGAACGGCTTGGCCAGGTAGTCGTCGGCTCCGAGGCTGAGGCCGGTGACGCGATCGTCGGGCGATCCTGACGCCGTCAACATCAACACCATGACCGGATTGTCGCCTTCGGTGATCATTCGGCAGATCGTGTCGCCGTGTAGGCCGGGGAGGTCCCTGTCGAGAACGACGACGTCGTAGGAGTTCACGTCCAGTTTTGCCGCGGCCTCCCTCCCGTCGTAGGCGACGTCGACGGCCATGCCTTGATCTCGAAGTCCCTCGACGACGACGTCGGCGAGGCGATGGGAGTCCTCAACGACCAGCACCCTCACGCCATGGCTCCGGCGAGCGTCCGCGCCGCCAGCGGCAGCTCGACGACCACCCGAAGGCCCCCGCCGCTCAGGGCCGTGAGCTCTAACCTGCCGCCGTGCGCATCGGCGACGGATGCGACGATCGAGAGTCCGAGACCCGAGCCGGTGTCGGAACGGGTCCGCTCGGCGCCAGCTCGCCGGAAGGGCTGTGTCAGCTCTTCAATATTTTCCTCGTCAATGACCTGACCACCGTTCTCCACCGTGAGGCGGGCGCACGGGCCTACGACTGCAGTCGTGGCTCGAACCCAACCACCGTGATCGTTGTGGGTTATCGAATTGTCGATGATGTTGCCGACCATGCGGGACAGCAGCATCTCGTTCCCGCCAACCCACGCGTCGGCGCACCGCTCATGATCGACGTCGATGTCCATGTATGAGATTGCCGGCGCGCGACGCCCGATCGCAGCAGAGACGAAGTCGTCGAGCGAGAGGGTCGCATCATCGCTGATGGAGCCACGTTCTGCACGGGCGAGAGCGAGCAGACCTTCCAGCAGCTGGTCCATGTGAACGAGTTCTTCATGCAGCCTGTCGGCAAGGATGCTGGTCTGTTCGGGCGTACGCGCAGGTTTGGCCATCGCTACGTCGAGCGCCGCCCGCATTGTCGCAAGCGGGGTGCGGAGCTCATGGGAGGCGTTGGCGACGAACTGTCTTTGGGATTGGAAGGATCCCTCGAGGCGTTCGAGCAGACAGTCGAAGGTGTCCCCGAGCTCCTTCAGCTCGTCGTCGGGCCCGCGGAGCCTTAGACGCTCATGCAGGTTCAGCACGGAGATGTCACGCGCTGCTGTCGTGATCGTTCGCACGGGTCGTAGGACCCGCCCAGCCATCAGCCACCCCAGCACGACCGCGATCAAGGCCATGATGGCAATGGCGATAGCCGAGAAGATGATCAGTTGGTGCACATCGATGCTGTGCTGTTGTGTTCTGAAGCCGGCGAGTGCATTCCTCACCAGCCGTATCTGGGTGCCGCTGACCGGTGTTTGGCGCGACGCGCCAAACACCGGGCTGACGGCTCCGCTCTGGAAATTCTTTGGTACGTGAGGATTCAAATCAGGTGGTGGCGTACGCGTGACGATGTCTCCGATGACGCCCCGCACTGCCCATATCGCGACATCGCCCTGGTTCTTCGTCGCGTTGCCCCAGAGGACGTCGGTGATGACCAACAGCACGGCGCCCGACGCGAGGAAGAGGCCGCCATAGAGCAGCGTGAGCCGAAGTCGCACGGTGCGGCGGGGCAAGTGGGGTCGAACGGCTGCTTTGATCATTCGTTGACGGAGATTCATCGGTCCCTCGGATTCCGTAGCCCGATCTCGCGTCGCTCTCGAGAATCGGTAGTCACCAATCTTGGCCCCCAGGCGGTCTCTTGTCAGAGAGGGCACCAAAGCTCGTCGCCTCGCAGCTTGCGAGCTGGCGGTGAGATCTGACCCGAGGCACGCGCCCAGGATGCCCGATCGCACCTAACAACGGGTTAACAGCTCCCTGTTAAGGCCCTGTTATCTCGGATGTCGTATAAACAGGTCAGAAAAAGCGGCCGCGCGCATGGCACCGACGGAGGCACTGTGGAGCGTTTTACGCATACCTTGGGCAGGTGAACGGCAAGACGCTCCGCGCCGTCACGCCGCGCCTCTTGCCACTCGTCGTGGCTGCTGGCACCTGCGTTGTCTCGCTTGTCCTGCTCCGCCCGGAAGCCGTGCAGCTGCCCTATCTGAACGACTCGGCGATGCACGAGGAGATGGTCCGTGTCGCGCTCGCGAAGATACGCGCCGGCCACTTCCCGCCCGACTCGTGGTTCCCCTTCCTCAACCTCGGCTCACCCCAGTACCTCCACTACCAGAGCCTCGGCGCGATGCTCACGGCGCTGCTCGCCTGGGTGATCGGCGTGGGGCGCGCCTTCACCTTCACCACGTGGTTCCTCATCGGATGCTGGCCGCTTTGTGTCTATGCCGCCGCCCGCATCTTCGGCATGCGCCGCGGTGCCGCCATGGCGGCCGCCGTTCTCTCGCCTTTCCTCTCCAGCAGCACTCGCATTGGCTACGAGCAGATCAGCTACCTCTGGAGTGGCTTTGGCCTCTGGAGCCAGCTCTGGGCGATGTGGACGCTGCCATTCGCCTGGGCATTCTCATGGCGGGCTGTCGACGAACGGCGTTTCGTTGTGCCTGCAGCCATCGCCGTAGCTGCCACCGCTGCCTTCCACTTCGAGACCGGCTATCTGGCATTCGCCGGAGTCGCCATGTTCGTGCTGGTCCGACCATCACAATTATGGGCGAGGGCAGGTCGCGCCCTGCTCGTCGCGATCGGTGCGGTCGCGCTTGACGCCTGGGCGATCGTGCCTCTCATCGCGCAGGGCCGCTGGGCAGCCATCAACGAGTTCCTCCAGAGCGGACCCAATGGCGTCGACGCGAACTCCTACGGCGCTAGAAGAGTGCTCCTCGCACTCGTGGAGGGGAAGGTCTTCGACTGGCACCACCTTCAGCTGATCACGCCGCTGTTCTTCGTGGGCCTACTGCTCTGTGTCGTCACTTGGCGCCGGAGTGACGGCCCCGGACCGGTCGCGGGCGGAGCGGCTCGTGCACTCGTGCTCCTATTCGTATCCAGCCTCGTGCTCTACTTCGGGCGCCCCACACTCGGGCCGCTGCTTGACCTCCTGCCCGGCACGAAGGACCTGTTCCTTCGCCGGTTCGTCGTTGGCGTGCAGCTCTCGGGCTTGTTCCTGGCAGGGCTTGCCGCCGCGTGGCTCGCGACGAGGGCGATCGCAGGCGCGAAGAAGACGGTTGCTTTCGGGAAGAGAGTTGCCGGCCGCGAGACCGAGGGACGGCTCGGAACCGTGGTCGGCGGATTCGTCGTGGGGTGCGTCGCACTGGCGGCCGTCGTGCCAGCCTGGTCGTACATCGTCGGCCAGGCCGACCGTGACTCGGGCTTCGTCTCGGACCAGGCAGCCGCTAGTGGCTCCGCCGAGCAGCTCGACGGGCTCATCGCGACGATCAAGAGCGAAGGTGGCGGTAGGACCTTTGCCGGCCACCCTTCCGACTGGGGAGCCGGGTTCACCGTCGGGGAGGTGCCGGTCTACGAGTACTTGGCATCTCAGGATATCGACGAGGTCGGCTTCAACCTCCGGACGGCCTCACTCATGAGCGACCCGGAGGCGAAATTCGACGAATACGACCCCGCCGACTACACGGCCTTCGGGATCCGCTGGCTGATCCTTCCGCTCGGCATGCTCGCTCCGGTACCCGCAAACCCTGTCGAAACCAGCGGCTACTACGCATTGTGGGAGATCCCGAGCAACAGCTACGTCCAGGTCGTGGACACGCGAGGGAGCATCGCGGCCAACTCGGGCGATCTCGGAATGTTCGCGGGAACCTTCCTCGCCAGCCTCCCCTCGCACAACCCGGTTTACCCGACGGTTGCGTACGAAGGCGGCCGGGCCGCCCCCGGGACGCTCCCGGCCGGAGCGCACCCGTCCGGGCCTGCAGGGCGCGTGCTCTCGGAACGAGCAGATCTGCCGGACGGCACTGTCGTGGCGAAGGTTTCGATGGAGCGGACGGCCGTCGTACTGCTCTCCGCCTCCTACGACCCGGGATGGCAGGCCCTCGTCGATGGGCTCCCAGTGGCGACAGAGATGGTGGCTCCGGCGGTCGTCGGTGTGCGCGTCGGCCTGGGAGTTCATACGGTGCGCTTTGTCTACCGCGGGTTTCCCGATTACCCGCAGTTGATCGTTCTGGGTGCCGCAGCGCTGGTCCTGCTCCTCCTCGTCGGGCGGCGGCGGATCACCGGCTCAAGGAGCGACATCGACGACGTGGAACTCCAGCCGGTAGAGCAGCGTGTCATCGGCGATGGGACCGGCGTGAGCGGCACGAGCGCGGAGTGACCCCCGATCGGCCTCGCCGGAGCGGCGGACGTCGGCCGGCGTGATCGAGGCGAACGGCAGCATCTCGATCGAGTCGATCTCGATGTGAGTCTGACCTACGGGATATCTCCCGCCTACCTTGACCTGCGGCCGCCGCCACAGCCGGAACGAGACCGTGACCTCGCCGGAGATCACTGCCTCCACCAGCTCACGGCTGAACTGCACCAGACGAGGCTATGCCCGGGCGCCTCAGCCCGGAGTCGAGTGACGGAGAGCGTCGGGAGCTACGCTCGGCGCCGACATGCAACACGCGAGTTCGGGTGCTCTCGACCGGCTGGAGCCTCTACTCGAGGAGCTGCGCGGTCTCCCGCAGCTCGCAGAGCGCAGACGCGGCGTGTTCTACAAGAAGTCGAAGGCGTTCATCCACTTCCACGAGGATCCGCCCGGCCTGCACGCCGACGTCAGGCTCGGCGACGCGTTCGAGCGCGTCCGCGTCGAGACCGAGAGCGAGCAAAAGGCGTTGCTCGACCGAATTCGCCTCACGGTGTCCGAGGGTTCCGCTGTCTGACGATGGCTGACGGGGGCACCCGCCGTCCGAGCACAACAGATCTCGAGGCTGCCGCGGGAGGCACCGTCCCCGACGTGGTCGCGCCGCGACTGTCCGTCCTGTTCTGCGGCATCAACCCGGGATTGTGGTCGGCCGCCGTCGGACGTCACTTCGCGCGACCCGGCAACAGGTTCTGGAAGGTGCTCCACGCGGCCGGCTTCACCTCGACCGTGCTCGACCCGGCCGACGAACCGGCCCTTCTAAGCGCCGGGCTCGGGATTACGAACCTTGTCCCTCGCGCCACGGCGACCGCGGCCGAGCTCACCAGCTCGGAACTGCGAGAAGGGGTGGTCCGCCTGGAGCGGCTCGTCAGAGAGATCGAGCCCCGCTATGTTGCCTGCCTCGGGATGGTCGCGTACAGGACCGCGTTCAGGCGCCCGCGGGCCGACATCGGCGAGCAGCCCGAGGCCCTGGGCCACTCGCGCGTCTGGCTCCTTCCCAACCCGAGCGGCTTGCAGGCCCGCTACCAGATGCCCGAGCTCGTCGGCCTCTTCTCCGAGCTGCGGATCGCGGCAACCGGCAGCGGTCGGCAATAGCTGCGCTGACTTACCGGTAGACGAGCACGGCGGCGCCGTTGACCCGATCGTGCGCCAGATCCGACAGAGCAGCATTCGCCTCTTCCATCGGGTACTGAGTCGTCTCGACCCGGATGGCGATGCGCTCGGCAATCTCGAGAAACGCGACTCCGTCTTCCCTCGTATTCGCGGTCACGCTCCGGAGCGTGCGCTCCTCGAAGAGATGGCGCTCGTAATTGAGAGACGGGATGTCGGTCAAGTGGATACCGGCTATGGCGAGCGTGCCACCGCGGTCGAGCGCCGCCAGAGCGGGCAGGACCAGGTCTCCGACCGGCGCGAACAAGATCGCCGCGTCGAGAGGTTCCGGTGGAGGATCACTCGCGCCCGCCGCGCTCGACGCGCCGAGCTCGAGTGCCAGCCGCTGGGCTTGCTCGGAGCGCGTGAGCACGTGAACCCGGGCACCCTCGGCGAGCGCCACTTGTGCGGCCAGGTGAGCCGAAGCTCCGAAGCCGTAGATCCCGAGCCGTCCCCCTCTCGGGAGCTCAGTCCGGAGAAGAGCGCGGTAACCGATGATCCCGGCGCACAAGAGGGGCGCCGCTTCAGCGTCGGTGAAGGCCGCCGGGATCGGGTAGGCGAATGCCTCGGCACAGAGCACGTAGTCGGCGTACCCACCGTCCAGGTCCCAGCCGGTGAATCGGGGAGCGAGGCAGAGGTTCTCGCGTCCCGCGGCGCAGTAGCGGCAGCGGCCGCAGGTCTCGGCGAGCCAGGGAATCCCGATCCGGTCACCGGGCTGGAATCGGGTGCATCCGGGGCCTACCTCCTCGACGCTCCCGACGACCTCGTGCCCTGGCACGACAAGCTCGTGCCGTGGCGGGAGATCCCCCTCGGCGAGGTGGAGGTCTGTGCGGCAGACGCCGCAAGCGCTGACTTTAACCAGCACCTGGCCTGGCGTCGCTGCCGGGAGGTCGCGCGTCACCCGGACCAGACGGTGATCGTCGATCGGTCCCGGATCCGAGACAGCCCATGCCGTGATCGTCTTGGACATGGTCCCAGTATTCAGGACTTCTGGCCCTTTCTAGCGTCGGTTGAACGGCACACACTCGAATTGGGAACCGGTGGAGGGTCCACCGGAAGAGAAGGAGGAGTGCAGATGACACTTACGAGACATGACCGGTTCGGGCTCGACTGGCGGCCGGAGCGGATCCGCAGATTGCTCGACTTCGACTTCGACATGAGTGACCTGATCAAGGTCGAAGAGCTCAGCGAAGGAGACGAGCACGTCATCCGCGCTGAGCTGCCTGGCATCGATCCGGATAAGGACGTCGAGCTGACCGTCTCCGGCGGCTTCCTGCACGTGCTTGCCCGCCGTACCGAGCAGAGCGAGCACAAGGACAAGAAGGGCTTCCGCTCGGAGTTCCGCTACGGCGAGTTCGGCCGCGACATCGATCTCCCAGCAGGCGCCAAGGAAGCCGACATCAAGGCCAAGTACCGCGACGGCATCCTCGAGATCCGTGTCCCGGTCGGCCCGGAGATGAAGGAGCCCGTGACCCACGTCCTAGTGGAGCACGCCAAGCCCTGATTCTCGGTCGGAGTCGATAGACGAGGCCGGTTCCCTGGGTCACCAGGGGACCGGTCGCGGTAGCTCTCGTCGAGACCGAACCAGCGGAGTCACGTATCGCCGCGCTGGAGGCGAAGCGGGAGTGAGCGCAATCGTTGGCCTGTCGCGTCGAATATGGCATTGGCGATGGCAGGCGCGATCGCGATCATCGGTGTCTCCCCGGCTCCGGAAGACGGCAAGTCGGGGCGGTCCATCAGGATGACCTCGATGGCCGGCACATCGGCGATGCGCGGGACCCTGTAGGAGGTAAACGAGCCATTGGTGATCACGCCTTCGGTGAACTCGATCTCCTCGAACAAGGCGCCGCCGAGTGCCATGACTGTCGCACCTTCGATCTGGTTGCGCACCGTCTCGGGATTCACGATGGCGCCGCATTCGTACGCCGTGACCAGTCGAACGACTTCGAAACGGCCGTCCGAAGCCCGGACCTCCGCAGCAGTGGCCACCCTCGCGTCCTTCTCGAGGCCGCAAGCGATTCCCCGCCCGGAGCCAGCGCTGCGTGCGTCAGGCTCGTCCCAGTCGGCCCAGCCGAAGTGCTCCGCAGCGACACTCGTCACCGCCGCCAGCCGAGCATCCTCGATGTTGGTACGGCGGTACTCGACCGTGTCCCTCCCAAGTCGGCGCGCCATCTCATCTATCTGAGACTCGCGGGCGAAGTTGTTGGCCGTCGCAGCAAGAGCGCGATATGCGCCCGACGTGAGCGGGCTCGCCGCAGGCTGGTATTCGACGCGCTCGTTGGCAGTCCGGTACGGCGAGCCGATGGCCGCCGCGCCGGAGTTGATGTTGGTGAACGACCATGCAACGAGATCGCCGTCGCTCGAACAACCGGCTTCGACGTCGATGACGGCGGCGGGCCGGAGTGTCCCTGCGGTGAACTCCTCGTGCCGGCTCCACGCGACTCGCACGGGCGCGCCAACTTCTCGAGCGAGGACGGCCGCCTCTGTCGCGACGCCTCCCGCGTGCTTGCCACCGAACCCGCCGCCTGTCGGCGGCACGATCACACGAACCTGCTCCTCAGCCAGCTCGAGGGAAGAGGCGACCTGGGATCGCACGAGGAAGGGAGTCTGCGTGCCGGTCCAGATCGTCAGCCGCCCATCGTCGTCGTAGACAGCGATCGCAGCTCTCGTCTCGAGAGAGGCGGCCGAAATGTACGCCGTTGTGTACGTCGCCCTGCAGCGCAGGGCCGCCTTGTCGAGGCCAGCGTCGACATCGCCGGCCTCATAGCGGTACGGACCGCCCCAACCTTCGGTCCGGACGTTCAGGTGCGCTCGCAGGAAGCCTTCGAGCTCGTCGCCCGAAGGCAGCCCCGCCTCCCCCCACTCCACCTTGAGCTCGGATAGTGCCAACCGTGCGGTCATGACATCGGTCGCCACCACACCGGTGAGTGCGGGAGTCCGGACCAACGTGACATCGCTCCGGCCGTCGAGCGCCGACGAGTCGAGACTGCGAAGGGTCGCCCCAGGGAACGGTGGGCGCAGTACCGCGCCATGGCGCAATCCCGGGCAGGAGAGGTCCGACACGAAATGGAGTGCGCCCGTCACCGCGTCCACCATCCTCGGAGGCGCGTGTGGTGTACCGGCAAGCCCCCACCTGGCGGGCGGCGCCAGCGCGGGCTCGCCTTCGACTATCTCGACTCGGCGAGTCCTGGCCTCCACAGGCAACAGATCACGCGCGAAGGCTGCGACCCGGCGCAGCGCAACGCCAGCGTCGGGCATCGAGCGGCTCCCGAAAGTCCCCATGTCGTAAGGGCAGAGATCGGTGTCTCCCATGGATAGACGCACGTCCGTCAGAGGGACGTGCAGCTCTTCTGCCACGAGGAGGCGCAGCGCCGTGCGGTTGTCCTGGCCCACATCGACCTTGCCGGTGAACGCAGTCACGGCACCGCTGCTCGCGATGTGGAGCCAGGCGCCGCCGTCGGCGGACCAAGTGCCGGGTGCCGGCTTTCGAGGCAGGAGCACAACGACGAGGCCATCGCCGAGCACTTCGAACCACTCGCGCTCCGCCGGGGGGGTCAGGTCCCACGGGCGGCTCGGCCGGAAGTGAGACGCTCCGGGCTCGGGAGGACCGAAGCAGTCGGGCTGCGTCGTCGCGGGCAACGCGCCCGCATCGACAGAGGCCCTCAGCTCAACCGCCCGTGCGATCGCACGCCGGATCCTCGAATAGGTGCCGCAGCGGCAGACGTTTCCCGCGAGCGCCTCGCTCACTGCTGCGTCATCCGGGTCTGGGTTACCCTCCAGCAGAGACGTCACCGCCAGCACCATGGCGGGAGTGCAGTACCCGCACTGGCCTGCGCCCGCCTCGACGAAGGCCTGCTGGACCGGATCGAGCTTGCCTCCGGTCGCCAGCCCTTCGATCGTGGTGACAGCCTGATGCGCGAACTCGCCAGCTTTCCGCTGACAAGCCCGCACCGGGGACCCGTCGACGAGCACCGTGCAGGCACCGCAGGATCCCTCGCCACAGCCGGGCTTTGCGCCGGTGAGCCCGAGCTCGCTGCGAAGTGCCGCCAAAAGCGAGAGCTCCGCCGTCAGCGACCGCTCCATTCCGTTGACGGTCACGGACGAGGTCATAGGTGTAATGGTGACGCCCGATTCAGGTGTTGGCTAATCGGTCTTCGAGAAGGCGATCATGGCCGCGCCGAGAAGCAAGGCTGCCATGACAGCAACGATGCCGAGCTCGGCGGGCACCGGGAGGCGCCAGCCGTTCCAGCTCACTCCCGGGTCGAGCGCGTGCTGGGCTACCGGTGAGACGTTCAGATGGCTGAAGACGGCTTCTCGCAGCGGGTCGACCGCATACGTGAGCGGGTCGATCTTCGTCAGGGCCGTCAGCCACTCGGGGAGCCCCGAGAGCGGGAACATCGCGCCGGAGAGAAAGAACATCGGCATCACGAAGAATTGCGTGACGACTTGGAAGGACTGCATTTGCTGGATCCGTGACGCGATGAGAACGCCGAACGCTGTCAGCGCAAACGCCATGAGTGCCATCTCGCCGACGAGCTCGATCAGCATCACGGGGGAGTAAGGCACTCCGACCGTTCCCGCGAGGCAGAGAAAGATCACTCCTTGGATCGTTGCGACGGTCATCCCGCCGAAGCACTTCCCGAGCACGATGGACCAGCGTTTCACTGGCGCCACGAGCATCTCGCGCAGGAACCCGAACTCCCGGTCCCAGACGATGGACATCGCTGAAAAGACTGACGTGAAGAGCACGGTCATACCGATGATGCCGGGGAACATGAATGTCTTGAAGCTGATGCCCGCTGTCGAGCGGGCGATCGAGGAGAGCCCCGTGCCCAGGATGAAGAGAAACAGCACCGGTTGGATCAAAGAAGTGATCATCCGCGTCCGGTCACGCGAGAAACGGATGAGTTCGCGCCGCCACACGACCCGCACGCCGCGGAGGTCACTTGCGAGCGAGCCACCGGCTTCACGCACCGTGGGCACGGCCGGCAAGGTCATCGTCATTGCTAGCTCCTCCTCGAGCCGAAGCGCCGCGCCATCGCATGCAGCTGCTCGGTGCCGGACGCCTCTGCGTCACGAATCGTCCGGCCCGTATAGGCCATGAAGACGTCGTCGAGAGTCGGCCGGGCGACACGCACGGAGTGAATTGGCAGCTTGCTCTCGACGAACAGCCGTGGGACGAACTCCTCGCCGTTGTCGACGTAGAAGGCCACCATTCCCTCTGACATCGTCGCATCGATGCCGAGGCGGGCCTTCAGGGCGGCGATGGCCCCCTCCGGGTCCGGCACGCCGATCTCGATCCGGTCCTGCCCGACTGCTTCTTTCAAGGCTTCCGGGGTGCCGAGCGCGACGATCTCGCCCTTGTCGATGATCGCGATGCGATCACAATGCTCGGCCTCGTCCATGTAGTGGGTCGTGAGGAAGATGGTGATGTGCTCGGCGCGCCGCAGTGTCTCGATGTACGTCCAAATGTGCGCTCTGGTCTGAGGATCGAGACCGACCGTCGGCTCGTCCAGGAACAGCACGCGTGGCGAATGCAGCAGACCGCGGGCGATCTCGAGCCGACGCCTCATGCCACCGGAGAAGTTCTGCACGACGTCGCCTCGTCGGTCCCAGAGCTCGACCATCTCGAGAATCTGTTTGAGCCGAGGCGCGAGGACCGCCGCGGGTACGCCGTAGAGCTGCGCGTGGAAGCGGAGGTTCTCCTCGGCGGTGAGGTACTCGTCGACCGTCGGGTCCTGGAAGACGAGGCCAATCCGGCCTCTCACCTTGCCCTGCTCGCGGACGACGTCCGCTCCGGCCACGCGGGCGTGACCAGACGTCGGGCGGAGCAGCGTGCAGAGCATGGAGATCATGGTCGACTTGCCCGCACCGTTAGGTCCGAGGAACCCGAACGTCTCCCCGACCGAGACGCTGAAGCTCACGTCCCGGACGGCTTCGACGTCTCCATATCGTTTGGTGAGGCGATCCACGACGATCGCCGGCTCTTCTCCGATCGGCTGCCTCTCAGCCCCGACGATCTCCGCTGTTTGCACGCTTAAGGGTGCGCTCTTGAGGCCGGCAACGCCAGGGTCGAAGGTCCTTTGCACCTCGGGTCAGTTGCCGAAGTCCCAGCCCTCGCCCTTCGCGTACTGGCCCAGCACGTTCTTCGCGATCAGGATCCGGTGCACCTCGTCGGGCCCGTCGGCGATCCGCAGAGTGCGCGCCCCGAGGAACATCGCCGACAGGGGCAGGTCGTTCGAGACGCCGGCCGCTCCCCACACCTGGATCGCCCGGTCGACGACCCGCATGTAGGCACTCGGCACGAAGACCTTGATCGCCGAGATGTCGGTCCTCGCCGCCTGCAGGCCCTGGTCGATCTTCTCAGCCGCGTGCAACGTCATCAGCCGGGCAGCCTGGATGTCGATGTAGCTGTCGGCGATGAAGCCTTGTATGAATTGCTTGTCCTGCAGCAACCCTCCGTGGACCTCGCGCGAGCGGGCCCGCTCGACCATGAGGTCGAAGGCGCGCCACATCTGCCCGACGGAGTTCATGCAGTGGTAGATGCGCCCGGCGCCGAGGCGATCCTGGGCGGCCTGATGCCCCTCGCCCACCTGGCCGAGCGCGTTCTCGATCGGTACCCGGACGTCTTCGTACCTCACCTCGCAGTGATCGGACTCCTTTTGGCCCCAGATCCCGATACCGCGCACGATGTTCACGCCGGGCACGGTCGTCGGAACGATGATCTGGACCATCGGATCGTTCTTGGTCGGTTCCTTACCGGCGCGGACCGCGCGGCACATCACGATGAAGAAGTCGGCTTCGATGCCGTTCGACGTGAACCACTTGTGACCGTTGATGACCCAGTGGTCGCCGTCCTCGACCGCAGTCGTGGTGAGGGAGCGAGGGTCAGAGCCGGCGTTCTCCGGCTCAGTCATCGAGAAACCGGACTCCATCGTCCCGTCGATCAGCGGCAACAGCCACTGCTCTTTCTGCTCCTTGGTCCCGTACTTGGCAAGGATCGACTGGTTGCCCGAGTTCGGCGCGACCACCCCGAAGAGCGACGCTGCCCCGATCGCGTAGGCCAGCACCTCGTTCATGTAGGCGTGAGCGAGGAATTCAAGGCCCATCCCGCCGTACTCGGTCGGGAGGTGCGGTGCCCAGAGACCTGCCTTCTTCACCTTCTCCTTGATGTCGGTTCGCAGCTCGAGCACCTCGCGGCGATGCTCCATCGACTCGCCCTCGTGACGCGTAGCCCAGAGACGGTCCTCGTTGGGGAGGACGTCCTCGTTCACGATCTCGGCCGTGCGCTGCCGGATGTCGTTGATGCGATCGTCCAGAGTCGGGATCGGCTTGCAGTTCATCGTCATAGCGCAGTGCTCTCTTTCTTGGCGGGACTCTCCAAGGTTGTTGGGTAGCCGACCACTTCCGCAAATGCTCGGCTCATGCCTTCCGCAAGCACCGAGACATCCGGGCAGGCATCCGGGTCGGCGAAGATGCCGATCGTGAGCTGCCCCTCGTAGGACAAGGCGGCTATCCCCACGCTCAGGTTCCCCGCGAGCGGGACGATCGGGATCGCCTCAAGCATGAGCGAGCCCATCGCGTATAGGGGCAGGCCCGGCCCTGGCACGTTCGACACGACGAGGTTCACGAACGGCTGCCGGTGGACGAGGCGGGTGGCGGCGGCGAGTGCCGGCTGCGGCCACGGCTCGAGAAGATCGAGCAGGAGCTCACCAACGAGAGCCTGGTGATGGCGCTTGCAACGTGCTTCGGTACGCGACACCGCATGCAGCCGGTCGATCGGATCGGCGTCGCCGATGGGGAGGCGGACGATCATCGCCGAGACCTGGTTCCCGAGCTTGTGGTCGCCGTGATGTTCCGTGCCCACCGGCACGAGCACCTGCACGCTTCCACCTTCGACGTCCTCGCCGCGTCCCGCAAGCAGGTCGTGGACACCGGCGGCGACGGCGGCGAGGAGGAGATCGTTGATGGTCACGCCGAAGCGCCATTGCGCATGATGAAGCTCGTCCATCGGCTGGCGGACGACTACGAGGCGTCGCTTCTTCCCGATCTCGGTGTTGAGAGAGCAACGTGGTGCGATGCTCCGTCTGGAGGCCACCGTGGAGAGGGCCTCACCGTAGCGGGCTGCTTCGCGACCGGCTCGGACCGGGTGGTGCAAGACTTCGAGGGCCCCTGCGCCCACTTTCATAGGCAGCGTTGCCCGGCGGATGACGTCACGCGTCACCGCCGTCACGCGGCTCGGCGGGGGAGAGGGCTGCCAATCCGGTGGTGGGGCGTGACTGTGGAGGGGGCGACGCTCCAGGTCGAGGAGCACCGTCGCCAGCTCCACGCCGGCGAGGCCGTCGGCCATGGAGTGATGGAGCTTCTCCACGAGGGCCACGCGGTCACCTGCGAGCCCGTCCACGAACCAGATCTCCCACAGGGGCCGGCCACGGTCCAGGGGTAGCGACATGAGGTTGGCGCTGAACTCCAAGAGCTGGGCCTCTGTGCCTGGTGAGGGAAGGAACGTCTCGAGCACGTGGTTGGCGACGTCAAAGTCCGGATCGTCGACCCAGACCGGCGATGCCTCTCCGAACAACGGGAAGCGCACCCGCTGGCGAAGCTTCGGGACGAGGTGGAGGCGGCTGTCGACCTCGGAGCGGATGGCTCGCATCCGGAGCCGGCCCCGGCGGTCACGCATGGGTGCTCCCTCGAAAATCCCGACTGAGCCGGTGTGCATCGGGGTCCGGGCGGACTCGAGGTAGAGGAAGAACGAATCCAGGGGAGAGAGCGTCTCGGCGGCGGGTCTGGGAGTCACCCGGAGATCGCCTTTCCGTGCGGCTCACGGTGCGACTTGAGTGAGCCCTTCGCCGCGTGCCCGAGGAGGAGGACCTCGTCGAACCCGTCGCCAAGGCAAGTGGCCAACTTCGCGCTGTCTGGCACCGCGGCCGTGTCGACTGTGATGCCTATGCACGCCCGCTCCGCCGGAGTCACCAAGGAGACGTTGAGTGCCGCGCCTGACGTTGGCGCGAACGCATACATCCGATCGACACGTGCACCTGCGAGGAAGGTCTCGAAGGGCGGGCCGGGGACATTCGTGATGCAGAAGTCGTCACCTTTCAGCATCGACCCCCACATCGCTGAGATCACGGCTGGAGGAAGCACGCTCAGCGCGTTCGCCAACACGTCGCTCAACGCCATCCCCGGAGCGTGTTTCCAGGATCCTGTGACCTTGCGCACTTCGCGGACGCAATAGCCGGCGTCGGTGGCGATGGGAACGAGAAAGCGGGCAGGCACGAAGTGGTTGCCCGCCTGGGCGTCGTCGCTCGATCGCACGTTGACCGGCATGAGTGCTCTCAGGTGGTCGATGCTCACTCCGTGGACCTCGTGGTACTTCCGCAGCCCGCATGCGATGGCTGAGACGAAGATGTCGTTGAGGGAGCCGCCGGTCGCCTTAGAGGCGTCGCGCAAAGGCTGCAGCGGCATGTCGAGCACCTCGAGACCACGGCGGAAGCCGCGCTCGGTCATGATCGGGGAGATCGGCTTGCCGGATGGCGCTACCAGGCGCACCGCAGACGTCGCGGTCGCGACAATCTGTTCGATCTCCTGGAAGGGGTGTGTGGCACGGCGCACGGTGGTGTCGAGGACCTGCTCCAGATCCGGAATCCGGTCGAACAGCCCGGTGGGCGTGCGCGCGCTCCCTGCAGCGGGTCTTTTGGACTGCGCGGCGCGCTCGCGCACGCGGGGCGGCCTGCGAACGGCATCCAACAGGTGCAGGAGCACGGCCATCCCGCCGACCCCGTCGATCAGGCAGTGATGGATCTTGAGGATCAACGCAGCGCCCTCGCTGGACGACGCGCCTTGTGTCCCGACGCCGTCCACCAGGAGCGCCTCCCAGAGCGGCAGCGCTTCGTCGAAGGAGCTGGTGGCCATGATCTGGCCAATGTCGAGCACGTCCCGGAAGGTGCCGGGCTGGGGCAGCACGATGTGCCGGAGGTGTGCGTCGAGGTCGAAACGGCTCTCCGCGACAAACGTCGGCCGCCCACGCCCTAGCGCCTTCGTGACGACCCGCGCTCGGAGCCTCGGAACGATCACGGTCAGTCTCTCGGTCCTTGCCCGGACCTTGGCGAAGTCCGGCGACCGGTCGAGCGCCATGATGGCGACGATGGTCGGACGGAGAACTGGGTCCCTGCCGACTGTCCACAAGAGCGCGTCCGCGCCACTCATGGAATCCGTCGCTGGCTTCTCGGTGTCCGGAATCTCACACACTCCTGTTGGCTAATTGTGCGACCCCGCCAGCGCCGCGCGATAGCGCTGGAAGTCCTTAAAGGGCGCGACCCGGCGCCCGGCCCTCGAGGTAATCGGAGTCGCCTTTGACAGCTCTCATCGATCTCCTCCGGACTCGAGCGCTACCGAGAGACACCGCTCGGCGGTGATGAGCTGGCGAGTGGGGTGGCGTAGGGCCGGCACAACGACCTCGAGCCAAGCGCGCCCGAGAACCGATTGGTCGTGACGGGCCAGCCGAGCGAGCTCAGCCGCGCCCTTGCGCACGTCGAGCATCGGATCGACAGCGAGAGCGATCGAGTGCGCGACTACCTGGTCGATGAGGGCACTCCTCCCGACGAGGTCCTGGACCGCTGTACCAGGTGCTGGCTTGGGCTCTGTCAATGTCGACATCGTCGGTACCCCTCTCCGGTTGTGCGCGTACTCCTGACCCTTGAAGCATGCGCCGGCCGAGACAGCCCTCGGTAGGGCCGAATGTCATGTGCTTTGGCTAGGGTCCGGGTGCCGCCAGCCTCGATCGGTATGGGACTTTCTGCTCTGGACGTGCTCCACTCTCGGGGCGCAGGCTTGTACCGTGGCGAGCGGACGAGACGCGCGATGACGACAACCTCACTCACTGAGAGCACGATCGCGCCCAGCGGTTCGGTGCCGGAAGGCTCAAGGTTGAGCCGCCACCGCGGGCCTGTGCTCGCAGTCCTCTGCGTGAGCCTGCTCATAGTGAGTCTCGACAGCACCATCCTCAACGTCGCACTCCCGACCATCGCGAACTCGATGCATGCTTCCTCTACCGAGCTGCAATGGATCGTCGACGCTTACTCGATCGTCTTCGCCGGCCTCTTGCTCGTCGCCGGCAGCCTGGGCGACCGTCTCGGGCGCAAGTGGGTGTTCATNNGGCGCCGCCGCGATCATGCCCTGCACGCTCTCGATCCTCACGAACGTCTTCACGCTCGAGCGCGAGCGGGCGCGGGCGATCGGCCTCTGGTCGGGAACGACAGGGGTCGGCCTCGCGATCGGGCCGATGGCGGGCGGCTGGCTGCTTGCGCACTACTGGTGGGGGTCTGTGTTCCTCGTGAACGTCCCCATCGCCCTTCTCGGGCTGCTCGCGACGGCGTGGCTCATCCCGAACTCGAAGAGCCCTTCGAGCAATAGGCCGGACGTGATCGGTTCTGGCCTCTCTATCGTCGGTATGGGCGCACTGCTCTGGGGGATCATCGAGGCNNGTTCTCGGAGCCATAGCGGGCGCCGCGGTGGTGATGAGCTTGTTCGTCCTCTGGGAACGGCGTTCGAGCCATCCGATGCTGGAGATGGCGCTGTTCTCGTCACGGCGCTTCTCTGCTGCGATGGCCGCCCTCAGCCTTGTGGTCTTTGCGCTGATGGGAGGTCTCTTCCTGCTGACGCAGTACCTGCAGTTCTCCCTTGGCTACAGCGCGTTCCAGACCGGCCTGAGGGTCATGCCCATCGCAGCCGTCGTTCTAGTCACGGCTCCGCTTTCGAGCGTGGTCGTGCGGCTAGTCGGCACGAAGCCAGTCGTGTTCACAGGCATGGCGCTCATCGCAACAGGGCTCCTGCTCATGTCGCGTGTCACAGTCCACGGCACGTGGGCCGGCGCGCTTCCGGCCTTCCTCCTCATGGGAGCAGGCACTGGCTTCTCCTTCGCCCCGTGCACCGAGTCGGTGATGGGCTCGCTCCCGCTCGCGCAGGCTGGAGTCGGGGCTGCGACGAACAGCGCCGCTCTGCAGACCGGCGGCGCGCTCGGCGTGGGGGTGCTCGGCAGCCTGCTCAACACCCGTTACCAAGACCACATGACGACGGCGCTCGCACATTACAAAATCCCGGGATCGATCCTGGGCTTGATCACCGGCTCGCTGGGCGGTGCGTTGGAAGTGGCCAGTCACATAGGTGGCAGCCTCGGTGCTGAGCTGACCTCGGGCGCGCGCCTCGCCTTTGTAAGCGGAATGGATCTCGCCCTCTCAGTCGGCGCGGTCGTCGTCACCGCCGGCGCTGTCATCGTGCTGGCGGTGCTGCCGAACAGAGCTACTACGCATACATCGTCGAAATCGTCTTGAGGTCTCGTAATCCGACCGGGCACGTTGTGACCGAAGGCCCTACCGGTCGACCGGGCCGAACGTCACGCTGTTCGTGACGCCAGTAGCGCGCCGAGAGTGAATGAAGGGAGTCGATGACGATGATTGCTTCACAGGGCGACCGGTTGGTCGTGAAGGGCCACCATGTGGGCGAGCCGGACCGAGACTGCGAGATCCTCGAGGTTCACTCCGATGACGGAGGCCCGCCGTACATGGTCCGCTGGTCGGACGACGGCCACGAGGGACTGTTCTTCCCGGGCAGCGACGCGGCGATCGAGCACTTCCCCGCGCCAAAGGCGGCACCGGCGAGAAAGCGCTGAGTGCTCGCCCGGCCCAGAGTCGAGAGGAAAAGGACATGACAGAGAGCATCGAGACGACGCGTGCCGCACTACGCCGCGGCCGCCCGCCCGCCATCGCTCACTGGATGAACATCGCCGCCTGCTGCTCGCCGGCAGGATCGCGGTACGGCTTGCCGGCAGCCTCGATCACGACCCTGCCGAGCGCTCCCGGCGTGATGGGGAAACGGCCCTTGTAAGCCGACGTAATGGAGCTCCCGCGCTGGTAGCCGACGGAGAAACCAGTCATCCCGTAGGTCACCGGCACCGTCCTCGGGACATGGCCCTCGGCCACAGGGAGGTCGTCGTAGAACAGGTCGAGATCCCCGGCGAAGCGGGCGGTCGGCTGGAAGACAGCTCGGGCGACGACAGGGCCCGGCGGCAACGCGACCTCGGCCGACACTGTCGTAGACGCATTCCCGAGGAAGTTGTAGACGTAGTGCAACCGCCCACCGAAGATGTACAGGCTCCACCCGCCGGCTGCTCCGCCCTGGCAGGCGATCACACCCTCGATCCCCTCCGCTGGCACCGCGAGCTCGGCGGAGAGAGTCCAAGCCCGGTTACGCAGGTTCGGCGCGACCGACTCGTTGAGCGACCCGATCCCCGGCCTGTACTCATAGCGGTCTCGGCGGTAGCGGCGGTCACCCCCTCGCCAGATCTGGTTCGTGAGTGGCAGGACCTGATGATTCTCAGCCTCCTGCCACCACAGAGCGATGAGTTCCTGCAGCTTGTCGGGCATAGCAGCGGCGAGGTTCTCAGTCTCGGAGAAGTCCTCCGCGACGTGGTACAGCTCCCAATCGTCTTCGTCGAAGGATTTGAAGGGGTCGCTCCCGTCGTAGGCAATCCCCGGCAGGGGGTGGAACACCACGGCCTTCCATCCGTCGTGGTAAAGGGCCCGGCTGCCGAGCATCTCGTAGTACTGCGTGACATGCGCGCTGGCGGCCGAGCCGTCGTCGAGCAGCTGGGCGAAGCTGACACCCTCGATCGGCCGCTGCGTCACACCGTTCAGCACCTCCGGCTGACCGATGCCGGCGAGCTCGAGGATGGTCGGCATGACGTCGATGGCGTGCGTGTACTGATGGCGCGTCTCGCCCTTGGCGGCGATCCGCGACGGCCAATGGACGATGAGCGGGTCACAGACACCGCCTTCGTGGGTCTCTCGCTTCCAACGCTTGAGAGGCGTGTTCCCGGCCCAGGCCCATCCCCACGGGTAGTGATTGTGGGCGGCCGGCGTGCCGAGGTCGTCGATTCGGGCGAGGTTCTCCTCCAAGCTCTCGGGCTCGAAGTTGAAGAAGTACATCTCGTTGAACGAGCCGCGGGGCCCGCCCTCAGCCGAGGCACCGTTGTCGCTCATTACGAGGACGAGCGTGTTGTCGGTCTCGCCGAGCGAGTCGATGAAGTCGAGCACTCTCCCGACCTGCGCGTCGGTATGCGTCAGCATGCCGGCGTATACCTCCATCATCCGTGCGTAGAGGCGGCGCTCGTCGGGAGAGAGGCTGTCCCATGGAGGCACCCACGAAGGTCGCTCAGACAAGCGGGTGCCTGCCGGCAGCAGGCCGGAGGAGACCTGGCGCGCGTAGACCTCGTCGCGCCAGGCATCCCAGCCCTTGTCGAACTGCCCACGGTACGCGTCGACGTAGTCGCGGGGCGCCTGGTGAGGAGCGTGGCAGGCCCCCGGTGCGAACCACAACAGGAACGGCTTGTCCTGGCGGAACGCCCGCAGGTCACTCAGGTAGGAGATGGCATGGTCGGCCATGTCCTCGGTGAGGTGGTAACCCTCCTCGGGCGTGCGCGGCGGGTCCACCTGGTGGCTGTCGTGGACCAGGTCAGGGTGGTACTGGTCGGTCTCGCCCGCGAGGAAGCCGTAGAACCGCTCGAAACCCCGCCCAAGCGGCCACCGATCCCGCGGCCCACCCGAGTTCATCTCGGGCGCCGGGGCGAGGTGCCACTTGCCGACGGCGAAGGTCGCATACCCGGCAGAGCGCAGGACTTCGGAGAGGAAGCCGCAGTCGGGCGGGATGGTCGCGTCGTAGCCGGGAAAACCCGAGGCGAACTCGACGATGCGCGCCATGCCTGCTGAGTGGTGGTTGCGGCCCGTCAGCAGCGCCGCCCGGGTCGGAGAGCACAACGCAGTCGTGTGGAAGTTCGAGAAACGCAGTCCCCCGGCTGTGAGGCGGTCGAAGGTCGCCGTCTTGATGTCAGAGCCGTAGCAGCCGAATTGCGCGTAGCCAACGTCGTCGAGCAGGACGATCACGACATTCGGGGCGCCCTCGGGGGCAGAGGGCAGCGGTGGCCACCATGGAGTCGACTCCTCGATCGTTCGGCCGACGACGCCTTCGTACGGTTGCTCGGACGGCATGACGCTCC
>PLDN01000181.1 GCA_003136185.1 Acidimicrobiaceae bacterium | reverse complement strand
CGTGTTGGTCGCGCGGCTCGTGCGAACGGTGCGGGCGGTGCGGGCGGTGCGGGCGGTGCGGGCGGTGCGGGCGGTGCGAACCGGACGGGCAGGTCCGGGCTTCGCCGATCGTCGGGTCGTGCCCGGTCGCGGAGGTCGTTCGGCGGTCAATGCGTGCTGTGATCGCGAGCGGCGGTGTTCGGAGCTGTCTTCGAGTGACTTTGGTGGGCCCGCTCCACGCTCATCCCGGGATTGACCGGCTGGAGGTACGTCACGCCGGTCGGGGCAACCATCTTGAAGCGATGCTCGGCAAGATTGAGCACCCGGCGCGGGGTCTCGAGTTGTGCCCGTAGCACAAGGAGGTTCTGTTCCGTGGCTGTCGCGCTCGCCAGCTGTGCTTGCATGCTGTCGGTGTGGAGCTGGGTAGCCGCCAACATCGCGTGGCCGGCCGCCGCCACGGTCAGCGCGCCCGCGAGGAGGCCGCCGGACAAGAGACACAACGCCCGCGCCTGGCGCCGCCTCGCGCGGTCGAGAACATGGCGCCGGTCGAGGACACCGAGCGCGGGGCGCGGGCTCTTCGCCGGCTGGGCTGCCGCCTGGCGGGACCTGGCCGATGCTGGCGCCGCCTGGCGCGCTGCAGATCCTCTCGCGGCCATCAGGCCTCCTCTCCCATTTGGTTCTGCCGCCACGGCACGTCCAGGCGCTCCGCGATGCGCAAGCGCGCGCTGGATGCTCTCGGGTTGCTGTCGAGCTCGGCCTGCGCGGGCATGCGCGCCCCTCGCGTCAAGACCGCAACGGCGGGCACCGCTCCACAGACGCACGGAAGTCCCGGCGGGCACGTGCACCATCCGGCGGCCGCGGCCGCAAACGTCCGCTTCACGATGCGGTCCTCGCCGGAGTGGTACGAAATGACGACCGCGCGACCGCCAGGCGACAAGACCGAGAGGGCGGCCTCGAGCGCAACCGGCAGTAGTTCGAGCTCCCCGTTGACGGCGACGCGAATGGCCTGGAAGACGCGCTTGGCGGGGTGACCGCCGCGCTGACGGGCAGCCGCCGGCAGGGCGTGACGCACGGTCTCTGCGAGCTCCTCGGTTGTGGCGAGCGGCCGGGCGGAGACGATGCCACGGGCGATCCGTCGAGCAAAACGCGGCTCACCGTTCTCGACGAACAGGGCAGCCAGCTCCTCTTCGGGCCACTCGTTCACGATCCGCGCCGCCGTCAGCGGCTCGTCGGGGTCCATCCTCATGTCGAGCGGCGCCTCGAAGCGATAAGAGAAACCTCGCTCAGGCTCATCGAGCTGCCGACTGCTCACTCCGAGGTCGAAGAGGAACCCTGTCACGGGTTCACCCGCGGCTTCGGTCGCGAGCACCTCTGGCAGACGGTCGAAGCGGGTTCGCACCAAACGCGCTCGTGCGCCGAATGGCGCGAGCCGAATCGTCGCGGCCTCGATCGCTTCAGGATCGCGGTCGATCCCGATGAGACGATGACGGCTCGACGCTTCAAGGAGCGCTGCCGCATGTCCGCCACCACCCACCGTCGCGTCCACGATGACTCCTTGAGGGGTGAGCGCCAACGCTTCGACGACTTCGGCCACCATGACCGGCATGTGGCTGAACTCCCGGGTCATCCGCAGCCTCCCGGCCCCGGGCACGTCATCGAGACATGCCGGCTCGGAGCGGGGACGGAGATTGGCGGAGAGGTTGAGTAGACCATCCGGCGCAGCGACCGAGAGGCTGCGGATGGCCCGGGAGGTGGTAGGAGCAGGGATCTGAACGTCATCGTTCACGACCCGGTGTCCCTTCGGGCGTCCCACTTAAGTCGGGACCAGAGCTCGACCCGGTCGTGAACGCCGACGAAGAGCACGTCGTTCTGAAGGTCCGCGTGATTGCGGAGATCGACCGGAATCGCCATGCGTCCTTGCGCATCGAGCTCCACCCGGCTCACGTGAGAGAACCACTCACGCACGTCGTGCCTGGCGATCTGCCCATCGGCTTCACGGTTGTGCTGCCGATTGGCCTCGTCGCCGAACTCGGCGTCGGTCCAAAGGGCGATGCATCCGTCCTCGTGGGGAGCGAGGTACCCGGAGCTCTCGAAGTAGCCGCGAAGGCGCGCAGGGAGGACGACCCGGCCTTTCGCGTCGAGGGAGCGGTCGTAACGACCGACAAACAGCTCCATTGGTGAAATTTGCGACCCTTCTGTCCCTCAAGATTGGGCCAGTCCTCCCCTGGTCCCCACTTTCCTCCACTCTAGGGACCAGATGCTCCACCGTCAACCACCCCCCGGGAGTTTCTTGCCTCTGAGCGGCTATTTCGCGCAAGCTCTCGATACCGAGCTTTTAAGTGCCGGAGACGGAGACGGAATCTGTGAGGCCCTGGCCAGGGAGGATATGAGATATGCCACGGTGGGTGGAAGTGGGGGGTTCTTGCGGGGCCCAGTCAGGGCAGCGATGCAAAGACCGCTTCAACCAGGGACTGTGCGGGAGTGACCACCACGCCTGAGTATCCGCGCAGCCAGCTGACCGCGAGGGATCGAGCGTTCTCGTCCAGGGCGAGACAGGCGCCGAGGTCTTCGGAGGTAGCCCGCAAGAGAGCCATCGAGTGGAGCCACGACCCTGAGCGGTCCCGCTTCTGTGAGATGCCGACGACCTTCCGCCCGTCGAGCGTCACCTCACCCGCCCCGAGGCCGCCGAAGCAGAGCATTCGCGACCACGGTGTCGGCGGCGTGGTGCCCGGCTGGATCACGGTGACGACTCCCCTACCTCCGTCGCCTTCGGCTGGCGCGATCAGAGCGCTGATCGCCTCTGCCCAGACCTGTCCGAACCAGAGGAACGACTGCCCGACGTCGCGTGCAGACAAGGGATCGCCTGGCGGAAGGAACACGTCGATCCAGACTTGGGCTCGAGGGCCGACAAAGACCGCGCCGCCCCCGCTTCTCCTCCGAACGACAGAGATCCCGAGCTGCTCGCAGCGGGGCAAGTCGATGTCGGTCTCAGCTTGGGTCGATCCCAGCACGACGGCTTGCTCGTTTACGTCGCAGACCACGCACAGGCGCCGATCTCCCGACTCTCGATCTCCAGCCACTCCTGCCGAGACGCCGACGAGCTTCGAAGCGTCTCCCTCTGCGACAGAGAGATCCCAGCTTGCGCTCAGACCGCGACCGCCCGGCCGAGGACCGGCTCGACGTACGGCGCCCACTCGTCGCGAACCTCGCCGCTCGCGGCCAGCAACCACAGCCGAGAGCGCGGTGCCTTCGGCTGGCGCGACAAGTGAAAGCCGGACTCTTCTAGCAGACGGTCCTCTTTGCGAGTGTTACACCGGCGGCAGCAAGCGACGACGTTCTCCCAAGAATGCGTGCCGCCTCGGCTGCGTGGAACGATGTGGTCGATGTTCTCGGCCTGTACCCCGCAATATTGGCAGCGGTGACCGTCCCGCACGAACACCGACCGTCGAGTGACGGCCACCCGCGTTTGATGGGGCACCTTCACGTAGTGAACAAGCCGGACTACCGACGGTTCAGGGAAGCTAGCGGTGGCGGAATGGAACTCATGGCCGCTTCCATGCACGAGCACGGCCCTTTCGGCAAGCACGAGCACGAGCGCCCGGCGAGCGGTCACGACAGACAGCGGCTCGAATGAGGCATTGAGTACGAGCGCGCGTCCGGTCACGTCAGCCCCTCTGACGCGTCCCGCGCGCTCGAAGCCTTCGGCGGTACAGCATGAGGGGACGTTATCGCATGTGCTGGTGCGAGAGGCGCGTTTCTTTGCACCATTCGAGGAACGTGAGCACGTCGCGTGCGTCAGGCCGCGCGTCGCGATCGCCGTACGCCGTCTCCATGCGGAAGCCGAGCCACTCGCGCGCCGGCGCCGGCACAGGGGGCACCCTTGCCCACCAACGGGTGGGAGCCATCGCGCGCACCTGCCCGAGCGCGGGTTTCCACAGGTCCGGCCGGCCCATAAGGGCTTTGGCCGCCGGCCACCACCACGTCGGCTTCACTCCCCGCCCCCGAGCACGTCGAAGCCGAGCGATCGCCATCCGACGGCTGCGGCTCCGATGATCGGCGCGTCGGGTCCGAGGCCGACAGGGTCGATCCGCGTCCCCGTGGAGAACGTGAGGCGCGCACGCGCATCGATCTCCCGTTGAGCAGCCAGGAAGAAACTCGTCCCGTACCCCAACGCCACAGAGCCGCCCACCAGCACCCGGCGGAGATCGAGCAAATTCGCAGCCGAAGCGACCGCCCGGCCCACGAGGCGACCGGTGCGCTCGCGAATCTCCGGGGAGGCGTCGGCCGCCGCGCCTCCGGTGATCTCCTCGATCGCCCTGCCGGACGCCTCGGCCTCGAGGCATCCCCGTGCGCCACAACCGCACAGGCGGCCTTCCGGCTCGACGATCACGTGCCCGATGTGCCCGGCGTTGCCTTGGGCGCCATCGAGCAGCCGGCCGTCGAGCACTATGCCGCCACCGACGCCGGTCGAGACCACCATCGCGAGGAAGTTGGCCTCGCCCAGAGCGTTGCCGCGCCATCCTTCTGCAAGTGCGAGGGCTTTCGCATCGTTGTCGAGAGCGACTGGTATCCCGAGCTTGCCGATCCGAGGGAGGCCGCCGACTCGGGCCGCGAGCGGGAAGCCTCGCCATGCGGGGATGTTGACCGGTGACACGAGCTCGTCTGTCATGGGTCCGCCGCATCCGACTCCGACCGCTACAACAGGTCCGCGCGCGTCAGCTGCCAGCATCGCGATCTCGATGAGGTCGGCAAGCACCTTGAACAGCGCGTCCTTGTTGGAGGCCTTCGGGGTGCGAGTCCGGTCCTGCCACAGGATCCGACCCGAGCGATCGATCAGAGCGATGGCCATCTTGGTACCGCCGATGTCGATCGCAAGGCAGAGGTGCGGGTCGGGCTCCTCAGTCACGGTGGCCGAATCGAGAGCGCATGCGCCTGCGCATCTCCGACCACTCTTCCGCGATCCCGACGTTACGAGAGTTGCGGGAGCCCCGCAGGGGCGCCCCCTGATGCCGATCTGATTCGCCGGCAGCCGAATCCTGATCCTTTGCCCGCCCAGCGCGCCCGGAATCGGTGCTCACCGATTGGGCGAACACGAGCGCCGACACCACCATGACGAGAACACCGCAGATGCCGAGCGCGATCGAGGAGCGGAAGGTGCCGAGAAGGAACACGGTGCCGAGGAAGAAGCCGAAAGCGGACCACTTGGCACCGCGCGACGACTGGAACCGGTGCGTTCTGCGACTGACCCGGTCTACGAACTCTCGATCATGTTCCCGGAGCTTTTGCTCCATTTCCTGGAGGATTCGCTGCTCCTCCTCGGAAAGCGGCACTCTCATCGCCTTTCCGACCGGTCGGGCTGGCCGTCGCGACCCCGGCATCCGACTCCGGAGTCCAGCTCGATCCCGATTTACTCTCCTGACGTTACCTGCTCGAGGACCTCTTCGCTGCCGCGCGCCGCCGCGAGTTGGCTATCCCCATTGGCCGTCTCCGAGCTCTTTCACCCTCAAACCCGAACCGCGATCGAGAACTGTGGCAGGGCCGACTGCCCGCGCTCCATATCGAGTGCGGATGGCGTCTATCGCGGCCTCCACCTCTGCCCGGGCCGGCTCGGAAGGACGCTTGCTCGCCGAACTGCTTCCCGCTCCGGCGCGAGGCTCACGGGCCATGTCGTTCAGGTCCATAAGCGAGAGCTGGCGGCCCCCCGCAGTGGCGAGCGGCTCGAGAGAAGAGACGCTGACGCCGAGCAGCCTCACTCCGGTACCGACGTCTACGGCCTCGAGGAGAGCCGTCGCGATCCGCGCGATCTCGACCGAGCTGAGCAAGGGACCGTTGAGAGACTGAGCGCGGGTGATCGTCGAAAAGTCGGCGAACCGCAGCTTCAAGTTGACCGTCCGCCCGGTCAGGCCGGCCGTGCGCAGCCTCGCCCCTACCGAGTCCGCGAGACGGACGACCTCCGGCTGCAGCAGCTTGTGATCGTGGCGGTCGGTCGGGAAGGTCTCCTCGTGTCCGACCGACTTCACCTCCAAGCCGCTCTCAACGGGACGCTCGTCTCTGGCCCAGCTGAGCGAATGCAGGTGAGTTCCGGCCGCCTTGCCGACAAGCCGCTCGAGTGCGTCGGGATCGAGCGCCGCGAGATCGCCAATCGTGTTCACGCCGTAGCGAGCGAGGCGCTCGGCCGTCTTTGGGCCGACGCCCCAGAGATCTCTCACTGGGCGAGGGTGAAGAAACTCCAACTCTTCGGCGGCCAGCACCATCACCACACCGGGACCCGCGAGAACACCCTTCTTCGAAGCACGCGGCTTGGCCTCCCGGGAAGCGAGCTTGGCAATCAGCTTTGTGCGTCCTATCCCGACCGAGCAGTCAAGGCCGAGCACCTCACGCACACGACTGCGAATCGCGTGTCCGATCTCCTCGCTCGTGCCGAAAAGACGGTGGCTGCCCGAGACATCGAGGAACGCCTCGTCGAGCGATATCGGCTCGATAACGGGCGTGAACTCCCGGAAGACGTCGTGAAGCTCGGCGCTCACCTCCCCATACCGACTGTGACGCCCTGCGATGATGACGGCCGCGGGGCACCGCCTCCTCGCCTCACCCATGGGCATGGCGGAGTGCACGCCGGTCGCTCTCGCCTCATAGGAGCAAGCGGCTACCACGCCTCTCGGGCCGGCGCCGCCGACGATGACCGGCTTGCCGAGCAGCGTTGGGTCGTCGAGAGCTTCAACGGCGGCGAAGAAACAGTCCATGTCGACGTGCAATACGTCGAGGAGCGCGCTCTGGTCGACCGTCACGCCAGATCTAGGCGCCGGAACGCCTCAGCGAACCTCACGCCCGCCTGCCGACCGGCCTCTTCGGCGCCATCTCGCAGCGCGGACGCAAACCAGTCGTTCGCATCCTCCAGCTGACTCTCGTGGCATCCGACGGCGCGTACCTTGAGATCGATCGTCGTCGTCACGTCAACCCACGCATTCGGCTCAAGGGAGCCGGACATAAGTACCGCCCCAACCTGATGTGGCGGACCCGCCTCCGGAAAATACAGCGGAGACGCAGCCGCCGGAGCGACGGAGTCGAGTACCGCCCATCCGACCATGCGGTGATCGCGGTGGTTGTAGTGATGACCGCCGAAGAAGACAGCGGACGGGTCCGGGCATACGACTACGTCGGGCGTGATCCGGCGAATGATGGAGACGAGCTCCTCGCGGGTGGAAAGATCGTTCTCGACCTCGCCGTCAGGGCGATCCAGATGCTGGAGCGACCTCACCCCGAGCAGGTCGGTCGCGCGACGCGCCTCGTCGAAACGCCGCCTCGCTACCTCCTTCGGGTCGTCGTCCGGGTTCGAGGATCCCTTGTCGCCCGTGGCGCAGAGAACGACGTGTACCTCGCTGCCGGCGGCTGACCACTTTGCGAGCGTCCCACCGCAGGAGATGTCGGGATCGTCAGGGTGCGCGTAGACCGCCAGCGCCCGCCGAGGGACATCTTTGATCACGGTCCCATCCGGCATCGTCAGTCGCCCGCTACTCGCCCTGGCCAGGTAGCGCCGGTGAGGGGGATTTCGGAGCTGTCTGCTTTTCGAGGCTCTCGATGCCGCTGAGGCCCCCGGTCGCGCTGCGCTCGACGGCCGGCTCGGGGTTCCCGAGCAACCCGAGCTCCCGCGCGAAGTCCCCGACGTCCTCGAAACCCTTGTACACGCTCGCGAACCGGACGGACGCGACGTCATCGAGGGAGCGCAAACGGTCGAGTACCGCGAGCCCGACTTGCTCGCTCGTGATGCGTGGGCCCAGTTCGCGCATCGACTCTTCTACCTCGACTGCGAGCGCTTCGATCTGTTCCTGGTCGACGGGCCGGTTCTTGCAGGCTGCTCGCACCCCTGCCACGACCTTCGCCCGCTCGAAGGGGACGAGCTGGCCCGATCGCTTCAGCACGAGGACGACCGCTTCGGTGGCCCGCTCGTAAGTTGTGAAGCGCTGCCCGCAAGCGACGCACTCGCGACGCCGACGAATCGCCTCGCCCTGTTCGACCTCCCTCGAATCGACGACGCGGTCCTCCAGCGCTGCGCACCAAGGGCACCTCACACCCCGACCGTACATCGGCTGGCGAGGCAACTCTGCTCAACGCGGGCCCGTCGGCCGAATGATCGCGAGAGCGCTCAGCGTGGGAGGACGAGGCGATCGCCCGGAAGGAGGACATTGCCACCGAGCTGCGCCTCGAGCTCGCCGACGAGCGGCCTCGGATCGGCGCCTGGCTCGACCCGATTGGCTATCGACCACAGGGTGTCACCTGGCTTGGCCACGTAGAGCAGACCCCCGTGGACCGAGACCGAACCAGGAATGCGAACTACCGAGACCGAATGGTCAGAGGACGCCAGTGCGCCGACACCGAACCAAGTTCCAACGAGCACTGCGAGGGTGGCGGCGCCGGGGAGGAGACGCCGCAACCCTCGCGGCCCGATGAGCGCCGCACGAGTCCGGGGGCGAGCGGCGGTCGCCTTCACTGCGCTGGCACGTCGTGCAGGCGAGCTTCGAACAGACGAGCTTTGGTCAGAGCGTGTCCGGACAGTGGCTCTCGACGTCCCCGGGTCACCAACCAGGTCCGTCGCGACCGGCGACCCCTGTGACCACGTGATAGCGGGCGAACTCGAGCGCCGAGCGGCCGTCCGGTCGCGCTCGCCTTCCAGAGCAACTCGACGCCGATCTCGCAGGCTGGCGAGTTCTCGGTCCAGCCACGCATCGGCGTACGCGCGCCCTCGGAGATTGCCGAGAGCACGACCTCCGTCGGCACCCTCGTAATCGCGCTCCAGCCAGATCCGCTGAGAGCGTGACGGGAAGGCGACGAGCTCCTCAGCAAGCACGTTCCAGTGTGGTGACTCGGCGTTGCCGCTCTCCTCTACACCTCCGCCGGCACCTGACAGCGAGCGGACGGCCACTGGCTCGAGACCGGCCTCGCCGTCAATCCACTGCTCGGCTGTTGCGCCCACGACTTCCTCCTCCGGCTCGCTGATCGCTGTCTGCTGGGTCCGACATGTCGGATACGTACAGATGTTCGGTACACCAATCCAAGCACGAACGCCCGTTCGGTGTCAACTGAAATACGAACGGGCGTTCCACGAACGAATGTTTGTAATCAGGCGCGTGACGCAGTACTCTGTCCGAGTCCGACCACGAGAGGAGATCGGCATGGCCGAGACGACGCTCGCCGGGAAACGGCGGCTGATCCTGGAGTTCATCGCAGAGCAGATCCGCCAACGCGGCTATCCGCCGTCGGTGCGTGAGATCGGCGAGGCTGTCGGCCTCACGTCCTCTTCGACCGTCCATGCCCACTTGCAGGTCCTGCAGCGCGACGGCTACCTGAAGCGCGACCCCACCAAACCGCGCGCAATCGTCGTCAACTTCGAGCCGAGCTCCGGTGCCGCCCTGCGCATCCGTCCGGCGGCCCATGTCCCCCTGCTCGGCAACGTGGCGGCAGGTACCGGCGTGCTCGCCGAGGAGAACGTCGAGGACTTCCTGCCGATCCCCGAGGACTTCACAGGGTCGGGAGACCTCTTCATGCTCCACGTCCGGGGCGAGTCGATGATCGACGCCGGCATCCTCGATGGCGACTACGTCGTGGTCCGGCGCCAGCCGGAGGCCGAACCAGGCGAGATTGTCGTGGCCGGCATCCCCGGCGAGGAAGCCACCATCAAGACCTTCAAGCGCCGGCGCAACAAGATCGTCCTCGTGCCGTCGAACCCCCACATGTCCGAAATGGAATTCAGTCCCGACGAGGTCACGATCTACGGCAAGGTCGTCACGGTGCTGCGGCGCCTCTGAAGCCATACCGGCACCCTAAGTCCAGGGTGTGACAGCCTGTCTGAACAGGACTATCGCGCCGAGAACCCGATCTAGCCGGTCGTGAAGTGCAGCGGGTCATGCCCGGACGCGCTCGTTCTGTGGGTCGAAAAGAGGCTCAGCAGCGACCGACCCGCCGGTCCAGGTTCCGAAGAGGTTGATCTCCACGCGGAGGCCTGGCTCAGACGCCTCGGCCGGCAGGTAGGCATAGGCGATCGAGGCTGCGACGGTGTAACCGAGCCCGCCGCTCGTGACCCTGCCAACGGTCTTTCCGGCAACCCGAACCGGCTCCTCCCCCAAGGCGACCCCCCGGGGATCGTCCAGCACGATGCACGCGAGGTGGCGCGAGAGGGCTCCGCTTTCCGACAACGCGGCGCGCCCTATGAAGTCGTCTTTACCCATAGCGACCGCGAAGCCGAGGCCTGCCTCGAAGGGCGAATCTGCCGAGGTCACGTCGCTCCCCCACACGCGAGCCCTTCAACGCCGCTCACTCTCTACTCGTTGTCGAGATGCGGCCGGATGTCCGCTGACCGACGTCGGTTCTGTACGATTCTCGCTGATGCCGACCGATGATCGCGAGCGGTCGGCCGGCGGCGGTCTCCCGAGTGTCTCAGTCATCGTGCCCACGTACCACTATGCGTCACGCATCGAGGCCACTGTGAGAGCGGTCCTCGAAGATGCTGCGACGACCGAAGCGATCGTCGTAGTCGACGGCTGCAGGGACGGCTCGCTCGAACTGCTCGAAGCGATCGCCGCTCAAGACGCGCGCCTCGTGGCGATGTTCGTCGAGCATGGCGGCAAGACAGCCGCTCAAGGCGCGGCGCTCGATCGCTCAAAGGGTGAAGTGGTGCTCTTGCTCGACCAGGACGTCGTGCCCGGATCGGGGCTGGTTACCGGGCACGCCCGTCATCACCGATCCGATGAGCACCGGGTCGCCATTGGCTATATGCCGACGGTACCCGAACAGACCGAGACGGCGGTGTCTGTTCTGAGTGACTTATATGCCACCGAGTACGAGTCGCATTGCCGATGGCTCGAGACGCATCCCGAGCTGGTACTGACGCGCCTTTGGGGAGGCAACATCTCTTTGCGGGCTGAGGACTGTCGACGCGTCGGCCTCGAGTTTCCTTATTTCGGTCACGAGGACCAGCACTTCGGCATCAAGTGTCTGAAGGCGGGTCTCGTGGGGGTCTTCGACCGGACGCTTTATGCCGAACATCGGCACTCCCGCGATGCGTCGTCCTTCCTCTGGTACTCGAAGATGCAAGGCGCCAGTCGATGGCAGATCCACCGAGACCACGCGGACGTGCTCGGGCCTTACGTTGTCTCGTCGACGCTCGAGGGTATCCCGGCCCTGCCGAGGGCTATCGTAGCGCTGTGCGGGCGACCCCACCTCGGAGATGTCGCGGCCTCTATCGCCGCCACGATCGGCGAGCTTTTTGCCAGCGTCGGCTTGAGGTCAGCAGAGCGCGCCAGCTACCGACTGGCGCGACGGATTGAGCTGCGCACTGGAGCAAGCCTCGCGATGACGGGCCGAGACGCCGAGCTCGCGCGCCGGGTCAGGCCGCTGCTCGCACGCCACCTTGAGAGACGGTTCGCATCTCATCGCCATCCTGGACGCGACTCGGTGGCCAGGTCGCCGTACCCTCCGGTCGCTCATGAGCGATGAGACCGGCCGGAGGTCGCGACCGATCCGGGTGGTGACCTACACAGACTCGAACGTCATAGGAGGGGCCGAGAACTGCGCTCGCGATCTTCTCGCCCTTCTCGGACCGGAGTTCGTTCCTTGCGTCGCGGGAACCTCCGAAGCTGTGGTCGCGCACATCGCCAGTCGCCGGAGCACGATCGCGACGCGGGTGCTCCCGCCCGTAGCTGGTCGCGGAGATTTCGCCTCGATCCGTGAGCACGCTCGGGTGATTCGCGAGCTTGGCGCCGACGTCGTGCACATCAACCAACACCTATGGACAGGCCAGTACGGTGTGCTTGCGAGCGCCCTCGCCGGTGTGCCGCAAGTCTGCGCCGTGCACGGAACGCTTCCTGCCTCGAGCGCCAGCCAGCGATATCTGACGATGTGTGTTGCGCGCCTTGTTCCTCGGTTTGTCGGCGTCTCGGCGTCGGTCACCTCCGCCATTCTCGACGAGCTTCATCTGCCGGCCAGTCGGGTGCTGACGATCTACAACGGGGTCTCGGCCAGCGACGACCTTGCGAAGTACCCAGCTGCGTCTCGGCGCTCAATCCTCGGAATCGGCCGCCTGGCGCCCGAGAAGGGCTTCGACGTCTTGATCGAAGCTCTGAAGACGGTCCCCGATTGCCGGCTCGTCATTGCAGGCGATGGACCCGAGAGGCCCGCGCTCGAACGGCTCGCGCATCGCCTCGACGTGAAGGATCGAGTCGAGTTCGTCGGCTGGGTGACCGAGCCGTGGGCCGACCAGATGCGCCCGCAGCTCGTTGTCGTGCCCTCTCGCTTCGAAGCCATGTCCCTCGTGATCCTCGAAGCCATGCATGCCGGATTGCCCGTCGTAGCGACTCTCGTCGGTGGCATGCCGGAGGTGGTGGCCGACACGGTGACCGGCCTCCTCGTGGAGCCGGAGGATCCGGTAGCCCTCGGCGCCGCGATCGGCGACTTGCTCGATGATCCGCGCCGCTGCGAGGAGATGGGGGCCGCTGGGCAGTCTCGGGCTCGAGAGCTATTCGGTGAGGAGCGGTCCGTCGCGGCCTACGAGGCCGTCTACCGCGACCTCGCCGCACGCCACCGGGCACGGGGCCATGCTGGAAGGCGAGGGCGGGCGAGGGCGACAGGTGCGGCAGAAGCGCTCGTCTCTCTCGATCCGACTGCCACGGCGGTGTCGGGCGAGGCCGGCTTCGCCGAGGGAGCCCCGCCGCGCTGGGAATGGCTCCGCGGGATGAGTCTCATCCTCCCGCCGGAGCTCCGCGGACTCGCAAGAGCCCGACTGAGGGCGCTCCGAAAGCTCGGCGCGTTCACCCAGGTGAGTGGCCGGCGCGCCGCAGGCCTCGACTTCCCCGAGGCGCAAGTCGGCCAATTCGTCATCGCGAATCTCGACGGCGTGCGTGGCCGCGTGCTCGAGACCGAGCGCGCGACGTTCACCTCCCTCGCCGCTTCGGCGGGAGCGGTCGTCGATGAGAGCGTGGTCTGGGACCTCGAACCGCACAACCTCGGCGCCTCGCTGATGGTCGATCTCGCGGCCGATGCCTCGCTCGGCACAGACCGTTACGACTGCGAGATAGTTATCGGAGTGCCCTGGCAACCCGGCAACGCCGAGCGAGCACTCGCCAATCTTTGCCAAGCGCTGCGCCCAGGCGGCAGCCTGCTGCTCGCCCTACCGCCGGGCGCCATATCGGCGGAGAGCGGCACCACCGTCGACCTGGGAGACCTGTTGACGCGGTGCCTGCCGTCGGGCCGGCTGACGCTCGGCCGCGGTATGGATGTGCCGCCCGATCACCGGTCGGCTCGCGCCCGCTCAGAACGACTCCGATGGGAGTACGCCCGTGCAGACCGTTCCGATGGGACGGACTGATGGCGACCCGGCGAACGATCCTCATGTATCACCGGATCGCGGAGGACCCCTTTGACCCCTACTCGCTGTGCGTCTCGCCGGCCCGCTTCGAAGCGCAAGTCCGTGCCATCTTGGAGTCGGCGGACATCGTCGGTCTCGATCGCCTTCGGGACCGGGCATCAAGGCCGCAAGTTGTCATCACCCTCGATGACGGCTATGCCGACAACCTCTCCGCGGCGCTCCCGATCGCCGAGACCATCGGGGTTCCGATCACTATTTTCGTCACAAGCGGGCTGCTCGACGACAAAGCGGGCTTTTGGTGGGATCGCCTTGCCCTACTGCTACACGCGCGGGACGAGATCGATTTAGATCTGCCGGTCGGCGAACATGGCATGCGGATTCTCCTGCAGGGTGAAGGTTCTGCAGCAAAGACTCTCGTCGCCCTCCACAGCCGACTTCGAGGACTCCCGACGTCCTCGATCGAGGCTTGCCTGGTCGAGCTCGCGCATCAGCTGGGGACGCCGATGCCAGAGCCTGCGCGCGCCCGCGTGATGACCTCCGGCGAGCTGCGAGCGATGGCCTCGAACCCACTTGTCACGATCGGGGCCCACACTGTCTCCCACGAGATGCTCGCAGGGCGGCCGGCCATTCAGCAGGCAGAGATGATCGGTGGATCGAAGCAAGCGCTCGAGCGACTCCTCGGCCTGCCCGTCGAGCACTTTGCCTATCCCTTCGGTGACGGCGACGCATTCGATACCACCTCTGTCGACACAGCCCGGGAGTCGGGTTTTCGCACGGCGTGCACGACTCAGAAAGGTCGAGTCAGCCTCCTGAACGACCGTCTCCGAATGCCCCGCCAGATGGTTCTGGACTGGGACGAGGACCAACTACGCGAGCGCCTGCGGGCGTGGCGGGCGAGCTGAGCAATCCGGAGCGGTGACCGAGTGAGTATTTGGCGTCCAACAGTCGGAGGTCGTGCCGGTCAACACGGCGGAGCGGCCTCTCGAAGTCCCTACGGAGGATGGCCTGCACCACGGGGGAGAGGCACGGTACCGGGCGACCCGCCACCGAGCCTGTGACAGTGGCTTCCTCGATGAAGCCGGCTCTCGGCTCTACAGAGGGCGGCCAGCCAGCAAGCTCAGCCAGGACCTCCCAGTTGACCGAGACGAGGTCGACGCGATGTCCTGCCCCGTCTTCGAGAAGGCACCGGTCCGGCATGAGGACCTCCGACCGCTCGACAGACGCGACCCGCAGGCCGAGTGGCACCAGAGCGTCGCAAGCCGCCGTCAGCTGACCCGCGAAGTCGCCGATCACGAGATCGAGGTCGTCATGGCGGCGAGTCTGGTGCCGGAGTACCGCGTCGACCCCCCANNTCAGCACTTCGACAGCCCTGATCTCGCCTCGAATCGCGGCACGCAGGGGCGAGAGGAGGCGCAAGGGTGACCACCGTGACGCGCCCGCAACTAGGGCGCCCGCCTTTCCGGCCCACCGGTGCAACCGCTTGTCCCGCTGCACAAGGCCTGCGATTGCGGACCTCACGTTCGCGATCGCGACGCGAGGGAGTGCACGACCGCACGACCCCACGCCGTGAGCTTCCCGGTCAGTGCAACCGTCATGGTGTTTGGACCGACCCAATTCCAGACGAATGCGAGAGCGCCGTTGAAGCCGGACGGTATCGCGTAGCTCTTGAGATAGGCCGCGAAATCCCGCCCCCACTTGAGTTCGACCTTCCCGACGCCGTCGGAGATCCCGTACTGCGTGCCGACCAGAGGGAACTTGCCGATGTACTGGCCGACGAGTGAGTCCCAAACAGCGCGCTCAGTCTCGCAAAAGCAGGGATTGCCGTTCGGGAACCGGTTGTTTGCGATCAGCAGTTCCGGTCGGCCCAAGAGCGCGCCGTCGTACTGGATCAACGCCCTCACGTAACTGGGATTGAAGGACCAGGACCAGTTCCTCGTATCGGCGATGATGATGCCGCGATATCCGATCGTCCCCCGCCAGTACTCGAGCATCCGCTCGGAGGTGACGAGCCACTGCTCCAAAGTGATCCCGTTCGGCTCGACCAGTGGTTCGTAGACGACATCTGGGTTGTTGGCGAAGGTGGCGGCGACTGCCTTCATCATCGGGAACTGCTTCGAGTATTCCGTGATCACTGAGTGGCGCTCGGCGAGAGCGTCCCACCAGCTCAGGTCTACGAACAAGCCTTGCGAAGTGGCCGCATCGACAATCGCCTGCAACCGGGCGAGGTAGCCCTCAGCGCCGCCTGGAGCGTACGGGTCGTTCGCGTAGACCTCTGTCGAGACAGGGATCTTGACGGTATTGAAGCCGAGCGCCTTCACCCGAGCGAACATGGCTCGCGGATCCCCGCCAGCGGCTCTCGTGACAGCGGCGAGCTCGGGATCCGGCGCGCCGCGCGTCTCGTAGAACGGGACAGCGTAGACAACCACACCGCGCATGACTAAGCGCTTATCCGAGCTCAGCCGGAGCGTGCTTCCGGCGACCTTCAGCGCTGGGAGAGTGTGTCTCTTGCTCGCAACCGTCGTCTTTGGCAGAACGAGTCCGAGATGTGTCTTTGTCGGTGGGCTCTTTACCGCCGTCGTCTTCGGTGGGCTCTTTACCGCCGTCGTCTTCGGTGGGCTCTGCGCTGTGCTCCCGCTCGAACACGCTGCGCACAAGAGCGCCGCCACCGCGACGCCCACGATGGGTTTGAAAGCCGTCGGGAGGCGCCGAGCATGACGACCAGCGCGGGTATCGTGGAAAAGGCCGCGCATGGTGTGCACCTTCCAGTCACGAGGGAGATCGAGGTGGCGACGTTGCTCGTGGCGAACGCCGGCGGTCACCTCCAAGAGCTGTTCGAGCTGGTTCCCCGGTTCGAGCTGGCCGACGCCGACCTGAAATGGGTGACCTTCGACACCGCCCAGGCAAGGTCTCTGCTCGCCGGGGCCGACGTCGTCTTCGCCCCCTATCCAAGACCGCGGGATCTTGCGGTCACCGCTCGGCATGCCGCCATCGCATGGCGCGTATTCAGAAGTCATGCACCCTTCTCCAACGTCATCAGCACTGGGAGCAGTATCGGCGTACCGTTTTTGAGTTTCGCACGCGTGAGCGGCGCATCGTGTCACTACATCGAGAGTGCCACGCGCAGACTGGCGCCGTCGACCACAGGGCGAATACTCGCACGAATCCCTGGCATCCATCTCTACTCGCAGGTGCGGAGTTGGAAGGACCCGCCTTGGCACTACCGCGGCACCGTATTCGACGGTTATGAGGCAAGCGCAGGTCGCAAGAGGCCCATCAAAAGGGTGGCTGTGGCGGTCGGCTCCTCTCAGTCCTTCGGGTTTCGCAGGCTGCTCGAGGCCACGCTCGGGGCGATCCCCGCGGGAGCCGAAGTGACCTGGCAGACGGGATCGACTCCCGTCGACGGTCTGCCGATTGATGCCCGGCCTGGGGTGCCGAGCGAGGAGCTCGCAGCCGAGTTCGCAGCCGCCGATGTCGTCATCACGCACGCAGGCGTCGGGCTCGCGCTTCTAGCCCTTGCGGCCGGCCGCTGTCCCGTCCTCGTGCCGCGAAGGGCGGAACGGAACGAACATGTCGACAACCACCAGCGCGAAGTGGCTGACGAGCTCGAAAGGCGCGGGCTGGCGGTCGTGTGTGAAGCTGACGAGCTGACAGCCGGGGTGCTGGAAAGGGCGGCCGCTCGCGCAGTTTCCCGCGTCCAGAACTGCCCACCGTTCCACCTCGTCGAAGGAAGATCGCGCCGTTGATGCTCCCTCCGGAGCCGACGTTCGAGCCGACCGAGCCGCAGCAGTCGGTTGAGCCAGGCGGCGGGTCAATCCGCCAGCGCGCGCTTCGCGGAGGCGCCTACCTCATGGTGCGCGAGGCACTGGGAATGGTAGTGCGCCTTATCGGCGTGACCGTAGTAGTCCGCGTAATCGGCCCGTCGTCCTACGGGCTCTACGCGGGCGCATTGGCATTCGTCTCCGTCGCCACTTTGGCCGCGCAAGGTGGAACGGAAGTGTTCCTCATCCGCCAACCGGAAGAGCCCGATGAGGACCTTTACTCCCACGCGTACACCTACCTTCTCGTGGTTTCCATGAGCATCGTCGCAGTAGCACTCGGTCTCTCATTCGCCGCCGGGACCATCGTCCACTCGACTGAGGCGCTCTGGCTATTCCGAGCCCTTCTCCTCGTGGTGCCGGTCAACGTGCTGTGGGCGCCGGCACAAGCGTGCCTCGAACGGCGTTTCGACTTCCGGAGCATGGGGATCATCGAGCTCGTTGGCGACTTGGTGCTCTACGCCGTTGCAGTCCCGCTCGCGCTTGCCCACTTCGGCCCGTGGAGCCTCGTCGCCGGCTACGCCGCCTGGCAGAGCTGGCTGCTTGTCGCCAGCCTCGTCGTGGCGCGCCTCCGCCCGCGCATCAAGTGGTCGCGCGATGCGTCGGCGCAACTCTTTCGACACGGCTTCAGCTACGCAGCTTCTGACTGGATCTCTGCCATTGGAGCGCTCGCCAACCCTGTCATCGTCGGGAGCTTCATCGGGGCCGCCGGCGTGGGATACGTCAGCCTCGCGAGCCGACTCGTGGACACCGCGAGCTTCGCAGTCCGCGGCGCGTGGCGCGTGGGTATCGCCTCGTTGTCGCGCGTGCACGAGCGCGAACGTCTCAGGCGAGGGCTGGAAGAGGCGTCCTTGCTTCAATTCCTCGCGCTCAGTTGTCCGATCGCCCTCTTGGCGGCAATCTCGCCCTTCGTCATCCCGCGGCTCTACGGAAAGGCGTGGTCACCGGTGATCGTCCTGGTCGTCTGGTTCGGGCTCGCGGCGGTCCTCAGGTCCCCGATGCTCATGCAGACGACGCTGCTCTACTCGCGGGGGCGCAACGTGCCGATGGTGATCACTGCCGCCATCAGCCAAGTCGTCATCGTCGCGGTCGCGATCACGCTCGTTCCGAGAGTCGGCGTCGACGGCTACGGGGTGGCGGTCGCAAGCGGCATGGTCGGTTACATCTGGATCGACCGCGTCGTGCGACGGCAGATCGTGCCGTTCGGCTACGGCCTGCTCGTGCCGTTCGCCGTCGCACTCGTCCCCGTCGTGTTGATGCCCCTCGCACCCTGGCCTTGGTCCCTTGCGATGCTCCTCCCGAGCGCGGTCGTCGTGACCCTGCCCGGGCCGCGGCAATCGCTCGGTCGAGTTGCCCGCACGATCAAGGTCGCGGTGAGCCGCCCTCCGGCCGCCTAGGCGGTGCGTCGGTCACACCCAGCACTGTCGCGAGCCCTGCCAGTTGTGACCCGAAACGCTCGAGCTGCAAGCGGCGCGCTTGTCCAGCGTGCGATTGAAGCTCCTCATGATTCGTGACGGCGGACTCTACCGATGCCGCGATCGACCTCGCGTCGTTCGCCGTGTGTACCGCATAAGGAAAGAGCTCCCGGTCGAGGCTCCAGTCGCTTACGACCAGCACCTTGGCGGCATAGACAGCCTCGCAGGCAGCACGCATGGCGGACGTCGGCTCGGTCGTGAGCGCGAGAACGACGTCGGCCTCCTCGACGAGACGCCGGTACTGCTCTTCAGGCACGTAACCGACGAAGGACACATTCGGCGAAGCGGCCTCGCGCAGCCCCGCTGGAAGGTCCTCGAGACGGCCGGTGACGAGGAAGTCGACGCCGCTAGCCCATGCGGCCGCTTCGATCGCTTCGACGACCGGCTCGTCACCGGCAAAGCGCGACACGAATAGCACCTTCGGTCGGATACCGGGCTCGAGCACCCTCCCATGCGAGCAGATCCACGGTCCCGGCGCCTCGTGGACGACGAGGCCTCGACCGCCCCATTGCTGTACCTCTGTCACCCAGGTGCTGTCGGTCACAATCACGCCGGCCGCGCGCCTCGCAAGCCAGCGATGCACTGGTATGAACCAGGCTGACACGGCGTCCCCCTGTTTCCCGAACGAGCCCGGATGGCTGTCGAGGACTAGCGGGATACGACGAAGGCCCGACCAGCACCAGGCGAGGTAGGCGAGCAGGATGGGCGGATTCGTCACGATGATTGCTCGCGGATCGGTTCGCAGGAGTATCGCCAAGGTGGCGATGCTCGACAGCAGATACCGCACGAGCACCGGCGGGCGTCGGTCCTCTCTCGGAGGGAACAGAGCGAAGGCATGACCACCGAGAGCCTCGGCCAGCTCACTGCTGCGGCCGGCGACGGCGCCCCACGAGATAAAGATCACTGGAGGCCTTTGTCGGCGCTCGAAGCGCGTCACGTGAGCGCGGCTCGGACGCCTTCGGCTGTTCTTGTGCCGGCGGGCCGGGCTCGGTCTCCGGCGTCTCTCCCGAAGTAGGCGGCTGCCGCGATGCCGGCCACGATGAACAGCGGCGCCGGCATCCCGCCCGAGGTGAGGTACGGGTAAACCGCGATCATAGGTACCGATATGAGCACTAGGACGGCGAGCGCGCTGCCGAGGGAGCGGGTCAGGATGGCGTCATCGCCATCGCTGCGGGCGATGCGTCGGCCGAACTTGTAGAGGGCCTGGAGCTCGTAGCAGAACAGCACGAACAGCGGGAGACCACCAGCCATCAGCACGGTGACGTATTGGGACTCGGTGTACGGCCAAGTGGTGGTGGCCGGCAGCGTCTGGCCCCAACCGGTGAACAGCCGGTCGCGTATCGCCGGCAAGTACTGCTGGGTCCAGATCTGCCAACGATACGAGATCGTCTGAGGCACGAGTGATGACCGACCGCTACCGGCCGACTGGGAGAATTGCGTGTTGAGGCGGGCGTCGAGGTACGGGCCCGCGACAAGTGCGACCACCGCCGCGGTGATCGCGAGAGCGCGGAGCGCCGCACGCGTCCGTCCGGCCCAGATTCCGAGGACGATCGCGCCTCCGATGCTGCAGCAGATAGCGGAGAGCTCTGCTGAGAGGACGAGCGCTATGGCTCCAAGGATCAGGACGACTTCGAGCCCGTGCCGCGAGATCGGAAGCTCCACACGAGAGAGCAGGCACGCGAGCCCGCTCATCAAGATGACGGTCAGATACCCCGCGAGCGGCGTCCAGTGCGGGAAGGGCCCCGTCGCGCGGGCGAAATAGTGGAACGCGTAGGACCCGAAGACGTCGCTGCCGGTCATGCGGGCGACGAGCCGATTCACCACTTCGATCCGGGCCTGCTGGAGGAACGCGACCAGATCCACCGGGAGCGACGAGAGGAATAGGACTGTAAGCGCCCACCTGCGCTGCTGAGGACGACGGAGCGTGACCGCGAGCGACCGGTAGAGGATGAGGAACTGAAAGGGTCCAATAAGCGGGTCGAGAGAGGAGTACCCGAGCCCGGCGTGCAACAGGACAGCGTCCGCCGCCCCGAAGACGAACCAGCCGGCGCAGAATGCGAACAGCATCCAGTCGAACGCATACCACCGGAGGTGGCCGTGCCGCGGCACGGTGAGGAGCAGCAGGCCCCCGACGAAAGCAACAAGCGCCTCCGAGAGGTTCACGTTCCCGATCGGGAAGCCCTTCTGGAAACCTGCAGTCACCGGAACGATCGCCACCAAGAGGTAGGCGCCTAGAACAGGACGAGCAACCACGGCAATTCCAAGTGCGATCACCGCGACGAGGGCGATCCCGTCGACTGGCCGGACAGTCGCAGCGGCGCCAACCGCCAGGGCTCCGGCGGTGGCGACAACGACAAACACGTTGGTACGGGGCCGTTCGAACAGCCATGACTCAACGTCAGCGACGCCCGGGCGTGCGTCCTTCCCCACAGATCAACGAGGACGTGCTGTTGGCGCTGGCGGAGCCTCGAGTCCTGATGGTTGCGAATCCAGCGCCGACGTCCGAGACGGTCGCGATCTTCGTGACTGCGGTTGCACTGAGGACGAAAGGCTCGCCGGGTCAGCACTCTTCGAGGGAGGTGAGCTGCCAGTTGCCATGGGCGGCGTCTCGGATCCAGCGGGTGGCTTGAGCGAACGCGCGCCTGCTGCCGCCGGCAACAGCAGTGCCCAACTCAAGCGTCCACCGAGCTCCGACAACTGACTTACCTTCGTCACCACTGAGTCGCGCCTTGTCCCAACGGCCACGAGCGCGACAATTGGCTTGTACCGGCCGATCAGATTCTGGGAACCGACTGCGGCGAAGTCGAGCTCGGACAACTCGACTCGCTGGTCGCCCGCGGCCTCGAGCGACCGCCGGAAGGACACAAGCGCACCTGCGTCGGGCTGACCCACGATGAGCAATCCCACCCGCATGTAGGCACCGCCTGCCAGCACCCAGTCCTGGACGAGCGAAGCCGCGGCGGCCGGTACAAGCTCGCCTGAGGAGCACGGGGCGGCGATGAGCTCGTTCAAATCGTTGAGGTCGTCGATCCTTGGGTCGGCACGTTCCCACGCGATGGCGAGAACCAACCCGAGCAAGGCGCCAAGCAACCCGCCGAGCAGAGCCGTCTTGAGCGGGCTCGACGCCAAAGACGTTGCCGGCTGAGCCTTGGCGACGAGAACGAGGGAGCCGGCTGGGATCGCCCTTGTGACCGGATGCGGGCCCGTGATCGCGCTAGCCACCGCTTGCGCCCCAAGGTACGCCTTTGCTGCAGAGTTGGCGGTGAAGCGAACCGTCAAGATCGCACTCCCGCTCAATACCGTGACCGAAATCGCCTGCCCAGCCTCCGTGGACACCATGCCTGCGGCCAGTCCGGCCGAAAGCTGGACCTTCTGGTCCTCGGGGATCAGCACTGCGTAGGTCGCTGCCAGGTTGTCTGCTTCACTCGCCGCTCCCGGCACGCCGCCGCTCGGCACGACAAGGATGACCGTGCTGCGGTACTCAGTTGGGCGAACTATTCCGGCGGCGAGCGCCCCAGCAACCGCTAGCACGACGGCTGCCACCACTACGGGATACCGGCGGCTGATGGCTGCTCGCAGGTGCTCGGACTTAAGTGTCATCGCGACTGCCCGTAACCGCCGCGACCAGCAACTGTGGCAACTCAGACCGAGAGGGGTCCGCGTGCGCGATCGATACTGCCGCATCGAACTGCACAGAAATCTCCTCTCGGGTCCCGAAGCTGCTCCGAGCGCGCTGACGACAATCGCCAACGACGCTTACAATACGCAGATCGTACGCTCTGGCTGGGTCTCGTCTGACCCGCGGTCGCGCGCAAGTAGCCCTAACCAGTTGGCCGCTCGCCGTATAGCCCTTAGAGTAGGAGTGCGCAGCGCCGCGCAAAGCCGGCCTGTGCTGCAACGCTGCGAGGGGCATCGATGGCGATTACTGAAGACTCATCACGATTAGCGACAGGCAAAACGCTTCAAATTGAGGCGTCGACCGCGCTGGCAGATCTACCTGACTCAGGGTTGGATCTCAACGAGGTACCCGGTTCAGGCCGTAGCGCTGCCACGAGAAGGCGCCGTCGTGTCGGTCCTCGCACCGCACTCATTTGCTCCGACGTCGCTGTAACCCTGCTCTGCGAGGTAGTCGCTCTCAGCCTCGTCCACAAATCGCCTTCTGATCTGAGCGGAGCTGGTGGTTGGGCGAACGTGGCCCTAGCAGCAGGCATTCCGCTCGTGGTGCTGCTTGCGTTCAGTCTCCGCGGAGCGGACCAGCGGTGGCCAAGTCAGCTATTGAGAAGCTCCTTCTCTGAGCTGAGCGACACGATCTACGCCCTCAGCCTGACGGGATGCATCGTCCTTGGCTTCAACCATTTCGTCCGACCGATCCTCGGCAGCCGCCTCATCTATTTCGAACCAGCCACGATCGTGACCGCGCTGTTGTTGGCAGGCGTAGCGATCCCCTCGGGGCGCGCGCTGACGCGCCTCGCTCTGAGGTCGGCCGGTTTCGAACAGTGTCGGGTGATCATCCTCGGGAGCGGGACCATGGTCACCCAGCTGCTGAAGTACCTGTCCTGGGATCCCCGTATCACCGTGGTCGGATGCGTCGACGATGATCCCCGTCCTGGGACGGTGGTCCTCGGGCCGACCGCGCAACTCCCTACGATCGTCGACGCCCTGTCGGTCGACGAAGTGATCGTGGGCTTCTCCCGGACACATCCGGAGGAGGCGATTCACAAGCTGCAGGCGCTGAACAACAGAGTGGCGATCTCGATCGTGCCGCGGTACTTCGAGCTGTTGTCATGGCGTTCGGCCATGAAGGATGTCGCAGGCCTGCCGCTCATCAGCGTTGCGCCACCCAGTCTCTCTCTCGCCGCCCGCATCACGAAAAGGACCTTCGACGTCGTCGCTGCAAGCGTGCTGTTGGTACTGGGCTTGCCGATGCTGACGGCGGCCGCGATCGCGATCAAAGTCACCTCGATCGGGCCGGTCCTCTTTCGACAAGAGCGCGTCGGCCGGGACGGCGAGACGTTTCAAATCCTCAAGCTCCGCACGATGGACACGGGTGCCCATACGCACCACAGGCGTATGGCGGAGGCCTACTCTCTCAGTGGCGAGCTGTTCAAGATGCAAAATGATCCCCGCGTGACGCGGGTAGGCCGTTTGCTTCGTCGGCTGTCGATCGACGAGCTCCCCCAGCTCGTGAACGTCCTCCACGGGGAGATGTCGCTCGTCGGGCCGCGGCCCTTCATCCCTGAGGAGTCGCGCTACATGGTTGGCGCGTCAGCCCGGCGATTCGAGGTCCGACCAGGCATCACCGGCCTGTGGCAGGTGTCGGGACGCAGCCAGCTCTCCGAGCGGGAGCTCCGGCGCCTCGACTATCTCTACGTCGCCTCGTGGAGCTTGTGGTGGGATCTCCGCATCCTTTGTCAGACGCCCGCGCAGGTCCTGAAGGGGCGGGGAGCTCTCTGAGCAGCGAAGTCTGCCTGGTCCACGACTACATCACCCAGCGAGGTGGCGCAGAACGGGTGGTACTCGCGATGACTCGCGCGTTCCCCGGCGCGCCCGTGCTCACCTCGCTGTTCGACCCAGCTGGCACGTTCCCTGAGTTCGCCGCAATCGATGTTCGTCCTTCGGTACTCAACCGCATGGGTTTGCTGCGTCGCCATCATCGCCTCGCGATCCCATTGCTCGCCCCCATGTTCTCGTCCACGAAGGCCGACGCGGATGTCGTGATCTGCAGTTCGAGCGGCTGGGCGCATGGTGTATCGACCGCCGGACGCAAAGTTGTCTACTGCTATTCGCCCGCCCGTTGGCTCTACCAGACGGACCGCTACCTCGGGGCACGAGGCGACAACCGAGCAGGTTCGAACACGATCCAGCGGTTGACCGTCGGGGCTCTGCGCCGTCCACTTGAGCGATGGGATGCAGCCGCCGCTCGCTCCGCCTCCCGTTACGTTGCCGTCTCGACGAGCGTCGCGAGGTCCATCCGCGACCTCTACGGGATCGAAGCCGAGGTGCTGCCGCCACCGCCCGCTCTCGATGGATCCGGGCCGCAGGAACCCGTACCCGGGTTAGAGCCCGGCTTCTGGCTGTGTGTCTCGCGGCTCCTGCCATACAAGAACGTCGATGCCATTGCCCGCGCCGTTGCCGGCCTTCCCGGGGAACGTCTCGTGGTGATCGGCAGCGGACCTGAGCGTGCCCGGCTCGAAGCACTTGCGGGTCCGAGCACGACCTTTCTCTCCGGCATCGCCGACACTCAGCTGAGCTGGTGCTACGCGAACTGCAAGGCGTTGGTGGCCGCTTCCTATGAGGATTACGGATTGACCCCGCTCGAGGCGGCTGCATTCGGGAGGCCAAGCGTCACGCTGCGGTTCGGCGGTTACCTCGACACGGTCGTCGAGGGGTCGACCGGAGTCCACTTCGACGAGCCCACTCCGAGTGCGGTGAGCGCTGCACTCGGGGAGCTGGCGGAGGCGAGCTGGGACGCAACGATCCTTCGAGAGCAAGCAGGGGTGTTTGCAGAGAACCGCTTTGCAGCACGACTCCGCGAGATTGTCGCCGACGAGGCAAGGACTACTTGACACACTTAGTGTTGATCGACAATCTCTCCCGACAGCAGAATACCGCTCTACGTGGTTGCATGACCGCTTTAAGTGCTCAAGCTGGTCCTGAAGGATGCCGATGAATAGGGCATGTCGGCTTGCCCCCACGACACCCCACGACCACGCCGAGCCTGGAGAAGGCGTGCTGCCGCGTCCGCCCTGCTCGTTGGTTCGGTCGCGCTGGTCATCTCGCTCACTGGCACCGCAACGGCGTCAGCGTCCAAGCGCCCCTCGCCAGTCGTCCGGCCGGTTCTCTCGCCAACAAGACCAGCGAAGCCCCACCACGGCACCCCGAAGAAGGGCTTCCGGCAGGCTTCCGGCGGCGTCGTCGGCGTCTACGCAGGCCCTGGCGCGCCCGCGGCGGTGGCCGCCATCAGCAACCTCGTCGGCCACAAGGTGCGTTACGCGATGGACTTCCTCGACGGCTCGTCCTGGTCGACGATCGATGACCCGTCCTGGCTCACAAGCGTCTGGAACAGCTCGGGATACAAGATGATCTGGGGCGTGCCGATGCTGCCCAACTCGGGTGCCTCCCTCGCGACCGGCGCGACCGGCGCTTACAACCAGTATTTCAAGACCCTTGCCGAGCGCCTCGTCGCACAGGATCAGGGGTCGTCGATCATCCGTATCGGGTGGGAGTTCAACGGCGGCTGGTTTCCCTGGGCAGCAAATGGCCACGCCAAGGCGTTCGTGGCCTACTGGAGACAGATCGTCGACTCCATGCGCTCGGTCAAAGGCCAGCACTTCTCCTTCGAGTGGAACCCCACGCGCGGCGACATGTGGGTGGGGCCCCTCTCCCAGTACTACCCGGGCAACAAATACGTCACCTACGTGGGGCTCGACGTCTACGACATCGAGTGGCAAACCTATCCCGGCCGCAAAGCCGAGTGGACCCACATGCTCACCCAGAGCTACGGACTCGACTGGCTGGTGAGCTTCGGCAAAGCCCATCACAAGCAGCTCTGCATCCCCGAGTGGGGACTTGGCTGGAACACTGGTGGCATGGCGAGCGGTGGTGACAACGGATACTTCGTCGGGCACATGTCGAGCTGGATCGCCACGCACCACGTTGCGAATGCGGTGGCGTTCGACTACGGCTCGAACCCCCTGCCATCTGCCCGCGAGCCCGCAGCAAAGACCGCGTTCGCCACCAGCTTCTCGGGCTGAGCCAAGGGCGTACACGCCCGCAGGGGGACTGGTTGGGTCCGCCCAGAGCACTCTTGCCGGGGGGCCAGGTTCGGCACTATCTTCGCCCGCGTCGAGCCAGGTCAAGGGAGCGAGCAGTCACACCAACACCGGAGTGGAGCGAGGTCTCTCATGCGGATTGGACTGCCTACATAGAGTCTGACATGGGCCAGATTGTCCGCGAAGTCCTGGACCCGCCGATGCTTGAACAGATTCAGCCGGAAGGAAAAGCGTTACTCGACATCGGGTGTGGCGAAGGCTACTTCGCAAGGGTCTTGAAAGCCGCAGGTGCGGCGCGCGTCGTGGGGGCCGACATCTCGCCCGATCTGATCGGAAGAGCGCTGGCAAAGGACCCAGAGGGCGAGTATCAGGTCTCTGACATCGCTTCCGGACCTCCTTGTGGCGTAGGCACTTTTGACGCCGTAAGCGCGTGCATGGTGCTGATGGACCTACCAGACCTCGACGTTGCGTACCGAAACATCGCGGCGAGTCTCGCTCCTCACGGACAGCTGGTCGCCTGCATGATCAACCCGTACTATGCCTTCCCCGTCGGTGAATGGCGTTGGGGCCTGAGTGACGGACTGCATCGCGAGTTCGACCCGCACCATAGGACGCTGAAGCGCTTCGTCCGACAGATCCAGGGGGTCTTGCGCGGTGACTTCGAATGGATCCTCTACATCACGAACTACCGTGAGCGCCGAGTCGTTGAGAAAATGCTGGGCAACGCGGCCACCCTTCACTTTCACAAGCCGTTCTCCGAGTACGTCAATCTCGCGGCAAAGAACGGCCTCGTATTGCAGTCGCTCCTGGAACCCGAGATATCTCCAGCAATTTACGAACGCTACGCCCACGAGCCGCTCGCGCGGGCTCTCACGACGGTGCCGTTGTTCTTCGTCCTTGTCTTCAGCAAGGTCGCTCAGGTCTGAGACCCGAGCGGTGCGCCGGGACCCGAGCCGCGACCGAGAAGAGTGACTGCAAGCTCGGGGTCGTCGGTGATCAGGCCGTCCACGCCCTCGGCTGTGGCGCCGACGATGTCCTCCGCTGTGTCGACCGCCCACGGGACGATCCACATCTGTCGCGAATGCGCGAGGTCGACGAGACCGGGCGTGACCCCCTTCCGATGAGGATGCAGCGCCGAATGCCCCTTTGCAGAGGCCTCCTCCAGCAAGGCGATCTGGTTCCAGGACCGAAGCGTCAGCTGCCCCGTCCGGATGCGCCGATTGCAAGCTCGTACGGCATCGAGCGCCGAACGGGTGAACGACGACACGATCACGCTCTCTTCAAGTCCTCGCCCGGTCACCATGTTCGCCACGTCCATCGCAAGCTGTTCGGTCGGATCAGTATCCGGATCGATCGGGAGGTTCTTGACCTCGATGTTGACGATGAGTCCCTCACAGGTCTCGAGGGCGTCCTCGAGTAGCGGCAGGCTTGCCGGCAGCCGGTCCCTTGACAGTCTCGTGATCGCTCCCAGCCCTTCGATGACGGCATCGTGGTGTAGTACGAGGGCGCCGTCCTCGCAACGGCGGACATCGAACTCGACTCCGTCGACGCCCGAGGCACGCACGAGGTCGAGGGCTTCGAGGGTGTTTCCCAGGTGACCGAGGATGAACCGCCGCCGACCTCGCTCCACGACCGCACGCTCAGCTGACGACCGAGCAAAGCGTCTCGTAGGCCTGGTCGAGCTGGCCCCGGTCGACACACTCGCCAGCGGAGTGCGCCAACGTAGGCTCGCCCGGGCCGAAGTTCGCCGCCGGCACGCCCCGACTGGCGAAGTAACTCACGTCGGTCCAACCGAGCTTGGCGCTCGGCGCCTTACCGCTCGCCTGCACGAGCGACGCGAGCAGTGGGTGGCCCAATCCTGGCGCGGCTGGGGCCGCCGAATCGTCGAGAGAGACGCTCACCAAGTCATCCCGGCCAACCGCACCGATGACGAGGGCACGCACGGCGTCGAAGGCCTCGTCCGGCGAGCGATCCGGGGCATAACGATGATTGAGCACGACTCGGGCCACATCCGGAACGACGTTGTTTGCCACGCCGCCCTCGACGGCGACTGCCTGCAGAGCCTCTCGGTACTCGCACCCGTCGATGACCGGGCGCCTCGCCTCGTAAGCCGCGACCGCCGCCAATACCGGGGCCAATCCGTGAATGGCGTTGCGGCCCATCCACGGTCTCGCCGTATGCGCGCGCTCTCCTCGGAGCTCGACTCCCACCTTCAGCACCCCCTGGCAGCCGGCCTCGACGAGCGCTGCCGTCGGCTCGCCCAGCACGGCAGCATCGGCCTCCAACCACGAAGGCTCCGCCGCCTCGATCTCGACCAAACCTGAGTAGCGCCGCTCGACCTCCTCGCACACGTAGAAGATCCACGTGAGATCGGCCCGCAGCTTCGTTGCTCCGCCAGCGCACACTGCCCTCGCTGTCTCGAGGAAGACGGCCACGCCGCCCTTCATGTCGGCTGATCCGAGGCCCGATAGGACATCGCCCTCGATGCGCGCTCGATCGTTGCCGTTCGCCGGGACGGTGTCGAGGTGCCCCGCCAACATCAACCTCTGAGGGAGCCCGAGCGACGTGCGGGCACAGACGTTGTCTCCTATGCGGGCGACCTCGAGAACCCCGCCCCCGACGGATCGCAACCAGCTTTCCACGAACCCGGCGATCGCAGCCTCGTCGTGGCTGACCGATGGGATGTCGACGAGCTCAGCGGTGAGCGCCAGCAGGTCCGTACCAGGTGAAGCCCGCGCGGTCACGCCGACACCCCGTGAGTGCGGAGGATGTCGTTCAGCTTCGACTTATCGTGACGCTCGCCTTCGGCGAGGTGCCGCAGAACAAGGACACAAGGAAGGAAGAACTCCCCGCCCGGAAACTCACGTCGTCGCGAGGCTCCCACTGCGACCGACCATGGCGGCACGATCCCGCGGCTTAGCTCTGCTCCGCTGTCGGCATCGATGACCGGGATCGTCGGGTTGAGGATCGTCCCTTCGCCGAGGACCGAACCCTGACCGACGCGCGCGCCCTGCGTCACCATGCAGCGGCTCCCGATCATCGCGTCGTCGCCGATGATCACCGGCACCGCGTTCGGAGGCTCGAGCACGCCTCCAATCCCGACGCCGCCTGACAGGTGCACCCGCTCACCTATCTGGGCGCACGAGCCAACGGTCGCCCAGGTGTCCACCATCGAGCTTGCTCCGACCCTCGCGCCGATGTTCACGTAGCTCGGCATCAAGATGGCGCCAGGACCGACGTACGCGCCCCAACGGACCGAGGCGCCTGGGACGACGCGCACGCCTGCCGCCTCATAACCATGCTTGAGCGGCAACTTGTCGGCGAACTCATACGGGCCGAGGTCGACAGTCGAGATCGAAGTCAGTGTGAAAAAGAGGAGGATCGCTTGCTTCAGCCACTGGTGAACCACGACTTCGCCGCTCGCCTCGTCGATCTCGGCGACCCTCGCCTCGCCTGAGTCGAGAAGCGAGATCGCCGCGCGAACAGTCCTGAGCGCATCTTCGTCGGACGCTGATAACTCGCCTGTCTCGCGGCGCACCCACAACTCCTCGACGGCGACGCGTAGCTCTCTCATTGAGCCGAGAGTAATCAGTCGCGGCATACGCTCGGGAAATGGCCGCGACATCACCGACGCTAGGACCGACGACCGCCCACGTACTTGACGGCTTCGAGCGCACTTCTTTCACCGCCGATGGCGAGACGCGCGACGTCTATTCGATCGGGACCGGTCCCGCGGTGATCGTAATAAGCGAGATCCCTGGCATCACTCCACTGGTGGCTGACTTCGGGCGCCGTGTGGCGGCAATCGGCTGCAGTGCAGTGCTCCCCCACCTGTTCGGCGAGCCCGGCGCCGAGCCGACGGTCGGCAAAGCCCTCAAGGTTGCAGCAAAGGCATGCATCTCGAAGGAGTTCGCCACCTTCGCCCGGAACAAGACGAGCCCGATCACCCAGTGGCTCCGCGCACTCGCGCGTCATGCGCACGCCGAGCACGGAGGTCCGGGAGTCGGCGTCGTCGGCATGTGCCTCACCGGTGGCTTTGCGCTCGCGATGATGGTCGACGACATCGTGTTGGCGCCTGTGCTCTCTCAGCCATCGCTCCCCTTCGGGCTGACGAAAGCCCACCGCAGCGATCTCGGCATCTCCGAAGAGGATCTGTCGAAGGTGAAACAGAGGTGCGCGGGCGAGGATGTGTGCGTGTTGGGGTTGCGTTTCTCCGGGGACAAGCTCTCCCCCGGCGATCGTTTCGACCGGCTGGCAAAGGAGCTCGGTGATCGGTTCGTCGCTGTCGAGATCGACTCCTCGCCGGGAAACGACGAGGGCTACCGCAAGCAAGCCCACTCGGTGCTCACCGAGGACCTGCGCGACGTCGAGGGCAGCGCCACGAAGGCGGCACTCGACCAGGTCCTGGCGCTGTTCAGGGACCGGCTGCTCGCGAGCTGACGAGCCGTTCGGCGATGAGCTCAAGGCGCTCGTTCGGCTGGACGAGCGCGAAGCGGACGTGGCTCCGGCCAGTCGGCCCGTAAGCATCGCCAGGACTCACCAACACCCCGGCGTGCTCGGCGAGCCACCTGGCCATCGAGAACGCCGGGCTCACTGTGCCGTCGCCGGATAACCGGTCGGGCACGCGAACCCACAGATAGAAACCCCCGCCGGGCGTCGTCGCCGGGATCCCTGCCCCGGTCAAGACGGCGGCGAGATAGGAGAGCCGCTCGCTGTAGACGAGCCGCTGTGAGACAACGCTCTCGTCGTCGTCGAACGCGGCCGCCGAGGCGTGCTGCACTGGTCCGGGCACCATGAAGCCGGCGTGGCGTCGGAGCGCTGCCAGGTAGCCGACGAGCTCCGGGTCGCCGGCGTAGATGCCGGAACGCACGCCCGCAAGATTGGAGCGCTTCGAGAGCGAGTGAACCGCCACGACGCCGTCGAGGCCGTCTTCGAGGATCGATCGCCCGGGGCCCTCCCAAGTGAACTCGACATAGCACTCGTCGGAGAAGACAGGGACGCCGTGGTCTCGGCCCCAGGCTGCGCACTCGGCGAGGTCCTCCAGCTGACCGGCCGGATTGCCGGGGCTGTTCACCCAGAGACAGAGCGCACGCGCGGCATCCTCGGCTGCGACCGCCGCCAGGTCTAAAGACCCGTCGGGTCGTGCGGGAACGGCGACCGCCCGGCACCTGGCGAGCAGCGCCCCCATCTCGTAAGTCGGGTAGGCGAGGCCTGGGTACAGCACCGTGTCACGGCTCGGTGTCCGCAGCCGCAGCCAGTGCGGCACGCCGGCCACGAATTCCTTCGTCCCGATGCACGCGGCAAGCTCGCTCGCCGGGTCCAAGGTGATCTTGAAGCGCCTCTCGATCCATCTCGCAGCCGCCTCGCGGAGCTCGCTCGAGCCGAGAGCAGCGGGATACCCACGCTCTGATCCCGAGTGCCCGAGTGCCTCCACGACCTTCGGCGAGGGCGCGTCGCAAGGGGTGCCGACGGACAGATCGACCATGCCTCCGTCAAGGCGGGAAGCGAGCTTGTCAAACTCGGTCAGCTTGTCGAACGGATAGACGGGCGGGACGAAGCCCGCCTCGGACTCCGGGCGCTCGCTCATGGCTCGACGAACTCCGCGAACCGCCTGGTCCCCCGCTCGTCAAGCCGTGCCTGCACTCGCACCATCTCTCCTTCGTAGCGCTCGTCGACGACCTCTCCCTCGCGGTGGATCGCCGCCACGACGTCACCACGACCGACCGGCACCGACAGCTCGACGACCCGGTCCGACACTCGCAGCCGGTCGGCGACCCGGCGCAGCAAGGGGGTGACTCCTTCGCCGGTGAGGGCCGAGAACGTCGGCGCGCCGTCGTGAGCAGCCGACAACTTCGCGGCCGCCTGCGGGGCGGCGTCAGCCTTGTTGATCGCGAGGAGGACCGGCACGTCACCGGCCCCGATCTCGTCGAGCACCGTGCGCACTGCGTCGATCTGGCCTTCGGGGTCGCGCGACGACCCGTCCACGACATGGACAAGCAGCTCCGCGGCGGTGACGACGTCGAGCGTCGCGTGGAACGCATCCACGAGCTGGTGAGGCAGCTTCCGCACGAAACCAACCGTGTCCGTCATCAGCACCACCTCCCCTCCAGGGAGCTCGAGGCGACGCGTCCTCGGGTCGAGCGTCGAGAAGAGCCGGTTCTCGACGAGCACTCCGGCGTCGGTGAGGCGGTTCAGGAGCGTCGACTTGCCGGCATTGGTGTAACCCACGAGCGACACGGTCCGAAGCGCACCGCGACGGCGAGAGCGGTGCTGGGTCCGGCGCGTCCCCTCGAGACTCCGCAACTCGGCCTCGAGCTTGCGGATGCGACGCATGATGCGGCGCCGGTCCTCCTCGAGCTTGGTCTCCCCGGGTCCTCTCGTCCCGATTCGCCCCGCCTGCTGCGAGAGAGCGACGCCCTTGCCTCGCAATCTGGGGAGGCGGTACTGCGACAACGCCAGCTCCACCTGTGCGCGTCCTTCTTCGGTATGTGCGTTCTGGGCGAAGATGTCGAGGATCACCGCCGTCCGGTCGATGGCGGTACGGCCGAGCATCCGTTCTAAGTTGCGCTGCTGAGCCGGAGTGAGCTCCTCGTCGAACACGACTGTGTCGGCGTCCACCTGCTCCGACAACTCGCGCAGCTCTTCGGCCTTGCCCCGACCGATATACGTCGCCGGGTCGGGTGCCTCCCGGCGCTGGACGACGCGGGCGACCTCGTCCGCGCCGGCGGTGTCGATGAGCAGCGCCAACTCATCGAGGCTCGCTTCCACCTCGTCGATTGTCCGAGGCCATGACACGACTCCGACGAGGATGATCTTCTCGCGGAACCGGCGGTCGATAAGGGTCAAGAGTTGGCCCCGATCGCGGCGGCGACTTCGAGGTCTACCTCAATCCGCCCGACCCGGCAGGCCGGTCCCGACAATCTCACGCGGGGCGACTCCGGCGAACCGGTCAGATCGACCACCACTACGCCACCCGGATTGCGAACCGGCACTCGATCGCCGACGAGTCCCGACGCGCGGGCAGCGGCGGCTGCCGCGATGCTCCCGCTACCGCACGCCTCGGTGAGGCCGACTCCTCGCTCGAAGACCAACAGGTCGAGCCCGCCGGTGCCGTCGGGCGCCACCACCTCGACGTTCTGGCCACCGGGACGCGCCGGCTCGAGCTCTCTCCCTATCTCGGCGATGTCGAGGCCGTCGGTGCACCCGACCGACGAGCCAAGCAGGACGAGGTGAGGATTGCCGACGTCCACGTCGCGCGCCTCGTAAGACGACCCGAGCAGAGGAGCAGGCCGGACCGACGGACCGACGGTCGCAAGGCCCATCGAGACCCGTATCTCGGCGCAGTGCTCCGAAGTCCGGCTCAAGATATCGGCGGTCACGACGCCTCCGTCGGTCTCGATCGACACCGTCCTCGCCTCGGGCTTGACGGTGCCCGAGTCGACGAGAGCTAGCGCAAAGCACCGAAGCCCGTTGCCGCTTGTCTCTGCGGGGGAACCGTCTGCGTTAGTCAGCTCCATCGCCACGTCGGCGCCCTCGGTGGCAAGCCGGGCGACTATCAAGCCGTCTGCGCCTATGCCGCGGTGCCGATCGCAAAGCTGCCTCACGGCGTCGGCATCGAGCAACACCGCAGGGTCGAGCGCGATGAGGAAATCGTTGCCGAGGCCGTGGTACTTGAGGAGCGAGACCGTCGTCACTTCGGCCCAGTCTCCCACCGCTCCATCGCGAGATCGGTCAGCCGCTCGTCGTCCGCACGGAGCCAGTGGACGCGGGGGTCGCGCCGGAACCAGGCTTCCTGGCGCCGCGCGAAGTTCTTGAGGCGCCTCACGGCTTCCGCCCGCGCCTCGTCGAAGGAGCACTCCCCCGTCAGATACTCGACGATCTCCCGGTAGCCGATCGCCTGCCCGGCCGTGCGCGAGAAGCCACCCGGCGCGGCCAACAGGGAGCGCACCTCCTCGATGAACCCCTCGTCAAGCTGGCTCGAGAGGCGGCCCGCGAGGCGCTCGTCGAGCTTGTCGCGATCGAGCGCCAGGCCGACGATGACAGTGTCGATGCCGGGATAGGCATCGAGTCCGGGCCCGAACTCAGAGAAACGTCGCCCGCTTCCCTCCGTCACCTCGAGCGCCCGGATCACACGCCGCGCATTGAGCGGCTCGATCCGGCCAGCCGCGACCGGGTCGAGCTCGCGCAACCGTGCGTGCAAGGAGGCGGGACCACCCGGGCCGGCGGCCTCGGCCTGCAGCCGGGCGGCGACGTGCGGGTACCGGGCCGGCAGATCGAGGTCGTCCAGTACCGCTCGGTGGTAGAGGCCTGTACCGCCGACCAGAACAGCAGCGTTGCCGAGCTCGTGAATTCGGCCGATCGCCTCACGTGCGGCGGCTTGGAACTCGGCGACCGAGAACTCCTCGCTCGCGTCCACGAGGTCCACCAGCTCCCAGGCGTGGCGACCGGCGACATCGCCAAGACGCGTGGGCTTGGCGGTGCCGATGTCCATTCCGCGATAGACGGCGAGCGCATCGATCGACACGAGGCTCACCTGCTGATATGAGTCGGCTATCGATCCGGCGAGGGAGGTCTTCCCTGTCGCGGTGGCACCGACGATTGCGAGGTCGGACAGGCATCTTGCCCGCCGAGGCATGACAGAGGGGGTCAGAGCTCCTCGATCCCCTCGATTTCAAGCTCCCCCTCGTCCTCTTCGTTCGGCCGATTGCCGTTCGCTGCCACCTTCGAGATCTTGTGCCGTGGCCGCGAGCGTGCGACGAGCCGAGTCTTCAGCTTCGTCAGGCGGTGGGCGGCCTTGTCGATCGCCACCTCAAGCGCCGCGTCAGGCTTCGCACCCACACCTATCGCCCGGACGACGTGTCCGTGGCCGACGAGCATCAGCTCGCAGGTAACCGGGTCGGCGAGATGGCCCTTCTTGCCCTCGGAGAAGAGGACCTCGGCTCGTTCCATCCCCTGCAAGTACTTGCTGAGGTTCCCAACTTTCGCCACGGCGTGCTCCCGCACTTCGCTCGGCAACTCGACATGGCGGCCGTGGACGGCAATATCCATCGGGTTCCTCCTTTTAAGTCCAGCTCTGCCCAGGAAAGGGCAATACGAGAAGTTGATGAGCACGTGCGGCTGACCTGGTCTTTGGCCCCACACTCGCCTGCTGAGAAGATCCCGGACCCGGACCGGGCGGTCAGGCACCAATGGCGATCCTGAACCATCCGGCCTGTTGTGGGCACGGTTCGCTCCTTCTCCGCCGGGCACCGACAGCCGGTGCCTCACCGGGCAGGTCTTACCTCTAAGCCGCACCATGCTCAGCGACCACAAGTCGCC
>PLDN01000093.1 GCA_003136185.1 Acidimicrobiaceae bacterium | reverse complement strand
GGGCAAGTCCACGCTCATGAACATGCTCGGGTGTCTCGACCAAGCGACCGGAGGCGCCTATCTGCTCGATGGCGACGACGTGGCAACGCTCGATCGCCGGCAGCTGGCGCGTGAGCCAGTCCGCCTCGAACAGCGCCCACACCCCGGCTATAAGCCGCAAGTAACGCGACCGCAGCCGCTTGTCATCGTGGAGCCGACGCAGGCGTTCGCGGATCCTGACCCGGTCGTCCTCCGGCTCTGAGCGCAGCATCGGATCGAGCGGCATCGAGTCGCAGGCGGGTCCGAACCTCGATTGGATCTCCGAAGCCGCGAGCGGTCCCACAAGGCCACCCGCCTCCCCGGCCACGATGAACAGTTCCCAGAAGAGAATGTCATCTCCCCAGAACTGCGCCACCCTGCGGGTGAGTTCGGCGGGCACAACCAACCCAGGGTCGACCTCCTCGGGACATGTGCCGGGCTCCGCCGCTCTCGCGCCATGCAACCAATTGAGCAGGTACAACAGCTCGGCGATCGCCGAGCTGTCGAACCGGAGACCGGTCGGACGTGTCGCCTCGGAGGTGATTGGCATAGTCGCCAACCTATATCAAGATATGCGCATATACAAGTAATTGTCTGCTATCATGGTCCGTAAGAAGAAAGCGACGAAGAGGAGGTGAATGACATGGACATGTGGAACCTAGGAGATTTTGCAAAGAGCCGCATGACGGAGGCCGAACAGAGGGCCAGCGACGCGCGAACCGCGCACAGCGCATCCTGCGGCCGGAAGAAGTCTTCCGCCTCCAAGAGGGCCTCGAAGCTCGGCCTTTTGCGCCCGCGCGACGCCGCCTGAGCAAGAGCTGCGACCTCGGCCTCGTCAACCGGTACGGGCCCGAGTGGTTCCGCTCATGTGGGACCGATGAGGAGCCGGGCACGATGCTTGCGACCGTGACCGCCGGCCGGCGTGGCGAGCGCACCGTGCTCGAGACAGAGATCGGCGTTCCCGGTATCGAGATCCTGCGGGCGGGAGGCGTCGACGCGATGGTCAGCGCGGTCATGGTCGGTGGGTACTTCGGGACGTGGGTTCGCGCCGAGGACTTCGCTCGGGCGCCGTACAGCCGAGAAGGCCTTGTGCCGCTCGGCGCGAGCCCTGGAGCCGGTGCGGTCGTCGCGCTCCCGCACTCGGTCTGTGGCATCGCCGAGACGGCTCGCGTTCTTGGCCGAGAGTGCCGGTCAATGCGGGCCTTGCCTCTTCGGCCTGCCCGCGCTTGCTAACGCGACGGCCACACTCGCGCGACGAAGGGCGGGCGCCTCTCGCGAAGCCGTCCGGCAGCTGTGGCGATGGGCCGGTGATATCGAGGGTCGGGGAGCCTGCCGCCACCCTGACGGCGCAGTCCGCCTTCTACGGAGCGCCCTCACCGTGTTCGCCGACGATGTCGACCGGCATGCGGCTGGGCGCCCGTGCCATGGAACGTCCGAGTCGGTCATCGCAGTCCCGCCCCGTCACGAGGTGCGGTGATGCGGGCGAGCGTGAGGAGGAAGACCCTGACGCTGGCCATCGATCCGATCTTGTGTGACGGCTACGGGATCTGCGAGGAGCTCTTCAGCGAATGGATCCGCCCCGACGACTGGGGCTACCCGATCATCAGGCAGGACGAGATCCCGCCTGAGCTCCTGGCCCGAGCCCAGTAACTGCCCCGCGCTCGCACTGTCGTTGAGGAGAGCGAACATCGCCTGACAGAAGGCGCCCGGGCCGGGCGCCCGTTGGTAGGTTGCGAGTCGTGGGATCAGTCGACTGCGAGGAGTTCAAGCGGGCGATGGGGGAGTTCGCGACCGGCGTCACGGTCGTCACATCGCTCGACGCCGGACGCCCGGTCGGGTTCACCTGCCAGAGCGTCGTGTCGCTCTCGCTCGAGCCCCCGCTCGTGGCGCTCGCCCCCGCAAAGTCCTCCACCAGCTGGCCAAGGATGGCCGAGGCGGGGCACTTCTGCGTGAACGTGCTGTCGGAGAGACAGGAGGAGGTGGGGCGGCGTTTTGCCGTCTCGGGAGGTGACAAGTTCCCGGGCATCGCTTGGCGCAAGGAGGTCACAGGCGCCCCCGTGCTCGACGGGGCGCTCGCGTGGGTCGATTGCGATCTGGAGCTGGTCCACGACGCAGGAGACCACGAGATCGTCATCGGACGGGTGCGTGGCGTCGGTCTCGGTCCCGAGAGCGGACTCCCGCTGCTCTACTACCGGAGTGGGTACCGGCGCCTCGAGCCCGACCCGAGCCGCTAGCCGCCCCAAGTCGCCGAACCGACGGCCGACGCCGTCAGAAGAGCGCGTCGAGGATCATGGCGCCGACGGTTGCCGGTCCCTGCAAGGGACCGAAGTGACCGAGCAGAGGGTGCCGATCGAGGCGACCGTGCGGCAGCGCATCGGCGATAGCCGGCCCGAGACTTCCCGGTGTCCAACCTCGCTCAGTGGTCCCGATAGCGACGGTGGTGGGAGTGAGCACGCCACGCACGATCTCAATTGTCGGCTTGCCGGCGGCCTCGAAAGTCGCAGCCTCGCTGTCGGGTGAGCACTTGAGCTGCACGCTTCCGTCGGGCAGCTCCTTCATCCCGTGCTCGACGTATGCGGCGAGGCAGCCCGATTGCAGAACGTTGAGCGGCGGCCTAGTCGAGTAGCGCCAGATCGCCTCCGCCTTGGAGCTGAATGTCGCGCGGCGGCGCCTCGCTGCGAGGGACATCATGTCCGGCCCGCCGCCAGGCTGAGGTGCCGGCGGGCCGTCGAGGCCAGAGGGCGGGCGAGAGGCCAGCACGATCGGCTCGAACAGGTGTGCCGCCCGCAATGTCCCCGGCCGACGCAATTCGGCCAGCATCAACGCTCCTCCTCCGAGCGAGTGACCGAACCCCACGACGGGTCCGCCCGCGGCGTTCGCATCGAGGGCGGCAAGTAGGTCATCTGCCATCGCTGCCCAGTCGAAGTTCCCGTTCGCAGGGACCGATGAGTCCCCGTGGCCTCGAAAGTCGATCGCCAGCACGTGGAACCGTCCGGTGAGCTCGTCGGCGAGCGCCTGATAGGCACGCCCACAAAAGCCCGTTGCATGGCAGATGACGAGCGGTTCGGCTCCCTTGTCACCGCCGAGATCGTGAATGGCGATCGTGACCCCGTCCGAGGACGGCACGAACACAGTGGCGCGAGACGTCACGGGTGATCAGAGGGCTCCGAGAAGCTCGACAGACAAGATCTCCTCGGTCAACTCCCATAAGCGCGCCGCAGCTCTGGTGTCGGCGCCCTGCGGGTACAGCTTCAACAGCTCGGGAACGCCACGCGACTGCCCAAGATGGCGAGGCCCGACGAACTCGCCGCCAGTCAGGCCTGGATCGGACAGCCCCCTCAGCGTCGGCCACGACCCTGCAGCCGCAGACTGGAACACCAGTTTCATGAACGGCCGGGCGACCGGGACGATGAAGCCTCGCCCGCTGTCGCGCATTTGCCGGAGAAACAGCTCCGTCGCGCTCACACCCGGATGTACCCCCACTACCGCCACCTTGCTGCCCGCCGACGTCAGCCGACGCTGCAACTCCTGCGCAAACAGAAGGTTCGCCTGCTTGGTGTTGGAGTACACCGCCTGCGGCGCGTACGGCACAGGAGCCGTGAGATCCTCGGCCGTCATCGACGCGCCGAGATGGCCGCCTCGCGCCGCGATACTCGAGACGATGACGACTCGGCCGTTCGGGTCGATCTTGGGCAGTAGCAACGAGGTCAACAGAGCGTGCCCGAAGTGGTTCGTTCCCATCTGCATCTCGAGCCCGTCGGTCGTGAACGAGAGCGGGCAGGCCATCACCCCGGCATTGTTCACGAGGGCGTAGATCAGGCCGTCGTCAGCGACGCACTCCGCTGCGAAGTCGCGAACGCTTGCCTGGTCGGCGAGGTCGAGGCTTCGCACGACGGTACCGCCTACGCCGGCCTGCGGCTTCGCAGTCACCGACCTGGCCGAAGCCTCTCCGCGGGTCACATCCCGGCAAGCCATGACGACGCTCGCCCCGTGTTCGACGAGAAGCCGGGCGGCCTCGAGGCCGATGCCGGAGTTGGCGCCGGTGATCACGACCCGGCGGCCCGCCCAGTCACCCATCTGCGCCGGGTTCCAGCGGGCAGAGATCACGCGGCCTCCGTCGAAGCGCCGTCTCGCTCGGCGTCGACGAGCGCAGGCTCGAGACCTACCCGCTGCTCGCTCCGAGTCAAGAGGTACACCGCGGACAGCGTCAATACCGCGGCTACGAGGGCGAGGAGGTACCGGTAGTCGACGATGCCGACGAGGATGGCGCCGAGCCCGATAGAGAACGTTTGAGGCACGGACAGCACGGTATCGGCGGCCGAGTACACCCTGCCCTGTAGCTCATTCGGCGTCCGCAGTTGCAGCACCGTGTAGATCCCGACGATGACCCAGGGAATCGACATTCCCACCAGCGCTATGCCGGCGAACACGAAGGGCATCGAGGGCGGGATCATCAATAAGCTGCCGCCTGCGAGCACGCTCAGCCCGATCCCGACAAGCACACCGGGGCCGACCTTGCGCATGAACGAAGCTGCCGTGGGCCCACCGACGAGCGCACCGCATCCTTGGACGGCGAGGAGCACGCCGATGAAGGTCGGCGCTCGGTTAAGGCCATGCTGCACGATGGCGAAGCACAACGACTCGAAGAAACCAACGACCATCAACGCGATACTCGTCCCGGTCACGATCTGGCGGAGCACCGTTGTCTGCCAGATGTGGCGGACACCGGCCGTGACCTCGGCCCACCAGTGCTCGGCCTCTGCCTCGACGCTCTCCGGCGGGAGCTCCAGCTTCGTCTCGTCGACCCGAACCGCGAGCAAGCTCGCCGAGGCGACGAAGAACGTGGCGGCGTCGATTGCGGCTATGACGTGGCCGCCGACAATGGCGAACAAGCCAGCTCCGACGAGTGGGGCGACGAGCCTGAGGCCCTCACGCACCGTACTCAGCATCCCGTTCGCGTCCCCGAGGACATCCTCGGGGAGCATCACCTTGAGCAGGGCCGATTGCGCCGAGCCAAGGAACGTGTAGGAGAGACCGTAGAGGAACATGACTATGTAGATGATGAAGACCTGCCCTCGACCGTGGACAGCGAAGAGGGACAACACCATGAGCCCCGTCACGAGGTTCGCCCAGAAAAGCAACGGGCGCCGCCGAACGCGGTCGACGACGAGGCCGGCTACCGGCGAGAAGAGCCCCGACAGGGCGAAGAAGAAAAAGACCAGGCCGGCTTGGCCAGCGCTACCCGTGAGCTCTTTCACCCATATGCCGAGCGCCAGCCAGAGCGAGGTGTCACCGAGGAGGGAGAAGGCTTGGCCGGCGATGTAGATGCGGGCGTTCCTCTCCTTGAAGAGCCGCTTCATTGCTAGCTGGGTGGCTCGAGCGGGCCTAAGAGGGGGTGCATCATGATGACGGACTCGATCGGACGGGAGCCGGAAGGGCGGCGGCTCGGATCGGTCAGCCGGTCACGGAAGCGCTCGAGCAAGGCGGTGATCTCTTCCTGGATGGCGGTTGTCTCGTCGGCGGTGAGGTAAGCGACTATCTCCATCGCCTCTGGGATGTCTGCCCAGACCGGATCGAGGTGTTGCACCGCGGACCACTGCTCGTTGCGTTGCAGCCACCGGCCCATGACTAGGCGCCGCAGTTCGTTGGCGGCGATCGATTGCTCGACGCCACCTATGCCCGACAGACGCATACTTCGCTGAACCACTTTCCACGGCCGACGCCGGCCGGCCCCGCCCCCTGCTTCTTCGACGAAGCCGTACTTGGCAAGCTGGCGCAGGTGAAACGAGCAGGTCGTGGCGGACTCGCCGATGCGCTCGCCAGCTTCTGTGGCCGTCATAGCTCCTTCGATGCTCAAGACTTCGAGAAGGGCCAGCCGGATCGGGTGGGTGAGCGCTCGCATTTCCTGCGCGCTCGTGAGCTCCCGCATCTCGCGTGAGTCGTTGCTGTCGTCGACCTCGGCCGCGCCCCCGAGCGAAGGCGGCAGGGTCTCAGCCGCCGCAGCGTCGCTGATGCTCACCTGGGCAGGCGCCCTGGGATCGGGTAGACCTCCGACGGGCGAAGGAGGGGCTCGCCGTGACCTGGGTATCTGCCTCCGGGCCGGGCCCGGATCTTTAGGAGAAACTTGTCAATATTCATCTCTCGAACGATACNNGTTAGAGGATCTGGCGTCGCTGCAAGACGAGCCACATGACCCATCCCGGCACTATCGGCAGCCAGAACGTGGCGATGCGGAAGAGCAGGACTCCCGGCACCGCCTCGTGGGCGGGGATCCCGATGGCTGTGAGTCCGGCGAACATGACTGCCTCCACCGCTCCGAGACCGCCGGGCGTCGGCGCGGCGGCACCGACGGTGTTCCCTGCCATGAAGACGGCTGCGGTCGCAATGATCGGCGGGTGCGCCCCGACCGCGTGTAACGAAGCTATAAGGGCGAGCGCGTAGCTAGCTGTCAGGATCAGGTTGCCTCCGATTCCCTCGACCAGGCGCATCGGCTGGGACAGCACCTCGAGCAGCTGCGGCCACGCGCCGCGAATGCGGGGCCAGACGCGATCCCAGAATGGTCGCTTGGTCCAGCCCACGACCGTGATCAAGAGCACGCCGATGACGACAAGGCCGCCCAACACTCCGAGCAGGCGCGGGCCGGGGACAATCTTGAGGCTCCCGACCCCAGTACCGGTCAGCAGTACTGCCACGACGAGCAGCACAACGGTGACGATGAAGTTCACGAGTTGCGAGAGAGCTATCGCCGTTCCCGCGACCGCACCGCTGACTCCTTGTTTGTGGAGGAACCTGCCGTTGACGGCGACGTGGCCGACCGAGGCCGGCGTCACGAGGCCGAAGAACGCACCCGAGAGCTCTACGAGCGTGCCTTTCAAGACGGACACCTTCTGGGGGACGAAGGCCACGAGGTTGATGCTCGACCCGAAGTAGGTGACAGCTGAAGCCACGATCGCGACGAGGAACCACGTCCAGTCCGCCTGCCGGAGGGCGCCGAGTAGGTCGACCTTCGAGAGCTGGCCCACGAGGAGCCAGGCGGCAACGACGGCCGCGATCACCGCTGCTACCGTGCGCCAGCGGAAGCGCTCGAGTTGGACGTCCGGGATCTCGGTCGTGCTCTCCCCGACCAGCTCGCGGCGGACCTCGCCCAAGTATTCTCGGGCGTCGCGCATCTCCGACCAACCCCAGCTGCTCAGCGCAACAGGTTGCAGGATGGCCGCAACCGCCTGCTCGTCATGGGGTTCGTACCCCGCCCTCATGGCGGCGACGGCCCGCTCGGCGCCGACGACTGAGCCGATCGAGGTCAGGATCTGGGCGAGATCGAGACGGCGCACGAGCTCGCCGGCGCCCACGACCGCTCTATCCAGGGTGCGAAATCCGACGCGGATGTCGTCTGGATCTGCGACGGCCTCACAGAGCAGGTTGTCAGTGCGAAGGTCGCGGTGAGCCACGCCGATCTCGTGCAACCTCCTTAGAGCGGCGAAGAGACCCGCCGCGTGGGCCTGCGTCGCGTTGCCGTCGAAACCTGGCCCTTCCAGACGCTCACGGGCGAGCACGAGGGTGTCCGGCTCGAAGCGGGCTAGCAGCAGAACCCTCGGCGCCTTCACGCCGGTATTCGATGCCATGAGGCTCGCGAGCGCCTCGGTCTCGAGGGCCGCCCGCAGGCTGATCGGCTGGCGTCCCGTGGCATCTCCGCGCAGCCGGGCGATCGACCACAAGCGGTGGACCAAGCCAGCGCCGTGAACTTCCCGTCCAGCGGCCTTCAAGACGATCGAGCGTCCGTCGCCGAGGTGTCCGCACAGCTCGCGGGCGCCAGCCTCCGGCCGCTCGAGTTCAGTGACGTCGATGCCGGCCCGCCGTAGACCGCTCACGAACGAAGCGATGCTCGGCTGGCGAACCGTTGTCCGGAGGGTGAAGCGAGTAGCAAGCCCAACGGAGTAGCCGCCAAGCGCCGCCACGAGGATGCCGAAGAGCGTGACCTCACCGAGGCCGAGCCCCGTCAGGAGCAGTGCCGCCATGACAGAGGTGCAGTACCGCCCCCATCCGGTGTGACGCGCGGTGTCGGACCCGGTGACGAGAGCCACGATCACGGCATCCCGCACGAACGTGGAGCCGTCGGTCCGTAGCAGCATCGCGACGGCGATCCCGCCTTGCCACGCATGACAGGCCGCGACTACGAGGATGCTCACCGATGCCGCCGCCGTTCCGCTCACGAGAGCGGTTACGCCATCGAGCCGCCTTCGCTGTGCGACCGAGAGGCCGATCGCGACGAGGAGTGCCACTGCCGACAACGCCGCGACGGCGGCGCACGCGACGACGAGAATTCGCGGAAGGTGGCGGGTCCCTCTCACGACCTGTCTCGAGATGTCCTCGATCGATCCAGGCAGCGAGTGAGCCGCGAGCAGGATCAATCCGACAAGACCGAGAGCGGCAAGCGCCGCGAGCAGGTCCGACGGCCGACGGACCCTCGCGTCGACCTGATCCAGGTCTGGATCGCGGATCACTCGGGTCGGCTGCCGTTTGGCTTGCAGGCGGCCGGTGTGCTCACCTGTCGCCATGCCTGATGACACGCTGATCGACGAACTCGAGGATGGTGACCGGTCTACCGGGGCTGGGGGAGCGCGGATCGCGCCGGTGCCCGTTGACGAACGTGTCGGCGACATCCGGGAGCTGCTCGATCAGGCCCAGGCTGCCAGCGCACCGGACGCGAACATCTTCGCGACGCTTGTCAGGGCTCCAGGCGTTTTCCGCCGCTGGCTGCCTTTCGGCGGCAAGCTCCTGAACGGGAAGATCCCTCCTCGCGAGCGTGAGCTCTTGATCCTCCGCACCGGCTGGAACTGCGGCGCGGAGTACGAGTGGGCCCAACACGTCGTGATCGGGGAGCGCTGCGGCCTCACGCGCGAGGAGATCAGGCGGATCGTGGACGGCCCTGAGGCAGCGGGGTGGGAGCCTTTCGACGTGACGCTTCTCCGGGCTGCCGACGAGCTGCACGCTCGGTATTCGATCACGGACGAGACCTGGTCAGCCCTCGCCGCCAGGTACGACACGGCCCAGCTCATCGAGCTCCCGATGCTCGTCGGGCATTATCACCTCGTGGCGATGACGCTCAACTCCCTCAAAGTGGAGCTCGACGAAGGCCTCTCCGGGTTCCCACCCGACGCATCCGCGAGCGGGACGCACTAATCCCTGATCTTCGTCTCGTTGATGTGCCTGCCGTTCATCGGCTTGATGCCGGTGGTCGCCGCCCGCGAGTTCGGGATCAACTCGCGATCGGCCGGCTACGGCGTGCTCTACGCCTGCTTCGGGGTCGGAGCGCTCGTGGGTGCGATATCGATCGGCACCTTCCTCGCTCGCGTGCGGAAGGACTGGATCGTCCGCTTCGGGCTCGCCGGGTTCGCCGTCATGCTCGCCGGGTTCGCCGTGGTGCGGTCTCCGGTGCTTGCCTATCCTGTCGTCGCGCTGGTCGGGACGTTCTATTTCGCCATGATCACCGCGCTCTCGACTGCCATGCAGGAACGCCTCGCTGACGCGGTGCGGGGGCGCTTCATGGCGCTCTGGATCATGGGATTCGGCGGCGTGATCTCCGTCGGGAACCTGATCGGCGGCCCTATCGCGCAGGTTGCGGGTCCCCGGTACCTGCTGCTGGCAGGCGCCGTCGCGGCGCTCGGGCTCGCGTGGTACGCCGACGTGCGTCCGCCGCTACCGCTGGTCTCGCCGGAGGTCGACTCTGGGCTCTCGGCTGCTAGACGATAAGGATGCAACTGCGAATCTTCACCGAGCCGCAACAGGGCGCCAGCTACGAGCAGCAGCTCGCCGTAGCCCGTGTTGCCGAGTCCAGCGGCTATGACGCGTTTTTCCGGTCAGACCACTTCCTCGCCATGGGCAACGGGGACCCGGCTCCGGGTCCGACCGACGCCTGGTTNNGCGGCCGGGTCGAGCTCGGGCTTGGTGCAGGCTGGTTCGAGCAGGAGCACCGCGCGTACGGCATCCCGTTTCCGGAGTTGGGCGAGCGTTTCGATCGTTTGACCGAACAGCTGGAGATCATCACGGGTCTATGGGGGACGATCCCCGGCGAGACATACTCCTTCGAGGGCAAGTACTATCAGCTCGAGTCGAGCCCTGCCCTTCCGAAGCCCGTGCAGCGACCCCGGCCACCCGTCATCGTCGGTGGTCACGGACCACGTCGCACCCCAGCACTGGCTGCGCGGCACGCGGACGAGTTCAACGTCCCGTTCGCGTCGGTCGGGGCCTGCGCGAGGTTGTACGGGCTCGCCGACGAGGCGTGCGCGCATATCGGGCGAGATCCGGCCTCGCTGCGCCGCTCGGCGGCGCTCGTGTTGTGCTGCGGCGCGAACGAGACGGAGATCGAGCGTCGGGCCGCCGCGATAGGTCGGGAGCCCTCCGAGCTCAGGGCGCACGGTGCAGCCGGCACTCCAGACGAGGTGATCGCCGTTCTGCAGTCGTATGCCGCGGTGGGCGTTTCCCGCGTCTACCTGCAGGTGCTCGACCTCTCTGATCTCGATCACGTGGCGTTCGTAGCTGAGCAGGTCATGGGTGCGGTGTAGGGCGCTCACCGCGTCGGGCTTGTATGGGACCATGACGTGAGGTCCGGAGGTCTGGCTCGAAGGAGGCGACATGCGTGTCGGAGTGCTCACAGGCGGCGGTGATTGTCCCGGCTTGAACGCGGCTATCCGTGCCGTCGTGCGGAAATGCGAAGTTGGCCACAGCGACGAAGTGATCGGCTACCTCGACGGCTGGCGCGGGGTCATCGAGGGCGAGGCGGTTCCGCTCGATGTCGAGCGGTGCCGCGGCATCCTGCCTCGGGGCGGCACGATTCTCGGCACCTCGCGAACGAACCCGTTCAAGATCGAGGGCGCCACCGAGCGGGCACTCGAGACGCTCGAGCGGGACGGGATCGATGCGCTGATCGCAATCGGTGGCGAGGACACGCTCGGTGTCGCCAACCGGCTGGGCTTGCTAGGCGCTCATGTGGTCGGCATACCGAAGACGATCGACAATGACCTGTCGGGGACGGACGCGACGATTGGCTTCGATACTGCCGTCCAGATCGCGGCCGAGGCCATCGACCGGCTCCATACGACAGCGGAGTCGCACGACAGGGTGATCGTCTGCGAGGTCATGGGGCGCCACGCGGGCTGGATCGCGACCTACGCCGGCATCGCCGGAGGCGCCACGGTCATCCTCGTGCCAGAAGAGCCGTTCGACATCGACGCCGTCTGCGCCTATCTCGAACACCGGCATTCCACCGGGCGCTTCGCGTCGATAGTCGTGACGGCCGAAGGCGCTCTCCCGGCCGCGGGCACGATCTCAATCGCGTCACCGGAGCTCGATCAGTTCGGCCACCCCAGGCTCGGCGGCATCGGAAACGTCGTGGCCGACGAGGTCGAGCGCCGTACCGGCTTCGAAGCCCGCGTCACAATTCTCGGGCACGTCCAGCGGGGCGGGACGCCGAGCGCCTTCGACCGGGTCCTCGCGACTCGATTCGGGACCGCGGCGGTGGACGCTGTCCACGACGGGGCGTTCGGCCAGATGGTGGCACTCCACGGTCCGAAGATCGAGCGAGTGCCAATCGCCGACGCGGTCGCGCAACTGAAGACGCTCGACAAGGACCTCTTCGAGTCGGTTGCTGAGGTGTTCTTCGGATGACAAGGAGCGGGCGGGGCCCCGGGGGCAGAGGGGCCTCCACCCGCCCTACCGCCGAACGTACCAGCGCGACGACTCGAATGCCGAGTGACCCGTCCGGGGCTGGTCGTCAGCTGCCCGCCGCGGCCGCCTTTGTCTCGTACGAGCGGATCTGGTTCGCCACGACCTGCACGAGATTGCCGAGCGAGATGTTGACGTCGTAGATGTGCAAGCCCCACTCCGGGCCGAGCGTCTGGCCGACGGTCTGGCGGGTGTCCCCGGGCTTGGCGACGATGTTCACCTGCAGCCAAGTGGTGTTCGCCTCGTGCTCGCACCTCGCCGTGTACAGGTCCGGGTACTCCACGTAGGCCGTCCCGTTGGGGAAGATCGGGAGCAGCGCCCCCGTGCCACCACCGAGGGCCGCTGGATTGGAACACACGACCTGGAGCCCAGCGCTCTTGGTCTCACCGGAGAGGAAGCTCACACCCTGGCCCGCCTTGCCGAAGAACGTCGCCGCCGGGGGAGTCTTCTCAAAACTCGAATAAGCGATCACACACCCGGTCTCCGTCTCTGACTGGCAGGGAGGGATGTGCTGGAAGGAACCACCCAGCAGCTTGCCGGTCGGCACGGTGACGTTGCCGCCGAGTATGATCGCCGAGACGAGCAGCTTGCGCAAGCTCGCGTGGGTGTCCATCGTCGCCTCGAGCAGGCGGATCATGATGGCGGCACCCTGCGAGTGCCCGATCAGCACGACGGGCCGCCCGTCGTTGAAATTGTGGAGGTAATCCTCGAAACCCTTGAGCGCGCTGCGGAACGCGATCTCCGGCCCAGCCTTGTCGCCGGGCGAGTCCAGCCCCTTCAGCGTCACCTGGCGGTACATCGGCGCCCACACGTTGCAGTCACGGGAGAACTGGGCCGCCTGGGATCTCCCGTCGTATGTCTCGCTTGCCTGCACGGCGAGGTTGGCGTTCTCGGCCTGCTCGCCGCTCGCGGTCGGGTACACATAGACACAGTCGACCTTCTTCATCTCGTCCACCCCCAACTCCGAAGTCCCCGCGACGGGAGACGAAGTTCCCGCGGCGTCGACCGAGCTGACAGCTAGATCACCCGAGCAGGGGTCGTTGGCAAGCCCCGGCCGGCACAACCAGACAGTGCCGGCGGCGTCCTTTCTCTGCGAAGGAGACGAGAAGGCCTTCGAGATGACGGCCTGCTCGCCGGTGGCGGTCGCGACGGGCGTGGTAGTGGAGGTGGAGCTCGAGCTTGGCGATTTCGAGGTCGTCGGGCTCGACGCCGCGTTCGAAGCGCACCCAGCCGCGCCGATACCGACACAAGCCGTCGCAACGAGGGCGACCGTACGCGACAGCCGGAGTCGGGACTTCAGCCAGGTTCGGGAACGAGACATGTGGCACGGTATCCCGTGCGGCGCGATCATCGGGAATGGCCCTTTCGAGAACGCCTATCGACCCTGCCGAGATCGAGCGTCGCCTGTCGGGCGACCTCGCGTCGTGGCGAGCCACCGAGGTTCCGGGGAAGGGGTGGTGCGTCGAGAGGGAGTACCGTTTCGCCGGGTTTGTCGAGGCATTCGCCTTCATGACCGCGGTCGCGCTTCACGCCGAGAAGATGGATCACCATCCGGAGTGGTCGAACGTCTACAACCGCGTGCACGTCGCCCTGAGCACCCACGACGCTGGTGGCGTGACCGAACTCGACCTGGCTTTGGCGGCCTTGGCGGAGCAGGCCGCCGCTCGCTTCAGCTAGCCCGAAGGTCGTGATAGGCAGTCCGGGTTCCGCCGCCGGACCCAAGGAGGCTTCCGTTGCACGAGTGGACCGAGCAGACCGAGCAGCTGGCGGCTGACGTCATGGCTTATGCGCGGGAGCGTCTTCACATGCGCCCGCCGCCACTCGACGGCCCCCGTGCCCCCGAGGAGCTTCGGGCGGACGCGGGCCCGACCATCACGCCTGATGGAATAGGGGGGACCGAGGCTCTCCGCATTTTCGCCGACGTGCTGGCTCCTGCCTGCATCTCTACCGACCACCCCCGCTACTTCTCGTTCATCCCCTGCGCCCCAACGCCGGCGAGCACGCTATTCGACCTCGTGGTGGGCGCTTCGTCGATCTACGGCGGCAGCTGGATGGAGGGAGCCGGCGCTGTCTACGCCGAGAACGAGGCCTTGGCCTGGCTTGCAGGGTTGGCCGGCTTTCCAGAGACCGCCGGCGGCGTCTTCGTCCAGGGCGGCACGATCGGGAACGTCTCGGCTCTCATCGCCGCCAGGCACCGCGACGCTGTGCGGCGGTTGACCGAGGAGCGCCCTCCGCCCGCAAGGTACGCCGTGGCAGCAAGTGTCGAGGCGCACTCGTCCATCTCGAGCGCAGCGCACGCAATGGACATCGACGTCATCGGCGTGACACCGGACGAGGAGGGCCGCTTGACGGGAGCGGCGCTTGACGGAGCGCTCGACCGCTCGTCGACCGCTCATCCCGGCCGGGAGCCGTTCGCTGTTGTCGCGACGGCAGGCACCACCAATCTCGGGATCGTCGACGACCTGGAGAGCGTCTCGGCAGTGGCCCGCCGCCGGGGGCTGTGGTTGCACGTGGACGGCGCGTACGGGGCGGCTGGCCTGGCGGCACCGAGCCGGCGAGCGCTCTTCAACGGGATCGAGACGGCAGACTCGTTCGTCGTCGATCCGCACAAGTGGCTGTTCGCCCCCTTCGACTGCGCCGCACTGATCTACCGGGACCCAGGGGCCGGGTACGAGGCCCATTCACAGCACGCTGCATATTTGGAGCCTCTGAGGACCGGGCACGACTGGAGCCCGTCGGACTACGCCCTGCAGCTCACGCGGCGTGCGAGGGGCCTGCCGTTCTGGTTCTCCCTCGCTTCACATGGGACCGACGCCTACTCGGCTGCCATCGAGCAGACGTTGCGGGTAGCCGAGCATGCTGCTCGCCGAGTGCGGGAAATCGACCATCTTGAGTTGATCGGTGAGCCGCCCCTGTCCGTCGTGGCGTTCCGGCGGACCGGGTGGACCGAGGCGCGCTACTACGAATGGTCCGCCGAACTGCTCATGAGCGGGACAGCGTTCGTCGTGCCGACGACCCATGCGGGCGAGGTCGCCATCCGCGTCGCGATTGTCAACCCCAGGTCGACGACGGCGGACGTCGACGTCGTCCTCGATTCCCTCGCCGACTGAATCGACCGAGCCGACCGAGTCGATTCAGTCGACTGAGCCCGTCGGGGTCAGGCAGGGACGCCCGACACGCCTGCAAAGACGTCGCCGGTGACGCTGCGAAGCGGCCAGAGGAACTCCTCTGGGCTCAGCCCCGGGCGACCCTCGCTCAGGCACCAGTCGTTGAACTCGGCCGCCCAGGTGTGCTGCCAGGCTCGCTGGAAGATCGTCAGCTCCTCGGGATCGAGGTCGCCGGCCTCGGGCCACCGCCGACCGATTTCGCGGGCAAGCGACAAGGCGGCCTCGGCGTCTTGGCCGGCGTCGTGTGCTCCGTCGAGGCGGATCCCGTAGGTCTCGCAGAGGGCATCAAGGCGTCGCTTTCCCTTGCGGTACTTGTCCACGCGCCTGTCGATGACGAGAGGGTCGATCACGAGATCCCAGGAAAGAGGAGGTAGCCCAGCCCGCGCGAACAAGCACGCGGCGATGGTCACGTCGAAACTTGCATTCATCGCGACGAGAGGCACGCCCTCTCTCGCAGCTCTCATGAGCGCACGATGGACGACATGAGCGATGTGCTCGAGCGTCGTGCCCTCTTCGCGCGCCCTCTCGGTCGAGATCCCGTGGACCGCAATCGCCTCTTCGGGGATCTCACAGCCCGGGTCGACCAGCCAGACCGACCGAGTCCGGCCGCCGCGGCCGTCGCACCACACGAGAGCGACCTGAACCGGCAAGTCGCTCAGCGGATCGACCCCCGTCGTCTCGAAGTCGAGGCCGATGAGCGGGCTGTCGAACCAGGCCATGAAGGCAACATACGCGGAGGGTGTATCAATGCCGCGGATGCTCGGGCCTCAGCGCATGTGACTCACGTCGTTGAAGCCTCGCACGGACCACGTTCCCTCCATCACCACGAGCCGTGAGATGTTGCCGTTGTCGCCGCCGACGAAAGCCCACGGGCGCGATCCGCAAGCCATCGCGAGGATCGTCCCGATGGCGCCACCGTGGGAGAAGGCCACCACCCTCTGACCCACGTGGGCAGCGGCGATCCGGTCGATGCCAACTTTCAGGCGAGCCTCGAGTGCCTCGTTGCTCTCACCGCCGGGGATCAGGTCCCATCGCTGCTGGCGCATCATCTCGAGCGCGATTGGATGGCCCTCTGCCATGTGCTTGCGGAATTCGCCGCCCTCCCACTCGCCGAGCAGGACCTCGCGAAGCTCTGACAGGACGACCGGCTCCAGCCCGAGGCGAGGCGCGAGGGGCGCGGCGGTCTCGACCGTACGGCGAAGCGTCGTGACATAGAGCGCCGCGAACGGCCCGTCGTCGGCGAGGCGGTCTGCGACCTGTTCCGCCTGCAGCTGACCTTCGGGACCGAGCCCCGGGTCACCGTGCCCGTCGACGAGCTGAAAGGGCTCACCGTCGACTGCCGGCACGGTCTCGCCATGGCGCACGAGCACGATCTCGGTTGCGTTGGGCAATAGGGAGTAACGCGCCTGTCGGTACGCCCTCGGCCCCGTATCACTCGCTCCGTCGCTTGTCATCGGCGTGAGCCTAAAGGGTCGCCTCACATGGCCGAGACTCCCGAGGGCGAGTACCCTTGTCGCGCGTGATCATTGCCACGACGAACGATCTTCCTGGTTACGAGATAACCGAGACGCTCGGGGAGGTCTTCGGTCTGACGGTGCGGTCGAGGAACGCGTTCTCCCAGATGGGAGCGGGCCTCAAATCGATGTTCGGCGGCGAGCTCAAGGGCATGACGAAGAACCTCGAGACCAGCCGGCAGGAAGTCATCCAGCGGATGGCCGAGGCGGCCGCCGAGCGCGGCGCCAATGCGGTGGTTGCGATGCGCTTTGACACTTCGGAGATGGGTGACGCGTGGACCGAGATCTGTGCGTACGGAACAGCTGTGAAGGTCACTCAGCGCTGAGCTGCTGAGCGTTCGTCGCGGGGGGCTCGGGCGCACACATGAAAATTCAGTCAGACGACAACCGTGCGGACTTCGCAGTCCGCCTGCTCGCGTCCATCGGCTTGCCAGTAATCGTCGTCGACACGGAGTTCAGGGTCGTCTACTGGAACAAGGGTGCTGAAGAGACTCTCGGCTGGAAGGCCGAGGAGATGATCGGCATCGACATCCTCTCGGCCGCAGGCATCGGCATCTCCGACTCCCGGGCCGAGAGCCTGATCGACCAACTGGCCGGCGGCGAGGCGGTGACGGAGGACTTCCAACTCACGCGGCGAGACGGCCACCGCTTCCCGGTCCTCGTCAACCTGACGCCCCTCCTCGACGACAGCGGTGACTTTGTTGGGATGGTGGCGGTCGGCACCGACATCACCGAGCGCTACGCGATGGAGGAAGCCAACAGGCGCCTCTCGGCAATCGTCGAGTCCTCGAACGACGCGATCCTCGGCTTCGATCTCGGCGGGCGGATCACGAGCTGGAACGACGCCGCGACCCGCTTGTTCGGTCACTCGGCGAGCGAGCGGGTCGGCTTGCTGAGCGAGGTCGTCACGTCCCCCGAGCGGTGGACCGGGCCGCAGTTCTTGACCCAACTGCCCGACGGCGAGGCGTCGTCGGGCATGTCGTTCGAGAGCGACTACGTGCATCCCGACGGGAGGCGGTTTCTCGTCGAGTCGACAGTTCACTCCGTGCGCGACCGGCTCGGCAACGTTGTCGGCGGCGCGGCAGTCTGCCGGGACGTCACCGAGCGCCGGGAGCTCGAGCAGCTCGCCGCTGACGAGCACCAGCAGCTCGAGGAGGCGCAGCAGATAGCGAGGCTCGGGAGCTTCGAATTCGACTACGTGACTGGCGCCCTGCGATGGTCCCGCGAGCTTCGCCGCCTTGCCGGGTTGGACGACGACGAGGCGCCGTCGGTGGAGCGTTTCTTCGATCGGATCCATCCAGAGGACCGTCAACTCTTCCTCGATCACCTCGGTCCGGACGCGCCCTACGACTCCGACTTCGACATCACGTACCGGATCGTGCGCACCGACGGTGAAGAGCGCCGGCTGCACACGCTCGGCCGGATTGTCCGCAACGAGTCGAGAGAAGTCGTTCGTGTCGTCGGCTCCACGCAGGACATCACCGACCGGTTGCACGCCGAAGAGGCCCGCCGGGTCGCTGAGCAGCAGTTCTCGATCGCCTTCGAGCTCGGCAGCGTCGGCATGTGCATCCTCGACCTCGACCGGAAGGTGCGCCAGGTCAACCCGACGGTTTGCCGGATTCTCGGCCGCACGCCGAACGAGCTCATCGGTCACTCCCCAGATGAGTTCTCCCATCCCTCAGACGTCCCTTTGAGGGGTGAGTCCCCGACCGAGGCGCTCCTCAGCTCCCCGAAGAATCACGTCGAGTTCGAGCGTCGCTACCTGCGTCCCGACGGCGAAGCGATCCATACGATCGTCCATCTCGCCCTCGTCCGGGACGCCTCGGGCGACCCGATGTACACGCTCGCCCAGATCGTCGACATCACCGACCGCAAGCGCGCCGAGGAAGAGCTCGAGCAGCTCGCGATGCACGACCCGCTCACCGGACTCCCGAACCGGAATCTGTTGCAGGACCGCCTCGAGACCGCCCTCAACCGCTCGCACCGCACCCAATCGAAGGTGGCGGTCGTCTTTGTCGACATCGACCATTTCAAGCTGGTCAACGACTCGCTCGGCCACTCTGCTGGCGACGATCTCCTCCGCCAGTTGGCGCATCGCCTGGGCGGGTGCACGCGGGCGGGCGACACCATTGCTCGGTTTGGCGGGGACGAGTTCGTGCTCGTCTGCGAGGACGTGAACGACGTCGCCGAAGCGACCACTATCGGCGAGAGAGTCGGGGCCGTGTGCGACGAGCCCTTCGACATCGACGACCAGCAGATGTACGTCACGGTATCGTCCGGGATCGTCGTCGCGACCGAGGGCGATACGCCGGCAACCTTGATGAGGGATGCAGACACAGCGATGTACCGGGCGAAAGAGCGCGGCCGTGCCCGGTCCGAGCTGTTCGACCCTGACCTGCGCTCCAGGGCCACCCGTCGGCTCGACATCGAGCTGGCGTTGCGTCACGCGCTCGAGCGCCACGAGTTCCGCCTCGAGTATCAACCGATCGTGGGACTGCCTGGCGACCTGCCCTCTGCGGTTGAGGCGCTCATCCGCTGGGATCATCCCGAGCGCGGTGTCGTCCCTCCAGCCGAGTTCGTCTACGCAGCGGAGGAGACCGGTCTCATAGTCCCGATCGGCGAATGGGTGCTCGAGCAGGCGATCGCCCAGACTGCGGTCTGGCGGCGGACGCTTCCCGGTGCGGAGCGGCTTCTCGTCGCGGTCAACCTCTCGCCGCGCCAGCTCTTGTCGGGAGACCTCCTCGAAAGGGCCCTTGGAGCGCTGTCGGCTCACGGTCTGTCGCCCGATGGGCTCTGCCTCGAGATCACCGAGACCGCCGCGATGGACGACGTCGACATTTCAGTACCGCTGCTCCGCGGCTTTGCCGACGCGGGGATCGTTCTCGCCGTCGACGACTTCGGTGCCGGTTATTCATCGCTCAGCCGGTTGAAGCGGCTCCCCGTCAAGCTGCTCAAGATCGACCGTTCGTTCGTCGATGGTCTTGGCACCGATCTGGACGATTCTTCCATCGTGCATGCCATCGTGAGCCTCGGCAAGGCGCTCAACCTCATGTTGTGCGCGGAGGGCGTCGAGACCGAGGAGCAGCGAGCGGAGCTCGTCGAGCTCGGCTGTCAGACAGCGCAGGGCTACTTATGGTCGAAACCTCTCCGGCCCGAGGAGTTCGAGGTGTGGTTCTCGTCCTCGGTCGCAGCCCCGGTCCGCTAGCTCAGACCTCCATGACCGCCGGCATGCCGCCACGGTCGAGTTGCGGCTCAGCCATGCCGCCCGCGAGTGGTCCCAGGTAGCAGCGGATCGCGATGGCGGCAGCGGCGCCTTCGCCTGCGGCAGAAGCAGCCTGTTTGGTGCTGCCCGAGCGAGCATCACCGGCAGCGAACACACCGGGCAGCGACGTTTGCAGCCATGCATCTGTCGTCAAGAAACCCTGCCCGTCCAGCTCCACGAGCTCACCCACGATCTCGGTATTCGGTGTGAGGCCGATGAAGACGAACATCCCGGCCGGGCGGAGCTCGCTCCGTTCTCCGGTGAGGGAGTCCTCGACGACGACCGTCTCGAGGTGGCTCTCCCCCTTCAGCTCGACGGTGTTGATATTCGTGAGAACGTCGATGTCGGGCCGCTCGGCCACCTTCTCGATGACGACCTTGCTGGCTGTGAGCTCGGGGTCGCGGGTGGCGATGGTGACGTGCCTGGCGAAGCGGGTCAGAAAGAGCCCCTCCTCTCCCGCGGAGTTGCCGCCGCCGACGACGAGGACGTCCTCGCCCCGGTAAAAGTCACCGCACCATTGAGTGCCGAATACCTGGATCTCACCTGCCTCGTCTGCCACCATCGGATGATTCTGCCCGGTTTGCAGCCGTGAGGGTCACCGATCGCGGCGAGGCGTAGTACGTCGGGTTGGCCAACTCCTGGAAAGTGCCCGTGAGCAAGCGCCGGCCGTCGTCGAGTTCGCGGATCAGTTGGCGCATGTAGACCGAGCGGACATGGCCATGGGGGCAGGTGAACCGGAACCCGAGCTCGAAGTTGCCCGTCCCAGCCTCGACCCACAGGCGCAACGCCTCGGCGTACCGCTGCAGGTCTTCAGGGTGGATGCGGTCGACGATCGTGGCGAGAGCGGGTTCTTCCTCGTCTGCCACACAGAGGATCCGCCGTAGCTCGGACGACCATTCCAGAGTGGCGGATCCGAGGTCCATCTCGAAGCTGCCTATACGCGACACTTGTTGGGCCGCCTCGAGGCGCCGGTACTGGTCCTCCAACTCCTGGCGGAGATGTGGTCTGAGCCCGGCCGACTCGAGTGTGCTGTCGATCTGGCTCGGCATCGCTTGGAGGGGCGGTGGCCGGCCAACGTCGTCATCGCGCTCGGCTGGCGAGTAGCAGACCACCTGGTCTCGACCCGCCGCTTTGGCCCGGTACATGGCCGTATCCGCGTTTATGGCGACGTCCTCGAGCGTCGGTCCGTGCTCGGGAAAAAGCGAGATGCCGATCGATGCCGTCACCGGAGATTCCCCGCCTCCGGGCCCTGACACGCGTGCAAGCGCGACCTGCACTTCGGTCGCGACCTCGATGGCGCCGGCCTCGTCGCAGTCCCGCAAGAGAAGGATGAACTCGTCTCCTCCGTACCTGATCACGGCGTCGCCCGATCGGACGGTCGTGGCAAGAGCTCGTGCCACGTGCTTCAGTACGATGTCGCCGCTCGCGTGCCCGTGCGAGTCGTTGACGGCTTTGAACCCGTCGAGGTCGACGAGGAGCACCGCGATGCTGCTCTTGGTCCGGATCGCCTGAGCGGCTTCACGGGAAGCCAGCTCGTCCCACCACCGCTTGTTCAGCAGACCTGTCACGTTGTCGGTGACAACTCGCTCGGCGACCTCTGCCCGCAGCTCGGCGCTTCGCCACGCATCGGCGCCGAGCTGGCCGACCAGGATCGCCCGCTCGAGATCCTCGTCCGAGAACCGGTCCGCGCCGTCTCGCCACAGGTCGAGGACGCCGAGGCGCCGGTCGCCAGAGGTCAGCGGGATCACGAGCATGGATTCGTCAGATGTTTCCTGCCCGGGGATAGGAGCAGCTTCGGGGTGGTCTGTCGTCCTGCCACAGCGGTACGGCGTCCCCTGCAAGAACGCCCAGCCCGTGATCCCCGTGTTCAGCGTGTGAGTGACGCTCACGAGCGGCTGGAGCTCCTCACCGATAAGGACCTTCGGCCCGAGCACGTAGCGATCCCAGTCTGCTTCGAAGATCGCAAGACGATCGAAGCTGACGACGCGCGGGACGATGTCCGCCAGGAGTGTCAGCACTGCGTCCGGGTCCTCGACGTTCGCCAGCTCACCCGACCACTCCGTCAGGAGCCCTGCCAGACGCCTGTCGTCGATGACAGCGGGCCGCGGCGGCTTCGGTAGGAAGTGGACGCCTCCGTCCTCGGCACCGGCCGAGAGCCGGCGGACCGCCCGCTCCCGGAACCAGGACGGGCGAACGACGACGTCACCCTCGACGGCGAGTTCGTCGTCAAGGACAACTGGACCGTGCAGATAGTCGCCGATCCCGTAGAAGACCCCGACGTCCATGAAATGCCTTGCGGCCTCGTCGCTGTCGATTCCCTGAGCGACGAGCCGCGCCCCGAGGTGGCCGACGAAGGCAAGAAGGCCTGCAAGGGCGGCCTTGTATGCGTCGTCGAAGGGCCGAGAGGTCAGCTCTGGCTCCATCAAGAGAAACGCCGGCCGCGTATCAACCACCTCCGCCCACGAGACGGTCAAGACGCCTACACCGTCGAGGCCGACTCTGAAGCCCGCACCCCGGAGGGTGGCAGCGGTCCGCCGGACAGCTGCTGCGAGGATGCGCGTCTCCGGAGGGTCTGGCTCGTCCGCCAGCCCGCGGCGCGGCTCGGGCAACATCCAGACAACTTCGGACGGAGCACATTTCGCCGCCCGGATATGGGCGATCGGATCGAACGTCGGGCTCACGAGGAGCGATGGATGAACGTTCACGAGCAGCGGGGCTGGAGCAGCCGCGGTCGCGAGCGAGAGAGCCGCGTCGAGGAGTGCCATCGGCGATGCCTCGCCTCTCGCAGTCCGCGGGCTGGCTTGGTACGCGATGACGCGCCGGTCACTTAGATCCATCACGGGCCTAACGGCGACTCCCGCCACCGATTGCAGCCCACTTGCCATTTCGATTGGCCCCCGCGTCTCCGGTCAGGTGACCGGCTATCTCCTCACAAGCTCGTATTCGAACCCGGCAATGCTCATAGATCCTGCTCAATCACCCAGAGGGATCTCAGAGAGTATCGGCAGGACACGCACGAAACATTAGAGGGTACGCCTCGACAATCCGTCTCAGTTGAGGTTGACACAGAGGGTCGGGACGAGTGCTCCAGGTCAACCATCACTCGATGCGAGCGTTTTCCGGGCGGGTGAGTCGGGCAGTCGCCCGCGAAGGGAGAGAAAGTGATAGCGTGGCGATATCAGTTTAGTGAGCCCGCTCTCCAGGGAGGAATCATGGATCAGTCAGCCCAGCCCTACCTCGACCCCGAGGCGACGCCGGTCGGTCATTCGGGAACCCGCGTCGAGATACACGAGCGGCAAGCGTGGGCCGTCAGCGGATGGTTCGGCGTCCTCGTCATCGCCGCCTGTATCGCGGCGACCGTGTTGCTCGCCCAGCACAAAGAGGTTGCCGTCGCGAGCGGGGTGATTGTCTTGGCGTGTGTCGTCTTGGGCTCGCTCGTCATCGTGCAGCCTGGCCAAACCAAGGTCGTGCGCTTCTTCGGCAGCTACGTCGGCACAGTGCGCAGGACCGGCCTGGCGTGGATCCTGCCCCTCTCCGACCGCAAAGAGGTGAGCACTCGGGTCAGGAATTTCGAGACGAACCATCTGAAGGTGAACGACGCCGACGGCAATCCCGTGGAGATCGCCTCCATTGTCGTCTGGCAGGTTGCCGATACCTCGCGCGCTCTCTACGCCGTCGATGACTACCTCAATTTTGTGCGTGTCCAGGCCGAGTCAGCTCTACGGCACGTCGCCACCAGGCATCCATACGACGACCCCGCAGAAAGTGGCCTGTCACTGCGCGGCTCGACCGACATCGTCGCTGGCGAGCTTGCCGAGGAGATGGCCCAGCGCGTCGCCATTGCCGGTCTGGAGATCGTCGAGGTGCGCATCAGCCATCTTGCCTACGCGTCGGAGATCGCCCAGGCCATGCTGCGCCGGCAGCAGGCCAATGCCGTCGTCGCCGCTCGGTCTCGTATCGTCGACGGCGCGGTCGGGATGGTGGAACTGGCGCTCGACAGGCTGAGAGAGCGCGACATCGTCGACCTTGACGAGGAGCGCAAAGCGGCGATGGTGAGCAATCTGATGGTCGTTCTTTGCAGTGACCAACCAGCTTCGCCAGTAGTCAACACCGGCACTCTCTACTCGTAATCGGTGAATGACCGGAAGCAGGTACTGCTGCGGATTGATCCCACTGTCCATGATGCCCTCGCCCGGTGGGCGGCCGATGAGTTCCGCAGCCTAAATGCCCACATCGAGATGCTGCTGCGCCGGGCCCTCGACGACGCCGGGCGAATGCCTAAGAAGGCTGGGCCCTTGCCCAAGCGGGGCCGGCCTCCCGCTGCTTGACCCGACATGTCCGAGCTCCCGGTTCGACAGCCGACAAACGAGAGCCTGCACGACGCTTAGCGCGACCCGTCGGCGTCGGATGACAACCCCTTCACAATGGTGTCGACTACAGACTGGGCGAATCGGTCGGACAGCGTGAGGTGCGATTGCAGGAGCCGGTGGTAGGCCGAGCCGAAGAGCAGGTCGAGTGTGACATCGGCGTCGGTATCTGAGGGGATCTCACCTCGCTCGACGGCCCGATCGATCATGAGCCGATGCTGGGCTCGGACTTGACGCACAAACCGCTCGCTCCACACCTCGGCCAGTTCAGGGTCTCGTTGCACTTCTGCGATGAGCCCGACAAGGGTGCGCCCCGTCACGGTGCCTTTGACCACGCGGATCCACGACCGTAGGGAAGCGAGGAGATCGCCGCGCAGGCTGCCCGTATCCGGCAGCGGCTGTCGGGCCAGGAATTGCGCCCCGAAAGCGTCGAACACGAGCGTGCCCTTGGTCGGCCACCGCCGATAGATGGTGGCCTTGCTCACCTGAGCCCGGACAGCCACCTCCTCCATGGTCAGGTCGACGAACCCACGCTCCTCGAGAAGCTCTTCGGTGGCTTGCAGGATGGCGCGATGAGATCGCTCGCTCCGGGGTCGGCCTCGTCCGGGTGCGGCTGGAATACGACGTTCAGTCATCGTGTTGCATTGTACACGTATTTACGGTACTGTACGTATCGTTCCTATATCGGGAGGTGAGCTTCGTGTCAACCGTTCAGACTGAGCGCCAGAGATGCCATGACGATCCCAGGCAAGCGCCTGGAGGAGCCGTCAAACGGTCAACTCCAGCGGGCCCGGTGTCCACAACAATCTCGAGAGCCGCTACGTCGGAGGCCAAGCGAGGGCTCTCCGCACCAGCGCTCACCCTCGTGCTTGTGGCGTCGTTCATGGTCGTCCTCGATTTCAGCATCGTCAACGTCGCCTTGCCGTCAATTCGAGACGCTCTGGGATTCGGAGGGGACTCCGTCCAATGGGTGGTCACCATGTATGCCATCACTTTTGGAGGCCTGCTGATTCTGGGGGGCCGCATCGCCGACATTTTCGGGCGGCGCCGAATGTTCGTCCTCGGCCTGCTCGTCTTCGCAGGGGCATCCCTCGCTGCTGGCTTGGCGGGCGACGCGGCCGTCCTCGTGGTCGCCCGCGCCGCCCAGGGTGTTGGAGCGGCGATGGTCGCTCCTGCCTCGCTGTCCCTCATCACCGCCCGGTTTCCCGAGGGAGCTCAGCGCACCCGCGCCCTCGGTCTTTATGGGGCCACTGCGTCGATCGGGTTCGTGGCCGGCCAGGTACTCGGCGGCATCTTCGTCCAATACTTCGGTTGGGCCTCGATCTTCCTCGTGAACGTGCCTGTGGGATTGGCGGCGGCACTTCTCACTCGCCGCCTGATTTCAAATGATCGTGAGCGCTCCCCACGTGTCCCGGTCGACGTCATGGGTGGACTGCTGTCAACGGCCACGGTGGCGGCCGCCGTGTTCGCCGTGTCGGAAGGCACGGTGCTCGGGTGGGAGCACCCACTCGTCATCGGCGCAGTGGCCCTGGCCGTGACGAGCCTGATCGGATTCGTAATGACCGAGCGAGTCCACCCCCACCCGCTCGTGGATCTCCATCTGCTCGCTCGACCAGCGCTCCGTACCGCCGGCATTCTCACCTTCTTGGTGGGAGCGTGGAGCGCTGGCGAATTGGTGGTCCTGTCCCTCTACCTCCAGCAGACTCTGCATGACTCCCCGCTCGTCTCCGGCCTGGTGATCGCTCCACAAGGGGCGGTTGGCTTCATCGCCGGCATGTTCGGCGCCCGCTTGATCCGGCGTCTCGGGATGCGCACCCTGCTGGTCGCAGCAACGGTTGCGACCGGAGCAGGGTTCTTGATGCTGGCGCACCTGCCGGCAAGCGGGCATTACAGCCCACTGTTGGCTGCGGTCGTACTAGTGGGATTCGGGACGGTGGGAGCCGTCTTCGGCACTACGGTCCTGGCGGCAAGCGGCATGGCCGATGCGGACCAAGGCCTGGTCGGGGGCATCGTCAACACGACTCGGCAGGTCGGCGCCGCCGTCGGCGTGGCCGTGCTGGTAGCCATCGCCGAAGGTGCCCATGCACGCTCGGGCGTCTCGACGGTAAGCGGTGACCGGGCCGCCATGGTGGTGGCCGCATTCCTCGGGCTGAGCGGCACGTTCGTCGCCTGGTTCGTACCGCGGTCAGAAAAGCCGGCCGCAACGTCCACAGCCGTCGCGCACCTGGACGCCGTGAACCCTTCCAACACAACCGAAAGTCAGACCCAACTGAGGAGGACAGCATGAAACAGAGCATGAATCAGATCAGACTGGGCAGGTCCGACCTGCTCGTCTCACGTATCGCATTCGGGACGTGGCAGCTCGGAGGGGACTGGGGGCCGACGGACTCGGAAGCCGCCATCGCTGCTATTCGCAGGGCCGCAGACAGCGGCGTGTCGTTCTTTGACACGGCCCAGGCCTACGGCTTCGGAGCCTCGGAGTCCCTCCTGGCCGAAGCCCTGCGCGGCCGACACCGCGACGAGTTGGTCATCGCCACAAAGGGTGGCCTCCGACCGGGGGGCGCTGGCGTGGTTCGCGACGCAAGCGCCGAGTGGATCCGGACAGGCGTCGAGCAAAGCCTGCGGGCGCTCGACACGGACTACGTCGACCTGTTCCAGGTTCATTGGCCGGACCCCGAGACGCCGTTTGACGAGACGGCCGAAGCGCTCGGCAAGCTCGTTGCCGCCGGCAAGATCCGTCACGTCGGCGTGTCCAACTTCGACGCAGCACAGATCGAGACGTTCAGCGCCAGCCTGCCAGTCGAGACTTTGCAGCCTCCCTACCATCTGTTTCGCCGGGAGATCGAAAAGGACGTTCTGCCCTACACCGCTGCCCAGGACATTGGTGTCATGGTCTACGGGCCCTTGGCACATGGACTGCTCGGCGGAAACCTCCAACTGGGTACCCGCTTCGCCCAAGGCGACTGGCGGGCTAAGAGCCCCGTCTTCCAAGGCGAGGACTACCGACGCAACCTTCAGGTAGTTGCCGACCTTCGTGCGTTCGCTGTCGGCGAGCTCGGGATCACGCTCGGACAACTGGCAATCGCCTGGACGCTGGCCAATCCGGCGGTGCAGGTGGCCATCGTGGGAACCCGCAATCCCAACCACGTGGACGAGGCGCTGGCGGCGGGCGAGATCGAGCTCGACGGAGCAGCCATGGCGCGAATCGACGACCTAATGCGAGATGCCGTGGCCATCGCCGGCCCGACACCCGACAGCGTCTGAGAGGAGGACCGATGCGCACCCTCTTGACTTTGCTCAACGCCATCTCAAAGGCTGGAACGTTCTTCCTCATCGCATGCTTTACCGTCGTGGCTCTGGCGTCCATGACACCTGACATTTGTCCCGAATTCGACTGAAAGGAAGCAACCCATGAACAAGCCCGATTCTGAACGCCGCATGCGCGTCGCCGTCATTGGCACCGGCACGATGGGAACAGCGATGGGAGCTCGGCTTCTCGCCTCGAACGTGGAGGTCGGCGTGTGGTCCCGGCACGCGGACTCGACACGGCCGCTCGTTGACCTCGGTGCTACAGGGACTGCAGAGATCTCGGACGCCGTCGCTGACGCGGATGTCGTACTGACCATGTTGCCTACGGCAGAGGTGACCGCCGAGGTCATGTTCGACGCCATGGGAATCGACGCCATGCGCCCAGGTGCGATTTGGCTTCAGATGGCAACTATTGGTGTCGAGGGCACGGAGCGGGTCTACGCCCTCGCCCTCGCTCGTCGACCGGATGTCACCTTTGTCGATGCCCCGGTGTCCGGAAGTCGTGGGCCGGCCAAGTCCGGCCAGCTTCTCATCCTAGCTTCGGGACCCCAATCCGCCGCTGCGCTCCTCGAGCCCCTGTTCGGAGCTCTCGGCAGGAGAACCATGTGGCTTGGTGCGGTTGGGGCAGGAAGCCGTATGAAGCTGATCCTCAATACTTGGTTGGCCTTCCAGACAGAAGGCGCGGCTGAGTCGGCTTCCCTCGCGAGGCGCCTGGGCGTGAACCCGGCGTCATTGGTTGATGCGCTGAGCGACAACCCTCTGGCCTCGAAGTATGCGTTGGCGAAACTTGACAGGATCTTCGAGGGGGACTTCCGCGCCGACTTCTCTCTGGACTTTGCCCTGAAGGATCTCGAGCTTGTTGAAGCCGACGCGGGTGCTGATGCGGCACCGATTGCCGGGGTGATCGCCGAGCGGTGGCGCAATCTCGTCCAAAACGGCTCCAGTGGGCTCGACGTGAGCGCGGCTGGGCGGGGACTCTGCGAAGCGGCGAGAGAACCCGAAGTCGGGGTGTGAGGTCAGATCACGTCACCGCCCAGCTCAGCCCTAGATGTCGTAGTAGAGCTGGAACTCCCACGGATGCGGGCGGAGGCGCACGGGGTCGATCTCGTGCAGGCGCTTGTAGTTGATCCAGGTCTCTATGAGGTCGTCGGTGAAAACGCCACCGGCCTTCAAGTAGTCCTGGTCCGCTTCGAGCGCGAAGAGCGCCTCGTCGAGGGAGGCGGGCACTTGCGGCACGGCCGCCAGCTCCTCTGGTGGGAGGTCGTAGAGGTCCTTGTCCACTGGGTCCGGCGGCTCGATCCGGTTCTGGACCCCGTCGAGTCCGGCCATCAGCATGGCGGCGAAGGCGATGTAAGGGTTGGCCGACGGGTCGGGGCAGCGGAACTCGACACGCTTTGCCTTCGGGCTCTTCGAGTAGATCGGGATGCGGCAGGCGGCTGAGCGGTTGCGCTGCGAGTAGACGAGGTTGACCGGCGCCTCGTAGCCCGGCACGAGCCTCTTGTACGAGTTCGTCGTCGGCGCAGCGAAAGCGAGGATCGACTTGGCGTGCTTCAAGAGGCCCCCGATGTACCAGCGGCCGATGTCGGACACCCCGGCATAGCCGGTCTCGGCGTAGAACAGCGGCTCCCCGCCCTTCCAGAGCGACTGGTGGCAGTGCATGCCCGATCCGTTGTCCTGGAAGAGCGGCTTCGGCATGAACGTGGCCGAGTAGCCGGCGGCTCGGGCGACGTTCTTCACGACGTACTTGTAGAGCATCAGCTTGTCGGCCATGCGCAACAACGTGTCGAAACGCATGTCGATCTCGGCCTGACCCCCTGTGCCCACCTCATGGTGCTGAACCTCGATGTCGATGCCGAGGCGCTCCATCGTGAGGATCATCTCCGAACGCAGGTCTTGGAAGTGGTCGGCCGGCGGGACCGGGAAGTAGCCCTCCTTGTACCTGGGCTTGAACCCAAGGTTCGGCTTCTCGTCGCGGCCGGTGTTCCACGCACCCTCGATCGAGTCGACCGAGTAGGAGGCCGAGTGCTGGTCCTGGTGGTAGCGGACGTCGTCGAATATGAAGAATTCGGCCTCGGGGCCGAAGTAGATCGTGTCCGCGATCCCTGTCGTGTTGAGGTAGCGCTCGGCCTTGAGGGCGACGTAGCGAGGGTCTCGCGAATAGCTCTCACCCGTCACCGGATCGTGCACGAAACAGTTGATGTTCAACGTCTTGTGCTGGCGGAAGGGGTCGATGACGGCGGTCGAGGGATCCGGCAGGAGGAGCATGTCGGATTCCTGGATCTCCTGGAATCCGCGGATGGAGGAACCGTCGAAACCGAAACCGTCGACGAAACCGTCTTCGGTCAGCTGGTGTGCCGGCACGGAGAAGTGCTGCATCAGGCCAGGCAGGTCACAAAAACGGAAGTCGACGATGTCCACTCCCTCGTCCTCCATGAGGCGAACGACCTCAGCAGCGGTGCGTTCCTGCACTTGTCCTCCTTTTTCGAGTCGATGACGGGATCCGGTCCGCCGGGCCCGTGAGCGGCACGCCAAATCGGCGCCCGAGTGTGCCACAGCGAGGGTGTCAGATGCCTATTGCCCGACTGTTGCCCGAACATGAACGGCGCGTGAACTACCAGCCGGTGACAGGTCGCGGAGTAGGCGTTGGGGTCACTGAACTGCGAGGATTGTCTCATGCAGAGTCAGCGGGAGTATGTGTTGAGGACGGTGGAGGAGCGCGGGGTGCGTTTCGTCCAGTTGTGGTTCACCGACGTTCTCGGTACGCCGAAATCGTTTGCGATCACTCCGGCCGAGCTCGAGAACGCGCTCGACGAGGGCATGACGTTCGACGGTTCGGCCATCGACGGGTTCAGTCGTGTGCAGGAGTCGGACGTCCTCGCCAAGCCGGACCCGAAGACCTTCCAGATCCTGCCGCTCCGTCCCCGCCACAGCGACCCCGATGCCTCCTCGGTCGCGCGGGTCTTCTGTGACATCTTGAACCTCGACGGTTCCCCCTTCGAGGGTTGCCCCCGCCAGGTGCTCCGGCGCTCGCTCGAGCGGGCGCACGGGCTCGGATACTCGTTCTACGCCGCGCCCGAAATCGAGTACTTCTACTTTGCGTCGTCCGATCCGGCCGGGCCTCCGAAGCCACTCGACGGTGGCTCGTACTTCGAGCTAACGGTCGCCGACCTCGCCTCGGACTTGCGCAAGAGGACTGTCCTCACTTTGGAGGACATGGGGATACCGGTTGAGTACTCCCAGCACGAGGACGCGCCGAGCCAACACGAGATCGACCTGCGCTACACCGACGCGCTCACGATGGCAGACACCGTGATGACCGTGCGTCTCGTCACGAAGGAGATCGCACAGCAAGAGGGTGTCTACGCGAGTTTCATGCCCAAACCCTTGGCTGGCGTTCAAGGCTCCGGCATGCACACTCACTTCTCGCTGTTCGAAGGGGACAAGAACGCTTTCAACGATCCCGGTGACGAGCACGGGTTGTCGGCGCTCGGCCGCCAGTTCATTGCGGGCGTCCTCGAGCACGCCCCCGAGATCACGGCGGTCACGAACCAGTGGGTCAACTCCTACAAGCGACTCGTGATGGGATATGAGGCGCCGGTCCATGTCTCTTGGGCGTACAACAATCGCTCTGCACTGGTCCGCGTTCCGATTGCCAAGCGGGGTCGTTCGGAGTCCACCCGCATCGAATACCGGGCGCCCGATCCAGCTTGCAATCCGTACCTCACGTTTGCACTCGTGCTGGCGGCGGGCCTCCGCGGAGTCGAGCTCGGGTACGAGTTGCCGCCAGAGGCGTCCTCCAACTTGTACTCCCTCACGCCCGAAGAGCTGGCTTCCGAGGGGATCCGCCCGTTGCCGAGCTCGTTGGCCGACGCGTTGACTGCGATGGAGGGCTCCGAGCTCGTCGCCGAGACACTCGGCGAGCACGTCTTTGAGTGGTTCCTCCGCAACAAGCGGGCGGAGTGGGCGGCGTACAAGCGCGAGGTGACCCCGTTCGAGATTGCTCGCTACCTGCCGGCGCTATGAACCCGCGCTCTTACAGTCACACCGCCCGGTGATATGGACCCTCTCCTCGTCTTCCCCGATCCGCCACCGGAGTGGCTGACAGGTGTGCTTGACGCGGCCGCCTACCCGTGGCGTGCTGTCACGGACGCCATCATGGCCGGCCGGTTCGAGCCCGAGGACGGATGGGCCGGAGCGGTGGTGGTGGCTGGTAGCGAGAGCGATGCGGGTTTCTTGCTGTGTCGTGCCCTGCGAAAGCGTGAGTCTGCGCTGGCTCCGTTGCTACTGGTGGTCGAGAAGGGACAGCTTGGTGAGCTCGAGCTGCGGGAGGACCTGTTCGACGACTTCATTGTCGCCGGTGCGTCGGTAGCCGAGGTCGAGGCGCGCCTGGCGCACTTGTTCTGGCGCACCGGGCGGGGCAAGCAGCACGACCTCATCGTGTATGGGCCGCTGGCGCTGAACCTCGAGACCTACCAGGCGGCGCTGTCGGGCCGGCCGCTCGACCTGACGTTCATGGAGTACGAGCTCTTGCGGTTCCTGGCGGCGCACCCAGGCAAGGTGTTCACGAGGGAGGTGCTCTTGTCACGGGTGTGGGGGTACGAGTACTTCGGCGGGGCCCGGACGGTCGACGTGCACGTGCGGCGGTTGCGGGCCAAGCTCGGAGAGGAGCACGCCCATCTGATCGAGACGGTGCGGTCGGTGGGCTACCGGTTCGGGAGCGTCCGATGGCTGCCGGGGTCCGGGTAGTCATAAGAGTTCGTCCGCTCACGATTTGAATCAGGTCTTCTTCTTCTTGCCCTTCTTCGCCGAAGTCGTCGTAGTGACCCCGGACCCGCCGGGTTGTGCTTGATCGGCGATCGCCATGGCGAAAGGCCCGCCCGCGACCCGGATCGACGCGCCGATCTTGTGAGTGGCGAGGTTGATCGGCACGAGAGCGTTCGCCTGGAGGCAGGAGACCCACCCCGTAGTCCCGTCCGGTGTGATGGCGATGAATTGGGCGCCCTTGTCGACGGTGATCGGAGCACCGGCTCTGTCCGACGAGACCGAGATCGGCACGACGTTGTTGCCGGCGTAGGTATTCGAGGGGGTGTCGACGACCCAGGCATCCTGTCCTGCGACGGCGACCGAGATCGGTCCACCAGGCACGCTGATCGGTGCGCCGGCGCTGTTGTTGGCCGTGGCGATGGGCGTGACGCTGCCGGAGTCGAGATTCGTCACAAAGACGGTGCTCCCGTCGGAGGTGATGGCCATGCCGGTCGGACCGTTGCCGACGGTAATGGCCTTGCCTGCGATTCGGGTCGACAGGTCGATCGGAGTAACGGTGTTCCCGACCCCGCCGCTCTGACCACTGACGATGGCGCCAGCGTCAGCGACGTAGGCGGTCAACCCGTTCGGCGTTATCACGATCCCCTGCGGGCCGGGCCCAACGGTGATCGGCGCGCCAGGCTTGTCCGTGGCGAGATTGATCGGCGTGATGGTGTCACCGAGCACCGACGCAGAGCCGTCGTCAGTCACGTATGCCGTCTTGCCGTTAGGTGTGATGACGATGTCAGCCGGCCCCACGCCAGCCTCGATCGGCTTCCCGGCCCTACCCGTCGCGATGTTCACTGGCGTGACGGTATTGGAGGCGTAGTTCGCGACGTACGCCATGGTCCCGGCCGTGTTGACGGCGACGGCATCGGGATAGGTGCCGACGCGGATCTTCTTCCCTAGCGCCGGGCCGCCTGAGCTTGTGGCGACCGTCACCTCGGCGAGGCCATGACCGGACCCGAGGTTGACCCCGCTGCCCGCCAGGGCAACGTAGGCCACGACGCTCGGGGGCAACGGCGGGAGTGTGGACGTCGACGACGAGGCTGCTGACGTGCCGCCACTGCCGCAGGCGGACAGTCCGAGCGCCGTGGCGCCGATCAGAGCAAGGACCGGACCGGTCCGCCGACACCGGTTGCCACGTGAATTCCTCATTGCCGCTGTTGCTACCACACGAGGCACCCTCGCTCGGCGCATCCCAGCTTGCCAGCGGCTCACTTACTGAGGAGCGAAGGCCCAAGCCTCGATTTCGACCAGCGCACCGAGGGGCAACCCGCCGGTGGCGAAGGCGCTCCGTGCTGGGCGGTGGTCGCCGAATGCAACGACGTAGGCATCGTTCACGACGCCGTAGTCTGCGATGTCAGCCAGTAGGACAGTCGTCTTCACCACGTCGGTCAGCGAGGATCCGTGGCCCTCGAGCAACTCGCCGATGTTGACGACCGCTTGCGTTGCCTGCGGACCCACTCCCCCTTTGACGAACTGACCATCCGCCGTGCGGCCAAGTTGGCCAGAGACGATGAGCCAGTCACCTGCCCGGACGACCGGCGTGTAAGGACCTGCGGGAGCCACGGTGTCGGCGATCAGATCAGCTGAACGATGAACCGCAACCGCATGTGCGGGAGGCGTTCGGGTTCGAGATGTGGAAGCCGGCGCCCTGTAGCCCGTCCTTGTAGTCGAGGGTAGAGCCCTTGAGCAGGTCAGCGCTCTCGGGGTCGACCACGACTTTCACGGCACCGAAGGCGCGCACGACGTCGTCATCGGCGATCTCGGAGTCGAAGAACATCTCGTAGCTGTAGCCCGAGCAGCCCCCGGGCCGCACGGCCACTCGAAGTGCCAGCTCAGGGTTGCCCTCCTGCGAGAGGAGCTCGGCGACCTTGACCGCCGCCTCGTCGGAGAGCATGACCGGGCTCGGCCGCTTACCGATCTGCACGGACGTGGTAGCGATGCTCACAGGTTGCTGCCTCCTCGGATTTCGCAGGCTCGCGTAGAGCTGCGACGCAATTGTACCCGTCCATGACAACGGCACCGCTGTGCCCGGCATTCCCGGCGCCTCGCGCCACCTCCCCCCGACGGCCTCCCGCCAACCCTCGGTAGCCTGGGATCATCGTGCTGCAACCTCAAGACCTCCCCGAACGCGTTACCGAAGCCCTGCGTGGCGTCGTCGACCCAGAGCTCGGCGACGACATCGTCAGCCTCGGAATGATGCGCTCGGTCACCGCGACGCCTGAGGGCGAGGTCGTAGCCGAGATCGCCCTCACCATCGCAAGCTGCCCGCTCAGGACCCAGTTGAAGGACGACGTCGAGCGCGCCGTCCGCACAGTCCCGGGTGTCACCGCCGTCGAAGTCCGCACGGGCGTCATGTCCCAGTCCGAGCGGAGCGAGTTGATGTCCCGCGCCCGACTCCGTGCCCAGGAGCGCTCCGAGCTCGCCACGGACCTGCCGCCAACGTGCCGCGTTCTCGCAATAGCGTCGGGCAAGGGTGGGGTTGGCAAGTCTTCGGTAACAGTCAACCTCGCAGTCGCTCTCGCTGCCAGAGGCCACTCGGTCGGCGTCCTCGATGCAGACGTCTGGGGCCATTCCGTCCCCCGCCTGCTCGGGGTGGAGGGGGAGATCAACGCCCGGAACAAGAAGATGGTCCCCCTCGAGCGCCCGGTGTCGCCTTCAGCGGGCGTGGGAGAGGGCGGGGTGGTGAGAGTGATCAGTATGGGTTTCTTGGCGGACGAGGACACCGCGATCATGTGGCGTGGCCTCGTGCTCAACCGCGCCGTCCAGCACTTCCTCGAAGACGTCGCCTGGGGCGACCTCGACTACCTGCTCGTCGACCTGCCGCCGGGAACGGGCGACATCCAGATGGGCCTTGCCCGCATGCTGCCCCGGACCGAAGTGCTCGTCGTGACGACCCCGCCGCTCGCCGCCCAGAAGGTAGCGGGGCGTGCCGCCGACATGGCCCGCAAGGGACACCTGCGGGTAGCAGGGGTGATCGAGAACATGTCGCCGTTCGTGTGCGAGCATGGAGAGGAGTACGCCCTGTTCGGCCGGGGCGGCGGCGAGCGCCTGGCGGCCGAGATCGGCGTGCCTCTCATCGCCGAGATCCCGTTGCATCCTGACGCGTCGGCCGCCGGCGATGCGGGCGAGCCTGTGGCCCTCGGCGACGGCCCGCTGGCGCAGGTGTTCGGCGCCATCGCTGACCGTATCCTGACCGAGATCGCCCCCCCGATCGAGATGGCGGGGTGCACGGCCAGGATGCTCGAACGTGTGGAGCAAGCCCTCGGCTAAGCCGGGGGCTCGAGCTCGACGGCGGCTTTCACCGCCGACCAGCCACCGGCGACGGTCTCCGGCTCGTCACTCGACGCCCGGCCATCGTCACGCAGCTTCCGCAGGTGCGCCCAGACCGAATAGCGGGCGATCGGGTGCAACACTTCGGGCACATCGGTGTACACGTCGGCCACGATCTGTTCGATCGTGGCCGCTCGCCGGGCTTCGAGCGCTGCGAGCACGGCGGATTCCCTCGCAAGACGGTGGGCCCTGTACCCGGTGATGACCGCGATCGGGTCGGACATGACAGGCCCGTGGCCAGGAACGATGGCATCGATAGCCGGCGTTTCACGGAGCAGCCGATCGAGGGAGGCGAGGTAATCGGCCATGTCGCCATCGGGAGGGGCGATCACCACGGTCGAGCCACCCATGATGTGGTCGCCGGAGAACAGCAGCCGCATCGGCTCCTCGATCACGTAGCAAAGGTGGTCAGACGCGTGCCCGGGGGTGTGTACCGCTCTGATGGAGAGGTCACCGAGATCGACCACGTCGCCCTCTGTGATGCGTACATCCGGCACGAAACCCGCCCGCTCGTCGAAACCCAGCACGACTGCCCCGGAACGCTCGGCGAGCCCCCTTGCTCCCGGGGCGTGATCTGAGTGGGTGTGCGTGACGATCACAGCCTTCAAGCGGCCGTAGGTCTCCGCTATTGCGGCGATCGCGTCGAGATGGCCCTCGTCCTCGGGTCCCGGGTCGATCGCTACTAGATCCCGCTCGCCGACGAGGTAGGTATTCGTTCCCGGACCGGTCATGATCGACGGGTTCGGCGCAGTCAGGCGCATCACCCGAGGCACGACCTCGACCAGCTCCCCTGGGACGGGGACCTCGAGCGACCGGTCGGTGATCACTTCGGCTCTGGATGAGAACGGTCGGGGAAGGCGACGTCCTCGCCCAAGCCCGTCGCTGAGTCGTAGCCCTCGTCGCCGGGCAACAGGATACGGACACCTTGGTCGGCGACGGTGACCTTCGGGAGGATCGTCGGGACCTCGGCGACCGCCGACGCATCGAGCAGGTCGGCCGAGCGCTCGAATCGACCGATTGCCTGCAAGTTCTTCATCGTGGGGAACAGCATGTCAATCTCGCCCGCCGCATGCCGGTGCAGGGCGTCGCCCGGACGGATCCAGATCGAGTCGATGACCTCGATGTCGTCATGGAGCGCCGTCTGTCCGGCCGGCATGGCTGCGACGAAGAAACGCGTGTCGTACCGCCGCGGCGATCCCTCCGGCGTGATCCAGTGGCTGAAGTACCAGAGCCGATCGGTGCCGAGCTGGAGGTTCTCCGACTCACAGAGCTCAGCGAAGCTGAGCTCGCGGGCGTTCAACCGCCTACGGTGCTCGACGAATCTGGCGGCTACGCGATGGTCGGCAAAGTCGATCGGGGCATTCTCGGGCCCAGAGGCAAGCAGGATCCCGGCTTCCTCGAAGCACTCCCGGATGGCGGCAACGAAGAAGGCCAGCCCGCCCGCGGCCGGTGCGCCGGCTAGGCCGAGGATGCGGCTCGCCTCGGTGCCGCCGCGGCCCGGTGACCGATCGAGGACGCCGGGTGAGCCGTCTTCTTTGTCGACAGCGCCGCCGGGGAAGAGATGAGCGCCCCCGACCCAACTCGAGGCGAGATTGCGCCGCAACATGAGGACTTCCATGCCCTCAGGCGTGTCGCGGACGAGCATGATCGTCGACGCATCTCGCGGGACGATCAACTCGGGCAGGTGACCTCCGACCGGTCCATCGAACGCACGAGCTCGGCGACGGTCCGAGCGAACGACGCCGGGTTTGACAGCGGCCAGCCGTGGTTGCCGTCTACGACCGTGCCGCGGATGCCGAGCGCTGTGCACTGGTCGTCGAACGAGGCTCTCGTGATAACGCGGTCGCCGGTCGCCCATACGACAGCAGCGGGGATGTTCTTGTCGCGGACCTTCGCGAGCTCGTGGCGCAGGTCGCTCCGGCGGATCATGTTCGCCACCAAGCCCATGTTGGGGAGATGCCACACGAGGTTGTGGGAGAGGTCCCGTAGCACGCTGAGCGCCGCGACCGGGAACTGGCCGACCGGGAACTCCGAGAGGAGGTGGACGCCCCAGTCCCAAAGCGGCCGATCGGTGAGCGGCCTCTCGGAGTCCTCGTGCCGCTGCCAGGTGGCGCCGCTCACAGACGAGACGAGGACGACCGACCGCACCAGCTCCGGCGCGTCGTGTGCGACCTGGGCGGCGACACCTCCGCCGAAGCTGTGACCGACTATGTGGACCGGCTCGCCGGCGACGTCGTGGCACTCCTCGAGGAAGCGGCGGATCGCCCGGGCGTACCTAGCGAACGACATGCCGAGAAAAGGCAGGTCAGAGCTGCCCCCGAACCCTGGGAGATCCGGCAGGATCACCCTGAAACCCTGCATGGCGATCGCCTCGGCAGCTTGGCGGTACGAGTTGTGAGCAAGTCCCCAACCGTGGATGAGGACGACGGTAGGACCAGGACCTTCTACCAGGCCGTATCCGTAAGAGCGGCTGTCGATCCGGCAGATCTCGTCCTGCATCTTCGCCTGGTCGTCAGCCACCGGCGAGAGCCGGGCAAATGGGCCGAGAACCGAGGGGATCCGAAACATCATTGTAAAAATATCCGAACGTGCTGATGAATTGTTGGTTACTCGCCGGTGGCGCGCGAAAACCCAGGACGCGTGAGGTCACGATCGTTGAAGCTGCGTGCTCAGCGGGCGACTATGCCAGCCGGACGCTGGGTGGCAGCCGTCGAGCGCCTGTCGAGGATCTGTTTGCGCTCGGTCTCGTTCAGACCGCCCCAGATTCCGTGCGGCTCCCGGATGCGCAGCGCGTACTCGAGGCAGTCCTCGCGGACACAGCAGGACCGGCAGATGGCCTTCGCCTCCCGCTCGCGGCCTACTCGCTCGTCCTTTCGCTCCACGTAGGAAGGCGGAAAGAAGACGACGGCCTGCGGCCCTCGACATGCTGCCCGTATTTGCCACATGTCCTCATGCTGACTGGCGACCACGAGCCCCTCCTAAATCGGTCACCCGACGACCGGATCCGTGGCACGCGACCGTGTACCCCTACTCGAGAACCCGTCCGGCATCCCCACTGGCCAGAAATTCTCGATCACCGATCATCAGTCCTGTTGCCAGGACAACTGTCGAGACCATACCGCCGGGTATCACCGGATACAAGAGGAACCTTGCCAGAAAAATCGCTGCTCCGCCTTCCGCCGGTAGTGTCGCCCACGGCATGGATAGAGAGGCGTTCTGCAGGCAGAGCCGGATTCTCGTCGTCGCAGGCAAGGGCGGTGTGGGCAAGACGACCGTCGCTGCCGCCCTCTCGAGGATGGCGGCTGACTGTGGCATGAACGTCCTCGTGGTGGCCCTCGACGACGGTGGTGCGCTGCCGGGGTTGTTCGGGGTCGCTGACAGCTTCTCTTACGAGGAGCAGGCCGTCTACGAGTCGGCCGCCGGGGGATCCGTAGGTGCGCGCGTGATCACGCCGGACGATGCGCTCCTCGAGTACCTGATGGACCACGGGCTGAAACGCGTGGCGAAGAGGCTTGTCTCGACAGGCGTGCTCGACGTCGTAGCGACTGCGATCCCGGGGATCCGCGAGATCCTCGTGCTCGGGAAGGTGAAGCAGATCGAGCGGGCAGGGGAGGCCGATCTCGTGATCCTGGACGCGCCGGCGACGGGGCACGCTGTTCGTTTCTTGACGAGTGCGAGCGGGTTGCTCGATGCGGCCCGGGGTGGCCCGTTGCGCTCGCAGGCCGCCGACGTGGTCGAGATGCTGCACGATCCTGAGCGCTGTCAGGTACTGCTCGTGACCCTGCCAGAGGAGACGCCCGTGAACGAGCTGATCGAGACCGCCTACCGCTTCGAGGACGAGGTCGGCGTCTTGCTTGGTCCTGTCGTGGTGAACGCCTGCTTCGAGCTGATCCCGGGGTTGGGCGCCGACGTGGACGCCGTGGTCGAGGCCGCCTCGGAGTCACTCGACGAGGGTGAGCGCGGGGCGTTGAGGAGCGCTGCGCAGTTTCGACTGGGACGAGAGCGGCTCCAGAGCGAGCAGATCAGGAGGCTGGAGACGGAACTACCCCTTCCTGAGCTGCGGCTTCCTTACGTGTTCCACGCGGAGATCGGGCCGGCACAGATCGGTCCTCTCTCCGAGGCGCTCGGCCAGGCGATCGACAAGATCGGCGCCGTCTGATGGCGACAGCTCACGACCTCGGGCAGCTCGTGCGCGAGCGGTCGATCATAATCTGCTGCGGCTCGGGTGGCGCTGGGAAGACGACCACCTCGGCTGCGATCGCCTTGGCAGGCGCACACGCTGGGCGCAAGGCCTGCGTCGTCACGATCGACCCGGCCCGGCGGCTGGCCGACGCCCTCGGGCTCGGGTCGCTCGGGAACACGCCGACCCGCATCGAAGGCGACTGGCCGGGCGAGCTCTCGGCGCTGATGCTCGACGCGAAGGGAACTTTCGACGACCTCGTCGGTCGTTACTCCGAGGGTCCCGAGCAGGCAGAACGCATCCTCTCGAATCCGCTTTACCGCAATCTCACCTCGGCCCTCTCGGGCACGCAGGAGTACATGGCGGCGGAGAAGCTGTACGAGCTGCACGAGTCGGGCGACTTCGATCTCGTGGTGGTCGACACGCCTCCCACTAGAAACGCTCTCGATTTCCTCGACGCCCCCGGCCGCCTCACACGTTTCTTGGAGAACCGGGTGTTCAGGCTGCTCCTCATGCCAGGGAGGGTGTCCATGAAGGCGCTGTCGGTCGCCACGCAGGTGCTCCTGCGGACGATCTCCCGTGTGGCCGGCAGCGAGATCGTCGAGGACGCGATGGCGTTCTTCCGGGCTTTCGACGGCATGGAGCAGGGCTTCCGTGACAGGGCGCGACGGGTCGACCAGCTGCTGGCGGACCCAGGGACTGCGTTCGTTCTCGTGGCGGCGCCGAGGCGGGATTCGGTGGGGGAGGCACGTTTCTTCTCCGAACGTTTGGCAGAGGCGGGGTTGCCGGTGGCGGCGTTGGTGATGAACCGGGTTCACCCTGATTTCCGGGCCGGCGAGATTGGCCCGGGGGTGGTCGACGAGACGAGCCTCGCTGTGGTCGATGTGCCTGGTGACGCTGAAGGCGCTCGGGTGTTGCTTGCGGCTTTGCGGCAGAACCTGGCCGGTCTCGAGTTCGTCGTCGCTGAGGAGCGGGGTTACATGGCGCAGCTGGAGGGCGGCGTCGAGGGAGCGATCGCCCAGGTGCCCTACCTCCGCGACGACGTCCACGATCTCGCGGGCCTGTCCCTCGTGGCCGAGTACGTCGTCGGGCAGGTAGCCTCCGGACGTGGGTGACATCCTCATCGTCAGCGACGCGCCTTCGGTCCTTGCGGAGGTGCGGTCCGCGCTCGAGGACGGCGAGACGACCGTCCGTGAGCTGACCGCTGGCCACCTTGTACGCGGCGCGGTAGCTGAAGACCCGCCCGACCTCGTGATCACGGACCTGCAGGTCGGCAGCATGGGTGGGATTGCGATCTGCATGGACCTCCGGCTCGAGGAGTCCGGTGGGCGTGCGGATCATGTGCCTGTGCTGATCCTGATGGACCGCCGGGCAGATGTCTTCATGGCGAAGCGAGCTGACGCCGAAGGCTGGCTCGTGAAGCCGTTCGACTCACTCCGGCTACGGAAGGCTGCTCGCGCATTGCTCGAAGGCGGTACCTACTACGACGAGTCGTACAAGCCTTTGCCGCTGCCGGTCGAGCTGGCGGCTGAAGCTTCCTCGGGGTAGCGCGGACTGCCGGTACGCATGTTCAAGCGCCGTCACCAGGCGGCCGACGCGAAGGCCGCCGCCGCTCGCTCCGAACAGGAGCTCCTCATCGAGCGACGCCTCGCGTCGTTGCGGGACACGACCGCCCGAGAGGTGATGACGCCGCGCGTCGACGTCGTGGCGCTCGAGGAGCCGGTCAGCTACGAGGATGTCGCGCGCGCCGTGCGGCGATCAGCTCACTCGCACTTCCCGGTCTACGAAGGCGACCTCGACCAGCTGGTCGGGGTGCTGTACGTCAAGGACATCTTTCACCTCGGCCCGCTCGGGAGCGAGACCGTGCCGAGCACGGCCGAGGTGTCGAAGCGGTTGAGGGAGCCGTACCTCGTCCCTGAGTCACGGCTCGTTCTCGAGCTGCTGGCGGAGATGCGGAGGTTGCGGCGGAGTTTCGCGGTCGTAGTGGACGAGCATGGCGGCGTTGCTGGCGTGTTGACGATCAACGCTCTCGTGAGCGAGCTCGTGGGGGACCTGCAGGACGAGTACGACGAGTCAGCCGCGCCGGAGATCGAACGCGTCGACCAGTCCCGTTGGCTCGTCCACGGGTCCACCTCGGTTGACGACGTCCGAGAGGAGATCGGCGCCCCGATACCCGAAGGCGACTACGTGACGCTCGGCGGCTACATCTTCGAGGTGTTTGGACGGATCCCCACCGAAGGGGAGATGGCGGAACGGTTCGGCTGGGGTTACCGGGTGACCGAGATGGACCGCCGCCGAGTCGACAAGGTGGTGGTGCAGGCGCCTGCGGGTCACGTCGCTCCAGTGGTAGCTCCCGCCTCCGAGACGGCGACAGCCGCCAACGGCACGGCGGTGGGGAACGACGGGGAGGGCAGGTGACCGTGGAGGTCGGTAGGCACATCGAGATGCTTGACCTCGATGGGCGCATTCTCTTCGAGGCGGCCGGACGAGTAGAGCTCACTGCGCCGGTGCCAACTTGCCCGCAGTGGGACATACGGGAGTTGCTGGCGCACATCGGCTATGTCCATCGATGGGCGACGGCCTACGTCGCCGGCGCCGTTAGTGAGATGGTCGACGAGCTCGACGACGAAGCCATACTCGCGGCGGCTCCGCCAGACGGCGAGATCCTGGAATGGTTCCGGGAGGGTCACGCCTCGTTGGTGCGGGCGCTCGCGGATGCTCCCTCAGACCTCGTTTGCTGGACGTTCCTCGAGGCGCCTTCGCCGCTCGCGTTCTGGGCTCGGCGCCAGGCGCACGAGACGTGCGTCCACCGAGTCGACGCCCAGTTGGCCGCTCGTGTCGACGTAGGTGCGATCGACCCTGAGTGCGCGGTGGACGGGATCGAGGAGTTGCTCATGGGTTTCTTCGGGCGTGAGCCGGCGGAGGAGCCGCCGGCTTTGGAGGTGCTCGGTGTAATCGGGATCGAGGCAGCCGATGGCTCGGCCAGATGGGCCATCGAGATCCTGGCGGACAGATTCCGTACCTCGAGAGGCTTCGATCTCAGCGACACTGTCGTCCGTGGCCCTGCTGCTGACCTTTACCTGCTGTTGTGGAACCGCCGGCCCGGGCTCGATGGCGTTGAAGTCGAGGGCAGCGTTGAGCTGTTGGACATCTGGCGGGGTCGCTCCCAGGTCGTATGGGCGTGAATTGGTCCTCCGTATGACGACGACGTGATCCGAGGAGGCGTGGTGTTCGGCGTAGAGGAGCTGGCGTGGGCGGCCGAGGTTGTCGGACGGTGGGTGCCGCCGACTCCGCAGTACCGGTGGCCGTTGCCGGAGCGCCAAGTCGGCGCCGAGGTGTGGGTCAAGCACGAGAACCACGCGCCTACCGGCGCGTTCAAGGTCCGTGGCGGCCTCGGCTACGCCGCGCGGATGCGCGCCGAGCGGCCGGAGGTCGCAGGGATAGTCTCTGCAACGCGCGGCAACCACGGCCAGAGCCTGGCCTTCGCAGGTCAAGCCGCTGGCATCGGCGTCACGATCGTCGTCCCCCACGGGAACAGCCCCGACAAGAACGCCGCGATGAAGGGTTACGGCGCCGAGCTCATCGAGCACGGCCACGACTTCCAAGACGCGCGCGAGTATGCGAGCGAGCTCGGGGCCGAGCGAGGACTTGAGACGGTCCCCTCTTACCACCCAGATCTCGTCCTCGGCGTGGCGACGTACGCCCGAGAGCTGTTCGGCGCGGCCGGTGAGCTCGATGCTGTCTACGTGCCTGTCGGGATGGGTTCGGGCATCAGCGGCATCATCGGCGTCCGGGACCTTCTCGGCCTCCGGACCGAGGTGATCGCTGTCGTCGCCGATCGGGCGCCCGCGATTGCGCTCTCAGTGGCGGCCGGCAGGGTCGTGACGACCGCAAGCGCTCCCACGTTCGTCGACGGAGTCGCCTGCCGGGTGCCAGATGAGGGCGCCATCTCGGTCATCTCCGCCGGGGCAGCGCGGGTGCTGACCGTGAGCGAAGACGATGCGGCCGAGGCCATGCGCGTCCTCTTCGCGNNCGTCGATGCCGACATGTTGCTCCAGGTCCTCTCCGGACAGACGCCTTCGGCTTGAGGTGCGCCCAGGAACTCGTCGCAGGTCGCAGGATAGGGTCAGCGGGATGAGGACCTTTCACGTTCGTCGATGGGGTGCGGTGTTGGCGGGTGCGGCGCTGCTGTCAACGATGGCGGGGGTAGCCGCGAGCGCGAGTCCGCCGGGCGCGGCGCACGCCTTCAAGTTGCCTGCGGTCAAGCACGTCTTTGTGATCGTGCTCGAGAACGAGGACTACGCCACGACGTTCGGCGATCCCAGGGCCGATCCCTACCTTGCGAAGACGCTCCCTTCGAAGGGAGTGCTCCTTGAGGACTACTACGGGATCGGGCACCATTCCAATGACAACTACATCGCGATGGTGTCCGGGCAGCCGCCGAATCCCGACAACCAAGACGACTGCACCACCTTCGTCGCGTTCCCGCCCGGCAAGGACGTGAAGGGGATCGAGCACGGGGCGGGGTGCGTCTACCCGAGCGATGTCGAGAACATCGGTAATGAGCTGTCCAACGCTCACCTCAGCTGGAAGGCCTACGAGCAGGACATGGGCAACATTCCGTCCCGCGAGTCCGTGGCATGCGGGCATCCCGCTGTTGGCAAGGTCGACAATACAGAGGTCGCCGTCTCTGGGGACGGGTACGCGACGAGGCACGACCCCTTCGTCTATTTCGAGTCTGACATTGGAGCGAAGGCCTATTGCGACAATCACGTGGTGGCGCTCGGAAGCACGACCGGCACCATGCCGAAAGGCGCCCTCAAAGGTGAGACCGGACTTGCGACTGATCTGAAGTCGGTCGGCACGACGCCGGCGTACTCCTTCATCACGCCGAACCTCTGCAGCGACGGGCACGACTTCCCCTGCAAGAACGAAAAGGGCGGGGCGTCGGCTTTGGCGGACATCGATACGTTTCTTGGCGCATGGGTGCCGAAGATCATGTCGTCGGCGGCATACAAGGATGGCGGCCTGATCGAGATCACCTTCGACGAGTCGGAGGGGACCGAGTCGGATTCCACTGCTTGCTGCAATGAGAAGGCCGGCCCGGATGCGCCTCTGCCCGGCATCAACGGCCCGGGCGGAGGGAAAGTCGGTGCGGTGCTGATCTCCCCGTTCATCAAGCCGGGCACGAAGACGACCCACGCGTACAACCACTACTCGCTGCTGGCGACCGACGAGAAGCTGTTCGGACTGCCGTTGCTCGGGGACGCCAAGACGGGACCGGCTTCGTTCGGGGCGGACGTGTTCACTGGGAAGTGAGCTGCAGCACCAGGTACGCTGCGCCAAAGACGGAGAGAGGACTTCCGGTGGCCCTGAGGAGATCGTTGGCCGTGGCGGCGTTGTGCGCAATCGCTCTGGCTGGCTGCTCGTCGACCGCCAGCCAGTCGACGAGCACCTCCTCGACGACGAGCCAGCCAGCGACGACCTCGTCCTCGCCGGCGACGAGCACCCCCTCGGCACCGACGTCGACAACCCCATCGACAGGGAATCTCGCAGTCACCAGCCTGGTGGAGAGCCAGCTCGTCCAGGCGGGTGCGGCTTTGAACAGCCTCCCTGCGTCGGCCTATACCGGCTTGGCGGCAGGCCGCACCTATTACGCCTACGACGCGGAGACAAAGACCTATTGGGCCGGAGCGGCGCTCGTTCCGAGCAATTCGTCGAAGCAAGCCCAGGTCTCGGTCCAGGACGACGGAAGCTATCTTCTGTTCAGTCGCCCTGCTGGCGGGGCTTGGACAGCGGAAGACGTCGGTTTGACGGGGATCGCAGGAACGAAGTGCCCAAAGTCTGTCCCGACGGCGATCCTGACCTTGTGGCACTGGGCAGCCGGAACCTGCCGGCCGGCCAACAGCTGAGCTCTGCTCGATCTCAGCGCGCTCAGCGCCCGGTTATTGCGCCATAACTGAGGCTTCCCCGCAGGAGTATCCTCATTCTGGCAGCGGCTAGCATGACCGTCCGGTGGGCCGCCGCCTGCCAACGGGAAGTAGCGCAGCTTGGTTAGCGCGCAGCGTTCGGGACGCTGAGGTCGCGGGTTCGAATCCCGCCTTCCCGACCAGAAAAGTGCTGGTAGAGGCGCTGCAAGCTGCCAGAGTAATGACTGTCTAACTGCCTATATGGCACATTTAGGGCACATCTAGCGGGACTTGACAAGCGGGGCTTGACAGCGGCTTGACACCGGGACTTGACACCGGAACTTGACCATCGCGCCAATCTGTCGACGCCTGGGAATCGGAATCGGGAGGACCGGAGGACGCAGCCGACCTATCGCGTTTCATGTGGCGCGACAGCCCACACGAGTACCCCGTCATTCTCAGGTTTCGAGATACGCGATCAGCACCTTCTGCGCCTTCATGAGAGCATGAGAGTTGTGCGGACCTGGCAGGTCGTCGCGAGCCTCGCGATGGTCCTGACGCTGGCGGGGTGCAGCAGTACACCGGCGACCGCTCCCACCACGAAGGCCTCGACCACTACGACGACCCGGCCTCCGAGTCATCCGCTGCCCGTCGTTGATACTGCGGCGACGCCGAAGGGCTGGGTCGCGGTGGACTACGGAATGGCGCAGATCTCTGTGCCCGGCAGCTGGAACGTCTACTACGAGCCGCAGTGCTTTGGGGGCGGGGAGAGGCCCGGCTGGGTACAGGTCGGCCCTGCGAACACCGAAGGAGTCGGCTGCTCCACCTTCACGCAGGGCGACCCCAAAGCACCGTACGCCGTCATCGAACCCATCGACGCCTTGGGTTCACTCCCGATCCGCAGGCACCTGCGGCGCATCGTCGTCAACGGCATCACGGCCTACCAAGAGGTCGGTCCCGAGCCGGGCACCACAGTGCCGCCCCCGCTGCACTTCTACGTTCCGAGGCTCGGCGCTGAACTCACCGTTAGTGGCATCGATGCGATGACGGTCTTGCACACGCTCACCTGGTCGCCGCGGGCGGTGGTGCTAACGAAGGACCACCTCGGTGCCGCCCCGAAGGACTGGAAAACTGTCACGGTGCACGTCGGGAACGTGAACATGTCCTTCAAGGTCCCGCCGTCGTGGCTGGAGAGCCACTCGCTATATCCCTACGGGGAGTGCGAGCCCGCTGCGGCCTGGCAGCTTCAGAATGCGTCTGGCACCGTGGTCATTTCGTCGGATAAGAACTTGGTTCCGCTCTACTGCCCGAACTTCCCCAGCGTGGGGACAGCGGTGACGGCATCGAACTGGCTCCGGGTCGACGAGATGCTTCCGTCGACGTGGATGAGGGATGTCGAGTTGGTCTTCCCAGCCGCTACGTCGAAGAGCTGCTTCGAAATCCACAGCATTCGGCTTTGCCCGGCGACGTCTCCGACCGGATCAATTCTCTTCCTGGAGACCTGGGTCAACACACAGGCAGGGGGCTCCGCACCATCGAAGCATTTGGTCGTCATCTCGCTCGGGCTTGGAGGCAACGGCCAGGTCACTCGCCAGGTCTTGGACTCCATCCGGGAACGCACGACGCCGTCTGAGATCGGCTGACGCCACCGGAGGATTCCTCGCTGCTTCAGCGGCCTCGGGCCTGTGCCCGGATGAACTGCTCCCAGGTGGGACCGTTACGACGGGGAGCGGGGGAAAGACCATGACTGCGGAGCACACTTCGCACGCTCGTCGGGGAGATCGCCACACCGAGCTTGTAGAGCTCGCCGGCGATCCTCGTATATCCCCACCGCGGATTCTCTCGTGCGAGGCGAAGCACGAGCTCGACCGTCTCGGCCGGAAGTGGTGGCCGTCCCGAACTCCTCCTCGGGTAGGTCCACCGCCGGGCCACGAGACGCCGGTGCCACGAGAGGATCGCCGACGGAGAGACGATGAACGACGACAGCGCGAAGCGCGGCAACAGTCGCGCCACGAGCGAGATGAAGGCACGATCCGACCAGGTGAGCCTCGGACGCTTCACGTGGCGCTGGAGTACGAGCAACTGGTGTCGCAGGGCGAGGATCTCCACGTCCTTCTCGACGTTGCCCATCCGCCGGACGCGGATCATCTCGACGAGACGACAGGCCAGCAGAGCAGATAGAGGAACGACAGGGCCACGGCCTGCCAGCGTGGTCCGCATCTGAGCCCAGGTCAATGTCGGTGCACGAGTATTTGCACCCTTCAGGCCCGAGAGGTAAGCCACTCTCAAAGCCCTGCGTGAGGAACCCGTAGTTGTCCGGTTCCTTCAGTCGCTCGTCGCCGTGAGGAGCTCCTGCGTCCCTGTGGTCCCGCGTGGAGCCCGACCAAGGCGCTGTTCCACTTCGAGCACCTGGCGCGTCGTCTCGAGAACAGTGTCCGGATTGAGGCTGATCGAGTCGATCCCGAGCTCGACGAGATACTCGGCCATGTCCGGATAGTCGGAGGGCGCTTGGCCACACAGCCCGGAATGGATCCCGTTCCTCCGACATCCCTCCACCGCGAGCCGGATCATCTGCTTCACACCGTCATCTCGCTCGTCGTAGTCGAACGCGACGATCTCGCTGTCCCGGTCCACGCCGAGCGTCAGCTGGGTCAGGTCGTTCGAGCCGATCGAGAAGCCGTCGAAGCGTGTCGCGAACTGGTCGATCAGGATGACGTTGTTCGGGATCTCGCACATTGCATAGATCTGAAGACCGTTCTCTCCACGCTTGAGGCCGTGCTCGGCCATCTCGGCGAGGACGCTGTCGGCCTCTGCGACCCGGCGCACGAAGGGCAGCATGAGGACGACGTTGACGAGACCCATCTCACATCGCACCCGGCTCATCGCACGACACTCGAGAGCAAAGCCTTCTGCATACGCTGGGTGGGCATACCTCGAGGCGCCGCGGAACCCGATCATGGGGTTGGCCTCCCGTGGCTCGAAGTCGGCACCCCCGATGAGGCTCGCGTACTCGTTGGTCTTGAAGTCCGACATTCGTACGACGACAGGGCGCGGCCAGAATGCCGCAGCAATCGTGCCGATGCCTTCGGAGAGGCGCTGCACGAAGAAGCTCTCGCCGTCGGGGTAGCCCCGGGTCAGCTTCTCCAGCGCCGCACGAGCTACCGGATCCGAGACCTTCTCGGGATGAATAAGTGCCATCGGGTGGGCCTTCACCGACTCGCTGATGATGAACTCCATCCGGGCAAGGCCGACACCGTCGTTCGGAAGGAACGACGTCTTGAACGCGAGATCGGGATTGCCGATGTTGACCATGATCTCCGTTGCCGGCCGCTCGATGTCGGCGACCTCGACGTGCTTGACGGAGAACGCCACCGCGCCGCGGAAGACCTGGCCGGTATCGCCTCCGGCACATGACACCGTCACGCTCTCGCCACTTCTGAGAACGGTCGTCGCGTCGCCGGTCCCCACTACGGCAGGTATCCCGAGCTCGCGGGCGATGATGGCAGCGTGGCAGGTGCGACCGCCGCGGTTCGTCACAACGGCGGCAGCCGTCTTCATGACGGGCTCCCAGTCCGGCGTGGTGGTGTCGGCAACGAGCACCTCGCCCGGTCGGAACTCGGCGAGATGCGACGGGTTCTCGATCACGTGCGCAAACCCCGCGGCGATCCGCTCCCCGACGGACCGACCCTCGATGAGGACCTCGCCGGAGCCCGCGAGCTCGTAGGTCTCGAGAGTCGTGACCTTGTGCTGAGAGGCCACGGTCTCGGGACGGGCCTGGACGAGATAGAGCTTGCCGTCGACACCGTCTTTCGCCCATTCCATGTCCATCGGATGGCCGTAGTGGCGCTCGATCGTGCAGGCGTAGCCCGCCAGCTCGAGCACCTCGTCGTCGGTCAGGCAATACCGGTCGCGGTCACTCTTCGGCGTCGGGACGTTGCGGGTGCTCCGTCTCGTCTCGCCCTCGACGAAGACCATCTTGACTGCCTTGTCGCCGAGCGTGCGCCGGAGCACCGCTCGATGGCCCTGGCCGAGGGTCGGCTTGTGGACGTAGAACTCGTCGGGATCGACCGAGCCCTGGACGACGTTCTCACCAAGGCCGTACGAGCCGCTGACGAGCACCACGTCGCGAAAGCCCGACTCGGTGTCGAGCGAGAACATCACGCCTGCGGTGGCCAGATCCGAGCGCACCATCTTCATGACTCCGATCGACAGGGCCACTTTGAAGTGGTCGTAACCCTGATCGACGCGGTAGTGGATGGCTCGGTCTGTGAACATTGACGCGTAACAGCGCCGACACGCGTCGAGCAGGCTCTCGTCACCCTTCACGTTCAAGAAGGTCTCCTGCTGGCCGGCAAAGCTCGCGGTAGGCAGGTCCTCTGCTGTTGCCGAGCTCCTGACGGCAAGGCTCACCTCGTCGCCGTACTCCTCTTGCAGGCGCCGGTACCCCGCTCGGATCTCGCTCGCGAGGTCCGCGGGGATGCCGGCCCCGTAGACGATCTCACGTGCGCGCCGGCCGCGCCGGGCGAGATCGGCCACGTCGGCAGGGTTCAGGCCGTCGAGCGCTTGATGGAGCCGCTCCCAAGCACCAGCCTCCTCGAGCACGTAGCGGTACGCCTCGGCGGTCGCTGCGAAGCCGTTCGGCACCTGTATACCCTCGGAGTCGAGCTTGCGGTACATCTCGCCGAGCGAAGCGTTCTTCCCTCCGACGAGAGGAACGTCATCGATCCCGAACTCCTCGAAGAATTGTATGAACTTGGGGGAGGTCACGATGCCTAGCCGCCCGGCCGAGCAAGCTCTTGCTCGATGGCGAGCGGCCGGCTGGCCTCGAACTCACTCACGAGATCTCGCCCGAGCAGCGCTGCGGCGAGGTCCCGGATCGAGACGATGCCGACCAGCTCTCCTTCATCGAGGACCGGTAGATGGCGGATCCTGGCAGCGAGCATGGTGCCGAGCGCCGTGTCCACCGGGTCGCTCGGGGTCACGTATCGCGGGTCGCGCGTCATGATCTCCTCCACTCGGGCTTGGTCAGGATCGAGACCTTCCGACAGTGCCCGTACGAGGTCACGCTCGGACACGATCCCGGCGATCTGCGGACCGTCCATGATCGCGAGCGTTCCCACCTCGGCCGTCTGGAGAGCGGTCGCCGCTTCATGAAGCGTGGCGTTCGGTCCGATCGAGGCGACCGAGCCGATCATCACGGAGGCGATTACTCGCTTCCCCTCCACATGACTCGTCATACCCCCATCATGACGAGTGCACGCCCGACGCGGCAGGGCCGAAGGTCCCGAACACCGCCGAGCACGACGCCCGCAGGCCCTTAGTCACACGTGACAGGCGGAGTTCACGACAATAGTGGCCGCTTCCTTACCGAGGCCTGCCCGCGCCCGTGCTGTCGTCGGTTGTGAGCGCAGGATCGACTCCGCGCAGCCTCCGCCAGCGTGCAAGCCGCCGATAGGCGAGGACGGACTCCGGGTGGATGAACCACGTCACCTCGGGCTCTCCGGGACCGGAGTGCAGGGCGGTGGCGGCTTCGAGCATGCGCAGGTCGGCTGCCGTGTACCTCGCGCGCTGGCGAATGTAGCCGCCCCAGGAAGGCACCACGAACGACTCGACGAAGTGACCCGGACGGCTCGCATCTTCGAAGAGGCTCCACCGGGTCGCGCCGCTGCGGCGGCGAACGACGCGCAACTCCTCCATCGCCTCGATGAACGCCTCGTTAGTGCCGGCGTCGACGAGATAGTTGACGACGATCATCACCGGACCGTCCTCGTCCTCTGGCTCGATGGCTATGAGACAAACGCGCTGAACTACCCGAAAATTCCCAAGTGATCGAGAATTATTGACTCACGTCACTAGAGGAGCCGCACCGGTTCGTTGCTGAGCGAGTCGACGGCCTGGTCCTGCTTGATGACATCGCCCACCTGCGGCAGCGAGGTGTAGGTCGTGCCCGGGTTCACGGCCGTCGCTTGCAGCGAATCCAGGGTGGCCTGGTCACCCTGCAGCCTGGTCTGGTCGGACTGCTCGCTCGCGCTCGGATCGCGTGCCTGCACCGCCCATCGCCTCGTATAGACCCGGCATCCCCCGGAGGCTTACAGCTCGTGCACCTCGCCGGGTATCGTGCGCGACCATCGCCGGAGTCGTGCTGAAGCGCGTGAAAGTGATACCCGGTTGGCCGAAGGTCCTGAGCAAGGTCAACCCGCTCAGTACGAGGCGGACGCGCCGCGTGGCCTGCTGATCCACTCGCGCGCCGATCTGGCACTCGACTTCTCGGTGCCTTACTGGCAGTTGCGGCAGGCGTGACAGCCGCCTCGGCATTCGTGGCGCGACTCGCGGGCTGATCCGACTCCGTCGCTCATCGCGCGCAGGTGACCGCCTGTCGCGCGCACGCGAACGATCCGACGGCGACCTCCCACTTACCCAGCTCGACGCCGGGCTATTCACGCGCCAAAGAAGC
>PLDN01000063.1 GCA_003136185.1 Acidimicrobiaceae bacterium | reverse complement strand
ACGCACCCGGCCGAGCCCGCGCCGATGATCACGTAGTCGTAGCTAGCCATGACCCCAGGAAGCGGAGTAGAACACGTTCTACTTCGGAGCGTCCACCGGGAAACATGCATTTCGCGTTCACGAACGAGCAGGCGGAGCTGAAGCGCGGTGCGCGGCGCTTCCTCGCGTCGCACTGTGGCAGCGCGCAGGTGCGGGCGGCGATGGGGAGCGCGGGTGGGCACGACGTCGCGGCCTGGAAGAGCGCGTGCGAGCTGGGGTGGTCAGCGCTCGTGATCCCCGAGACGCACGGGGGCGCGGGCCTCGGGTGGGTGGAGCTCGTGGCGGTCGCCGAGGAGACGGGGCGGTCGCTCGCGTGTCTGCCTTTCCTGTCGACCGTGTGCCTCGGGGCCAATGCGGTCCTCACGGCGGGGGACGAGGCGCAGCAGAGGGAGCATCTGCCGCGCATCGCGTCGGGGGAGAGCAGGGCGGCGCTGGCCTTCGCCGAGGAAGCGAGCGTGGATCCCGTGGCCATCACGACGGTCGCCCGCGACGACGCAGCCGGCTACGTGCTCTCCGGGACCAAGCGGTACGTGGTCGACGGAGCCACGGCGGACCTGCTCATCGTGACCGCGCGCTCGCCTGCCACTTCGGGGGACGACGGCGTGGCGCTGTTCCTCGTGGATGCCCGGGCTCCCGGTGTCGTCCGCGAGCCGGTGTCCACGCTGGATCCCACGCGGCGGCTGGCCACCGTGGAGCTTCGCGACGTGCACGTCGGTCGTGGCTCCCGGATGGGCGACGCCCGTGTGCTTCGCCGCATCCTCGATCGCGCCGCGGTGGCGCTGGCCGCGGAGGCCCTCGGTGGAGCCGAGCGGTGCCTGGAGATGGCGACCGACTACGCCAAGACGCGCATCCAGTTCGACCGCCCCATCGGCTCGTTCCAGGCCATCAAGCATCGCCTGGCCGACATGCTGGTCTCCGTCGAGACCGCGCGCTCGGCGGCCTACTGGGCGGCGTGCGTCGTCGCGTCGGACGACCTGCGCAACGAGACGGAGCTTGCCACTGCCGCGGCTCTCGCCAAGTCCTACTGCACCGAGGCCTTCTTCCGATGCGCCGCCGAGTGCGTCCAGATCCACGGCGGCATCGGCTTCACGTGGGAGCACGACGTCCATCTCTTCACCCGCCGAGCCAAGGTGAACCAGGTGCTCTACGGGGATGGGGCGTGGCACCGGGAGCGGCTCGTACGGTTGATCGAGGACACGGTGGAGGACTGACGACATGGACGTGATCGTTCCTCCCATCCCCGACACCTACGACGACTACCGGGCGACGCTGCGGGCCTTCATTGCCGCGCACAAGCCGGTGTTGACGTGGAAGCAGCGCACGGGCGTGCGTGTGCCTGACGGCGCCGACGATGTCGAGTTGTTGCGAGGGTACGTCCGTGACCTCGACGAGGCCGGGTATCGGCTTGACCGCTTCTCGAGCGAGCGAGGAGACCCGCACGAGCAGCGGATTCTGGAGCAGGAGCTGGGCGCGGCCGGCGTCCCGCACGTCTTGGGGAATCCGCTCGTGGCTGGTGCGCTCAAGCACTTCGGCACGGACGAGCAGCGCGCCACGTACTTCCCCCCCATGGCGCGCGGCGAGCACATCTGGACCCAGCTCTTCAGCGAGCCCGATGCCGGCAGCGACCTGACGTCGTTGCGGACGGGGGCGACCCTGGTCGGCGACGAGTACGTCGTGGTCGGGCAGAAGGTCTGGAGCACGTGGGCCCAGTGGGCTGACTACGGCTACCTGCTGGCCCGGACCGAGCCCGTCGAAGGCGCCGGCGGCATCACCGCCTTCATCCTCGACATGCACAATCCCGGCGTCGACGTCCGCCCGCTGCGGGAGATGACCGGCACGACCGACTTCAACGAGGTCTTCTTCGACGAGGTCCGCATCCCGGTGGCCAACCGGGTCGGCGAGGAGAACCGGGGGTGGGCGCTCGCGAAGGTGACGCTCGGCAACGAGCGGGTCTCACTCTCGGGCGAGGGGGCTCTCTGGGGACGCGGACCGACTGCGGGGGACCTCGTCGAGATAGTCCGTCGCAACGGCGGCTGCAGTGACCCCCTCATGCGCCAGGCCCTGGCGCGTCTCTTCATCGAGGCCGAGGTGCTGCGACTCATCCGCATCCGGACCGTGTCGGCCGCAGTGGCTGGCAAGCCGCCAGGTCCCGAGGCGTCCGTACGCAAGGCGCTCTCCGACGATCACGGTCAGCACGTGATGGCGCTTGCGAAGGAGCTGTGTGGGACGGCCGGGATGCTGAACGACGCGACGCCCTTCGACGACCCCGATCCGACGTGGGCGTTCGGATACCTCTTCGCGCCGGCACTGACTATCGGCGGCGGGACCTCGCAGGTGCAGCGCAACATCATCGCCGAGCGTGTGCTCGGTCTCCCCCACGAGGCGGATGTGGAGACCGGCAAGACGTGGGCGGAGACGCGCCACTGAGCCGCTTGGCGGCTGGCGGCTCGGTGCTTGACGGCGGCGCTACTTATCAGTAGCATCTTGCCTGGCGATCCCCGGCTGTAGGTACTCCCCCAAACGAGCGGTCTCACGGCACGCAACAAACCCGGGAGTGGACAGCGCTCCACGGCGGACGCCGACGCTTATTGGCGACTCGCCCGACCACGGGCGGAGAGACGAGGTGGGAACAATGGCGACATCTTCCAAACTGCGCATCCGGGCGCGAGCCGGAATAGCGGCAGCTCTGGTGCTCGTATCTGCAGCATGCGTACTGGTCGGCGCGACCCCAGCCGGTGCGGCGACGCATCGAAGTCCACACGTTCGGTCGTGCCCGCCGAGCGAGGAGTTCCTGCGCTCCTCCACTAGTCAGGCGTTCTACGGGACGGGAGCCACTGCGTGGGTCTACAACTACAACACCGACGGCCTTTCTAAGACATTGACGACCTCGACGTCGAACACGATCGGCTTCGAGCTGCAGTCGTCGCAGAGCGTTGACGCAGGTGTGATCTTCGCCTCGGCCGAAGTGTCATTCACCGAAGGCGTGACTTACAACCACAACGACACGTCCACGCAGGCCACGACCGTCTACAACATCCCGATCGGCAAATACGGCATCATCCAGATCGGCAACCAGATGGGCATCGTGAAAGGCACGTACGAGGTCATCAACTCGACCTGCCAGACGACCCAGAAGACCTCGGTCACCGGCATCTTCCCGCTCGACCAACCCTCTGGGACGGCCGGCGGCTACAACACGAGCAGCACGCCCCCGTGGCCGCAGTCGGACGTCGTGTCGTCCTGAGGTTCGCATCCCGACTGACTGGGAACCGGAAAGGAACGACGACAAATGCTCATGCCATCGAAGGTGACTCAGCCAGCGGCTGTGTTGCTGACGACCCTGATCGCAGGGCTCGGTCTCGCTGCCTGCTCCAGTAGCGCATCGACGACGACAAGCGGTGTTCCAACGAGCTCTACGTCCGGACCATCGACCACGACGCTGAAGGCATTGCCTATACCTGGTGCTCCCAGTACGGACTACACCAAGGAACTGGTTGCGCAAGGGACCGGAGACAGATCGCTTGGGACGATCACCGTCTCTGGCGGGCGTGTGTTCGTGCAAACTGTTTGCAGCGGACCCGGTTCGCTCGAGTTCGTCCACTTGTTCGCACAGGGTCCGTGCAACGACAAGACGGGTGTCACGTCCTTCGACGCACCCGCCAGTCACCGTCTCACCATCACCGTCCACGCGGCTACCAAGACCAAGTGGGCGGTCTACATCTCACAGGAACAGTGAGAAATGCGGCCGGCGGCTTTGACGGCGAGGAAGGCCGCCGGCCGCTGTGATCTCTTTCATCGGGGCGACTGCCAGGAGGTCCCAGTCGAGGACAGCCGTCCTCTTGGCAGGAGTCATGACCGTAGTCACGACGACCGCGCTGCTCGGAGCAATAGCAGCGACGAGTCAGGCCCGGATCAAAGGGTCTCTCGGCAGAGATTTCAGACCCGCATACGACCTCCTCGTGCGACCGAGCGACGACGTGAGCGGGTACGAGGCCAGCAGCGGGCTCGTGCGGGACAACTTCCTTGGCAACCTGTTCGGCGGAATCTCGGACCGGCAGCTGGCGGAGGTCCGCCAAGTTCCCGGGGTCGAAGTCGCACCCATCGAGAACATCGGGTACGTCCTCGCTTCGCAGACGATGCTCTTCCCGTGGCATCCACCGACGAGCGGCCCCGCTCACCAGCTTTACCGCTTGACGGCAAGCTTCGCCCTCCTCGGCGGTTCGGTGTCATGGGGATCTGCTTACGTCTACGTGTCCCGTTCCGACCGCTTCGCGAGCAGCGGACCGGGCATCGTCCACGAGTTGCTTCCCGGCGGCTCCCGCAGCGCCAGGCCCGGCGACTCCGGTCGGCCGGAGGTCTGCGGCCCTCAGTCGACACCGCCAGCAGCCATAGACGAACAGGCTTCCCCTTACACACTTGGCAAGCTCGACGGGTACATCACGTGCTACTCAGAGGTCACGCCAGCTTCCGGCTCCTTCCCGGGCGCGACCGTGAGGATCCCGGTCAGCTTCGACTTCCCGATGCTCCTGACGGCTGTCGACCCTCGGATCGAGGCGAGCTGGTTCGGCCTTCGCCGAGCAATGACCGGCGGGAGCTACTTGACCGAAGGTGAGGCTGGGCGCTTGCTCGAAGGGACCAGCCTCGGAACGGTCCAGAGCATCCCGGTGGTGGCGAGCGCGCGTACGTTTCTCGACGAACGACTCGAGCTGTCGACGGCGCTCGTCGCCGCCACCGACTCGCCATCGCTGCCCGAACAACTCGCCTCCCATCGTGCGACGGCCTTCGCCGCCGGTCTTCGACCTCTGCGCGAGACACGGGTCACCGATGCCGCCTCGACCGTCTACGAGGGCTTCCTGGATTCGGCACGGCATCAAGGCGTCGGCTCGACCCTCCTGCCGGTCGCCCAGTATTGGGTGACCGGACTGCCCAACTACACCTCGGCGGGGCATGACGCCGTATCGGTGACGCCTGTGTCAAACCGCCAGTCGATCTGGCAGGCGACACCCGGTTGGGGCAACACCGTGGGCATCTCGCAGTCCGGCGAAGTCGCCTACCTCCCGGCCCCTCCGGGCAGCGTGGGCACCGGCTACGAGTCGCTGGCAGTGCACGACCTGCGCTCTGCCGGGGCACCTGTCGTCACTCTCGACGTCGTGGGTGAGTTCGACCCTTCGAAGATCCCGGGCTATCCGGCGGCTTCTCGCGTACCGCTCGAGACCTTTCGCCCTCCGGTAGCGTTCGCCGCCAACGCGGCGACCGCCAATGCCATCGGCGGGAGCACGCTCGGGCCGACGACCAATCTCGCCGGTTACGTTGCGCAGCCGCCGCTCCTCCTCACGACGTTGGCGGCAGCCCGCTCCTTCTTCGGCAACGGGCGCTACGACGGCTCCAACGCTGCACGACCCATCAGCGCCATCCTCGTGCGGCTCTCGGGATCGCTTGGCACTGGGCCGGCGAGCCGCGCCCGGATCGAGGCTGCGGCGGAGGCCATCCGGACCTCTACTGGCCTGAGCGTCGAAATCATGGACGGCTCCTCCCCCACTCCGGTGAGCGTCGCCCTCGATGCCCCGGCTGGCCCGTGTGGTGGGTCCGCGGCCGCGAGCACGCTGCGCGCTTTATGTGCGCATAGAGCCGCACAAAAGGCGCGCACCAAGCCCACCGCGGCTCACCCGCTCGACCTCCGCGAGGGTTGGACCAAAACGGGCGTGACCTACGCCATCATCGGAGCGCTCGACCTGAAGACCGTCGGGCTCGTGGCATTGTCCACGCTCGCCGGGCTGCTCTTCGTCGCCGGGGCGGCGGCGGCCGCGGTCCGGGCGCGGCGCAGAGAGCTGGCGGTACTGCTCGGACTCGGGTGGCGACGGCGAGACGTTCTGAGGGCAGTGCTAGGAGAGGTCTTCCTCGTGGCCACAGCTGGCGCCGCCGCCGGGGAGGCTGCGACCCTCTCGCTCGCGCGCGCATTGTCCCTCCATATCCACCTCGGGCTGGTGCTCCTCACCGGTGCGATCTCCCCGGTCGCCGCAGTGCTCGCGGCGCTTGTTCCCATATGGCTCGGGACGCGCCACGAAGTCGTGCTGTCTCTCGGCCGCGTCGCCCGCCGAGGAGGCCGCCGGGCGGGACGGGTGGGCCTCGCACTCGCAACCGTCACCGCCGCGCCAGGGCGGGCCCTCCTGGCCTCGGTCTCACTTGCCCTCGGGTTGACCGCATTCTCGATACTTCTGACGCTCCAGCGGTCCTTTACTCGGCACCTCGTCGCTACGAGGACATTGCTAGGAGCGACGCTCGATCTGCATGTCGGAGGACTGGACGTCGCCGCAGCAGCGGCGATCCTCGCTCTCGGAGCCGTCGCGGTCGTGAACACCACGCTCAGTGGAAGCGACGAGCGCCTGCGGGCTCACGCGGTCCTCTCGGCAACGGGTTGGGGACAGCGGGACCTTCTCGCGCTCGTACTCATAGAGACCATGGCCATCACCGCCCCTGCCGTGGCGCTCGCCCTCGCCCTCACTGCCACGATCTCAACCGCCCTCGGCTCGCCGATCACCGCCACGCTCGAGCCTTCCCTCGTCGCGGCGGCGGCGAGCCTCGCAGTTGTCCTCGCTAGCGTCGCGCTGCCCATCCGGCATCGCCTGCGACAAGACCTCGCGCGCGTGCTCACCACCGGAGCCTCCTGAGCGATGCCGGGAGCGAGCATCGAGATCGAGAAGCTGCTGCGGCGACACGAGACGAACGATGCCGCCGAGACGGTGACCGCGCTCGCCGGCGTGACACTGTCCATCGCGGGCGGCGAAGCCATTGCGATCGTTGGCGTATCGGGCTCCGGCAAGTCGTCACTGCTGAACGCCATCGGTGCGATGGACCAGCCGACGTCTGGCTCAGTCGTGGTCGATGGCACCGACATCACTCGGCTCGGCCGAAGCGAGCGGTCGATGTTCAGGCGACGGATTGGTTACGTCTTCCAGCAATTCCACCTCCTCGCGTCGCTCGGCGCCCTCGAGAACGTCGCTGCGCCGCTCGTCCCTTACACGCGGGCGCGAACCGCCAGGGCACGTGCGCGGCAGTGCCTCGCGGACGTCGGCCTTGCTACTCGGGAGCGTGCGCTGCCAGGCCAGCTCTCCGGGGGACAGCAGCAACGCGTCGCCATCGCCCGTGCGATCGTCACAGACCCAGTCCTCCTATTGGCAGACGAGCCGACCGGAAACCTCGACGCGTTCACGGGCCACGCGATCCTCGAGCTCCTCCTCGGCTTGCGCGAGGCTCGGTCGACGACGCTCGTCCTCGTGACCCACGACCCGGCGGTCGCCTCCTGCTGCGATCGCGTCATTCACCTGCACGAAGGCAGAATCGCAGCCGCGCCGCCGGCCTAGTCCAGCCACCGCACTGCACGGCGCCTTGCCCTTTACTCGCTGAGCTGAGCCACCAACCGGCCGACGAACTCCGCCTGGGAGGGGTTCAACCTGAGGCGGGCCTCCTCCGCGTCGAACCACTCCGCCCGGTCGACTTCAGGGAATCGCCCCATCGTCCCCGAGCCCGGAGGCCACTCCATCTCGAACATGGTGCTGATGGCGCCGCTCAGATCCACAGTGCCTTCGACGGCGAACGCTCGGACTCGCTTGCCACTCGCCTGGCGCACCTCGCCGAGATCAACACGTGGGCCGCTTGGCGCGACGAGGCCGATCTCTTCTGAGAACTCTCTCTCAGCCGTAGCGATCGCGTCCTCGCCAACCTCGTACTCACCTTTCGGGATCGTCCACGCCCCTAAGTCCTTGCGGGCGAAGAACGGCCCGCCCGGATGAGCAATGAGGAACTCCCAGGCACCGTCGACGTCTCGGCGGCGGTACACGATCAGTCCGGCGCTCTGCTTGGCCATCGCTCCGTGATCCGGTTCCGGGCTAGATCGACGGCGACTCTGTCCATCGGCCGAAGACATCCGCAAGAGACGACATGATCTCGCCGACTGTCGCGTAGCTGTTCACGGCTTCATGGATGGCGGGCATGAGGTTGCGGGTCGGATCGGCGGCCGTCTCCTTCACGCCGGTGAGCGCCTCGGCAACCGCGTCGTCCGAGCGTCGGCGGCGAACCTCACCCAACCGCTTGCACTGCAGGTCTTCTACTTCTTGGCCGATCTGGAGGATCTCAGGCGGGTCCGCCTCGTTGCCCTCGAAGTACGCGTTGACGCCGACCACGATCCGCCGACGAGATGACACCTTCTTCTCGAAGGTGTATGCGGAATCGGCGATCTCACCTTGGAACCAACCCTCCTCGATCCCGGCGTAGACGCCCTCGAGAATCGAGCCACCGCCCAGTTCGTCGAGGTAGGCGAAGATCTGCTCAGCCTGGCGCTCCATCTCGTCGGTCAGTTCCTCGACGAACCACGAACCGCCGAGGGGATCGGCGACGTTCGTCACTCCCACCTCGTTCGCGATGACCTGCTGGGTGCGCAGCGCGATCCGGGCCGCCTTCTCAGTCGGAAGCGCCAGCACTTCGTCCATCGAGTTGGTGTGGAGGCTCTGAGTGCCGCCGAGCACGCCGGCGAGTGCCTCGATCGCAGTGCGAACGATGTTTACCTCGGGCTGCTGGGCCGTGAGGGAGCAGCCTGCGGTCTGGGTGTGGAAGCGAAGCTGCAGCGACCGCTCGGACTCGGCCCCGTAACGCTCCTTCATCCACCGCGCCCAGATGCGGCGAGCCGCTCTGTACTTGGCGATCTCCTCGAAGAAGTCGAGATGAGCATTGAAGAAGAAACTCAACCGCGGTGCGAACTCGTCCACCGCCAACCCGGCCTGCATCGCCGCTTCAACATATGAGAAACCATTCGCCAGCGTGAACGCCAATTCCTGTGCAGCAGTCGATCCCGCCTCGCGGATGTGGTAGCCCGAGACCGAGATCGTGTGCCACTTCGGCATCTCGGCCGTGCAAAAGCGCATCATGTCGGTGACGACCCGCATGGAGGGCCGAGGCGGGAAGTAGTACTCCTTCTGCGCCTGGTACTCCTTCAAGATGT
>PLDN01000095.1 GCA_003136185.1 Acidimicrobiaceae bacterium | reverse complement strand
CCCGTCGCCATCAAGGCGGCCTTCGGGGGCGGTGGCCGCGGGATGAAGGTCGTGAACGCCCCCGGCGAGGCGGCCGAGGCGATGGAGTCGGCCCAGCGGGAGGCCCAGGCTTACTTCGGCCGTCCCGAGGTGTACCCNNCCCGGCGTGCAGGCGGCGCGCGCGATCGCGTACGACTCGGTCGGGACGATCGAATACCTGGTCAGCGGCGACGCGTTCTACTTCCTCGAGATGAACACACGACTCCAGGTCGAGCATCCGGTGACCGAGCTCGTGACCGGCCTCGACCTCGTCGCGCTGCAGCTGCGCATCGCCGCGGGCGAACCGCTCGAGTGGTCGCAGGACGAGCTCGCTGCTCGTCACCGGGGGCACGCCATCGAGTGCAGGATCAACGCGGAGGACCCATCCGGGGGTCGTTTCTTGCCGAGTCCCGGGCGTCTCTCGCTGTTCCGTTCACCGGACGGTTTCGGCACCCGCACCGATGCCGGCTACGAGACGGGCGACACCGTCAGCCAGTTCTACGACAACCTCATGGCGAAGATCATCGTCTGGGGAGAGGACCGCGAGACAGCCCGGCGCCGCATGCTGCGGGCGCTCGGTGAGACGGTCGTCGAGGGGGTCGCCACGACGATCCCGGCGCATCAGGCGATCCTCGCTCACGAGGATTTCATTTCGGCTGCGCACTCGACCCGCTGGGTCGAAGAGCGGCTCGATCTCTCCGGCCTGTCAGTGGCGGCGGCTGGCGCTCCAGGTGCTGGCGCCGAGGCTGCGGCTGCTGGGGCTGGGTCGGACGCTCAGTTGGAGGGCACCGAAGCCGAGCGCCGCGTACTGCGGGAGGTCGATGCGGAAGTCGACGGCCGGCGTTACCGGGTGAAGCTATGGGTGCCCGAGTCTGGGGGCGCTGGAGGCGGCTCTGAAGGTGGGCCAGGAGGTGGCTCCGCCGGCGCGCGTCCCTCTTCTCGGGGGCGGCACTCGTCGAGCGGCCCCGCTCTCAGCGCGGATGGCCGAGTCACCGTGCCCATGCAGGGCACCATCGTGAAGGTGCTCGTCGCGGAGGGCGACACCGTCGAAGCAGGTCAGACTCTCTGCGTGCTCGAGGCAATGAAGATGGAGAACCCGATCAACGCGGACCGGGCTGGCACCGTGAAGGAGCTCAAGGTGAAGCCCGGCGACGCGCTCGGCGCAGGCGACGTCGTGGCGGTGCTCGAATGAGCACGGAGACGGTCTCGGCCCTGAAGGACCGGACGCGCTCGGCTGTGTCGGCTGACGAGTCGGTACTGGTCGCTCTCTCTCACCAAATTCACTCCCACCCCGAACTCGGGTTCGAAGAGGAGCAGTCCTCAGCCTGGTGCGCCGAGCTGCTCGCCGATGCCGGGCTCGAGGTCGAGATGGGAATCTGCGATCTGCCGACCGCCTTCTGCGCCACGGCCGGTTCCGGGCCGTTCACCGTCGTGATCTGCGCTGAGTACGACGCGCTACCGGGCATTGGCCACGCCTGCGGTCACAACGTGATCGCGTCGGCCGCCATCGGTGCCGGCCGTGCGCTCGCGGCTGTCGCCGACGATCTCGGCATCACGGTACGAGTCCTCGGGACTCCCGCCGAGGAGGGCGGCGGCGGGAAGATCCTCATGATGGAGCGCGGCGCCTTCGACGGCGTCCACGCGGCGATGATGGTGCACCCCGCGCCAGACGAGCTCGACCACATGCCGTGCCTCGCCGTCGAGCATTACGACGTCGTCTACCGCGGCAAGGAGGCGCACGCGTCGGCCTTTCCCGAGCGTGGCGTCAACGCGGCCGACGCCCTCACGGTCGCCCAGGTGGCGATCGGGCTCTTGCGCCAGCACGCCGAGGAGCAAGACCAGGTGCACGGGATCGTGACCTTGGGCGGGGCGGCGCCGAACATCGTGCCGGCGCTCACCACCGCCAAGTACTACGTGAGAGCTCGGTCTCTCGCCCGCTTGGAGAAGTGGTCGCCGCGGGTAAGGGCGTGTTTCGAGGCAGGATCTGTGGCGACTGGTGCGTCATTGGAGTTCGTGCCGCAGGGGCCGACTTACTCCGAGTTCCACAACGATGCAGGGATGACGGCTCGATACGTTGCTAATGCCGAGGCGCTCGGGCGCATCTTCCCTGCACCCGGCGGGCGGACCATGAGCGGGTCGACCGACATGGGCAACGTCTCGCTCGCCATCCCTTCGATCCACCCGATGCTCGGGCTCGACTGCATGCCTGCGGTGAACCACCAACCGGAGTTCACGGCGGCTGCGGCTTCGGCGACTGCGGATCAGGCGGTGGTCGATGGGGCGGCGGCGATGGCATGGACGGTGATCGATCTCGCTTCGGACGAGGCCGAGAGGGATCGGCTCATGGCGAAGGCGTACTCAGCATCTTCTGGTTAGGGCAGTGCGGCCCTTGACGCGTCAGGTGAGGCGGGCTTGGCCTTCGTCACCTTGTGTTGGGTGTACGACTCGAGCTGGCACTCGGGACACGATCGCAGGTGGTCGAGAAGTTCGATCTGGCCCTCGTAGGCGTCTTGGACCATGTTCGCTGTCTGGTCGAATAGACCTGGCTGGTTAAGGTATGGGTGCTCGGACCTCGGCCCTGCGCGCCCTGAAATGCGCCTCTTCTTTCGTGAGCAACCACGTCGCTCCGCATGCGTTGCAGCGCCGCTCGTACAACGTCTCGTGCCCGAACACAGGTGCGGCGCTACTGCCTGTGGCGGCTACCTCGTGGGCTGGTAGACGCCGAACTCCTCCCGCAGCACGTCGGACACCTCTCCTAACGTTGCCTGTGCCTTGAGCGCTGCCCGCATCGGGACGAGAAGGTTCTGCGTGCCCTTGGCGGCCGCCGCGACCTCGGCTAGAGCTGCGTCGGCTGCCGGGTTGTCGCGCCTCGCTCGCAATGCCTGAACCCGCTCCACCTGGGCCTGCTGGAGCGCAGGGTCGATGGGGAACACGTCAGGCTCGTCGAACTCTTCGTCGACGAACTTGTTCACCCCGATAAGGACCTTCTCGCCCGAGTCGAGCGCCTTCGCGTACTCGTAAGCCGCTTGCTCGATCTCGTCCTGCAAGAAACCTTGCTCGATCGCAGCCACGGCACCGCCCATCTCGTCGATCCGCTCGAGATACTCGGTCGCGAGGCGCTCTACTTCGTCGGTCAGCCACTCGACGTAATACGAGCCCGCCAAAGGATCGACGGTGTCAGTGACGCCGGACTCGTAGCCAACTATCTGCTGTGTCCGGAGCGCCAGCTTGGCCGCCTTCGTGGTCGGCAGCCCGAGCGCCTCGTCGAAGCCGTTCGTATGCAGGCTCTGGGTGCCGCCGAGGACGGCGGCGAGTGCCTGGACGCTGACCCGCACGATGTTGTTCTCCGGCTGCTGTGCTGTGAGAGTCGACCCACCGGTCTGGGTGTGGAAGCGCAACTTCGTCGATCGGTCGCTCGCAGCCTGGAAGCGGTCGATCATGATGCGAGCCCACATCCGCCGGGCTGCGCGGAACTTGGCCACCTCTTCGAAGAGGTTGTTGTGCGCATTGAAGAAGAAACTCAACCTGGGCGCGAACTCGTCCACCTTCAGCCCGGCGTCGATCGCGGCCGAGACGTATGCGATGCCGTCGGCGAGCGTGAACGCCAGCTCCTGGACGGCCGTCGAACCGGCCTCCCGGATGTGGTAGCCGGAGATCGAGATCGTGTTCCAATCCGGGATCCGCTCGGCGCAATAGGCGAACGTGTCCGTGACGAGCCTCATCGATTGCCGGGGCGGGTAGATGTATGTCCCGCGGGCGACGTACTCCTTCAAGATGTCGTTCTGGATCGTCCCACCGATCTTGTCGGCAGTGACTCCCTGCTCTTCGGCGACGAGTTCGTACAACAGGAGCAGGATCGCAGCAGTCGCGTTGATCGTCATGGACGTCGTGACCTCGTCGAGCGGGAGACCCTGCAGGAGGAGGCGCATATCTTCGATCGAGTCGATGGCCACTCCGACTTTCCCGACCTCGCCCTCTGACCGTTGGTGATCGGAGTCGTAGCCCATCTGCGTGGGCAGGTCGAAGGCGCACGAGAGCCCCGTCTGGCCGGCTTGCAGAAGAAACTTGAACCGTTCGTTCGTGACCTCCGCGCTCCCGAAACCCGCGTACTGGCGCATCGTCCACAAGCGACCGCGGTACATGTTGGGCTGGACTCCCCGTGTGTAGGGAAAGTCACCCGGCTCGCCGAGTTGCTTGTCCGGATCGAAGCCGACGAGGTCCGCAGCGTCGTACCGGCGCCTGATCTCGATACCAGAATCGGTGTGCCGGGCGTCATCGCCTTTCGATGCCATTGTTCAAGCGTAAGGTCCAGCGCCCGCCGGGCGCCAAGCTGCCCTGAGCGTCAGGCCGCTCGGACCCGGTCGAGGGCGGCCCGGACATCGGCCACGACCTCTCGCGGACTCGACCTGATCGAGGCCAGAGTCATTCGCAGCACCGTCCAACCGTCAGCAACGAGGCGGTTGTGCCGTTCGCGGTCCGCCACGAACGAGTCGTAATCGGCATGGAAGCGGTAGCCGTCGAGCTCCATCGCTATCCGTAACTCGGGATAGGCCGCATCGAGGCGACCGATCAGTTCGCCCCGCGCGGTTCGGACCTCGAACTGCAGCTTTGGCCTTGGCAGCCCGGCGGCTTCGAGCAGCCTCACGAGCTCGAGCTCGAACTCCGCCACGCTCTCGGTCGGTCCCGCCATCTCTGCGATCAGCGATCGGAGGCGCAAGGTACCGGGGAGGCCCCCGGCTTGTCGATCCAACGCTTGCTCGAGACGTGAGAGCTGCAGCAGTCGCTTGGAAACGAAGAAACAGACGAGGCACACCACCGCTTCCTCGTCGGCATGGTTGACCGCCAGGCTGGCCACGTCGACCAAGGTCCTCGCCGGAATGGTGACCGGGATTCCCCGGTGAGTCGCCCCGACCACGTGCGCCGCACCAAAAGCGCGCAGCTCGTGCCGAGACGCTGTGTCGTCGCTCGCGCTCGGCGGTGAAACGAGAGCCAGCGGCGTCGCCGGTGCCGCTCTCTCGAACCCTCAGACGGCAGCCGGAACGGGCGCCTCCACGACATGCGGCATGCACAGATCGTCGTACTCGGCTATAGCGATGGGCCCTGCATGATCACCGCAGGCAGGGCACTCCGGATCGCGGCGGACCTTGAAGGAGCGGAAGGACTCCTCGAGGGCGTCGTAGGCGAGTAGGCGGCCGACGAGCGGGTCGCCGAGCCCGAGCAACAGCTTGATCGCCTCCATCGCCTGCATCGAGCCGATGATCCCGGGCAGAACGCCGAGAACACCTGCCTCTGCGCACGACGGAGCCAGCTCGGCGGGAGGCGGCTCAGGGATGAGGCACCGGTAGCAGGGGCCGTCGTAAGGGGCAAAGACCGTGATCTGGCCCTCGAAGCGGAAGATCGAGCCGTGCACCACAGGTATGCGCTTCAGCAGCGAGGCGTCGTTCACGAGATACCGGGTCGGGAAGTTGTCCGTCCCGTCCACGATGACGTCGTAGCCGTCGATGATGTCCAAGATATTGTCGGCGCCGAGCCGGGTGTCGTACGTCACGACATCCACGTCAGGGTTCATCAAGGTCAGAGTCTTCTTTGCCGAATCGACCTTCCGGTCGCCGATGCGGTCGAGGTTGTGGAGCACTTGGCGCTGGAGGTTCGACGCGTCCACGACGTCCATGTCGATG
>PLDN01000189.1:1517-7177 GCA_003136185.1 Acidimicrobiaceae bacterium | reverse complement strand
CGCCACCGCCGCCACCGCCGCCCCCGCCCCCGCAGCTCCCGCGGCCCCGGCTGGGCGAGTCGCGGCTCCTGTGCCCGCGCCGGCCAGAGCCGCGCCGAACGGAAGCGGATCAGCGGCGGCCGCAGCGGATAAGGCGTCCGTTTCTAAGGACGCCGCAGCCGCTGAGCCCGACGCAGTAGCCCAACCGCTCCGCGGCGTTGCGGCCCGCATTGCCGAGAACATGATCCAATCGCTCTCGGTCCCGACCGCCACGAGCGTCCACCCGGTCCCCGCCAAGCTGCTCGAGGTGAACCGCCAGGTGGTCAACAACCACCTCGCCCGCACCACCGGCGGCAAGGTCAGCTTCACCCACCTGATCGGCTGGGCCGTCGTGCGCTCGTTGCAGGCGGTGACGGCTCTCAATGCCGCGTTTGTGGCGGACGCCGATGGTAAGGGCACTCCCGGGATCCTCCGCCACCCGCACGTCGGGCTCGGGATCGCAGTCGACGTCGAGAAGTCCGACGGAAGCCGCTCGCTCGTCGTCCCATGCATCAAGCACGCCGACGAGCTCGAATTCGCCTCGTTCGTCCACGCCTACGAGGACCTCGTCCGCAAGGTTCGCACCAACAAGCTCGCCGTCGAGGACTTCGCAGGTGTGACGGTCTCCCTAACCAACCCCGGCACGCTCGGCACGACGCAGTCCGTCCCTCGCCTCATGCCGGGCCAAGGGGCAATCATCGGGGTGGGCTCGCTCGCCTACCCGTCCGAGTGGGCAGCCGCCGACCCGGGCGCACTGGCAGAGCTCGGCATCTCGAAGGTCGTGACGCTGACCTCGACCTACGACCACCGGATCATCCAGGGCGCAGAGTCGGGCATGTTCCTCACCCATCTCCACGAGCTGCTGATCGGTGAGCACGGCTTTTACGACGAGATCTTCGACTCGCTCGCGGTGCCCTATCAGCCGGCTCGCTGGCACGAGGACGTCAACCCGTTCAACCGGGCGGACGGCGAGCGCGGCCGCCTCATCAAGCAGGCCGCCGTGCAGCAGCTGATCAACATATACCGGGTCCGTGGCCACCTGATGGCCCATCTCGACCCGCTCAGCCAGCACGCTCCGAAGCTGCACTCCGAGCTCGACCCGCTCACCTATGGGTTGACGGTCTTCGACCTCGAGCGCGAGTTCGTCACCGAGGGCCTCGCGGGCAAGAAGGAACGGCCGCTCGGCAACATCCTCGGCATCCTGCGTGACGCCTACTGCCGCACAGTCGGCATCGAGTACATGCACATCCAGGATCCCGAGCAAAAGCAATGGATCCAGGCGCATGTCGAAGGGGTGCCCGGCGTCCTGTCGCCATCAGAACAGCATCACGTGCTCGAGCGCCTGAACGCTGCAGAGGCATTCGAACGGTTCCTCCATACCCGCTACGTCGGCCAGAAACGCTTCGGCCTCGAAGGCGCCGAGTCAGCCATCCCGCTCCTCGACGCGGTCTTCGACGAAGCCGTGCGCAACGGGATCGCCGAGGCGGTCATCGGGATGGCGCACCGCGGCCGCCTGAACGTGCTCGCCAACATCGTCGGAAAGTCCTACGGCGAGATCTTCGCCGAATTCGAGGGCAACGTCGATCCCGAGAGCGTCCAGGGCTCGGGCGACGTGAAGTACCACAAGGGCGCGAGCGGCAAGTTCGCGACCCGCGACGGCTTGGAGCTAGCGATCACGCTCGCCTCGAACCCGTCGCACCTCGAGGCGGTCGACCCGGTCGTCGAAGGGATCGCCCGCGCCCGGCAGGACCTGCATGACACGCCCGGTACGTTCCCGGTGCTGCCGACGCTGATACACGGCGACGCGGCCTTCGCCGGTCAAGGTGTCGTTGCCGAGACGCTCGAGCTCTCCCAGCTCCGCGGCTACCGCACGGGAGGCACGGTCCACCTTGTCATCAACAATCAGCTGGGCTTCACGACCCCGATGGAGTCGGCTCGCTCGTCGGTCTACTGCACCGACGTTGCGAAGACCGTCCAGGCGCCGATCTTCCACGTGAACGGGGACGACCCCGAGGCGTGCGTCCGGGTAGCCCGCTTGGCGGTTGGGTTCCGCGAGCGCTTCCACAAAGACGTCGTGATCGACATGGTCTGCTACCGGTTGCACGGCCACAACGAGGGCGACGACCCGAGCTACACCCAGCCGCTCATGTACCGCGAGATCGAGCAGCATCGTTCGGTCCGCAAGCTCTACACCGAATCGCTCGTCAAGCGAGGCGACATCACGATCGAGGAGGCTGAGAGGGCCCTCGAGGACTTCTCGAAACGCCTGCAGCAGGCACTTGACGAGACGCGGGCATCGGCGCCGCCGAAGGTCGAGACGCTGATCCGCCCGGCGCTCGTCGACGTCCCCCCGCTCTCGGGTGTTGACACGACCGCCCCCCGCGCGCAGCTCGATGCCCTCTCGCGGCTCATTCACGACCCGCCCCCGGACTTCACGGTCCACCCGAAGCTCGCGCGCCAACTTCATCAGCGCGCCGAGCTGTACGCCACGGGCGAGGTGGACTGGGCGCTCGCTGAGGCGCTCTCGTTCGGGACGATCCTCGCGGATGGGACCGACGTTCGCCTCTCGGGACAGGACAGTCGCCGCGGCACCTTCAGCCAGCGTCACTCCGTGCTCGTCGACTACGAGACCGGTGCCGAGTTCGTCCCGCTGCAGCACACCTCCGAGGTGCTCGACTCAGAGGGCGAGCGCCCCGGGCGGTTCATGGTCTACGACTCGCTCTTGTCGGAGTACGCCGCCCTCGGCTTCGAGTACGGGTACTCGGTCGAGTCGACCCACGGTCTCGTGGCTTGGGAGGCGCAGTTCGGCGACTTCGTCAACGGGGCCCAGATCGTCATCGACAACTTCATCGCGGCGGCGGGCGAGAAGTGGGGTCAGAATTCGGCTCTCACGATGCTCTTGCCACACGGCTACGAGGGACAGGGGCCGGAGCATTCGTCGGCGCGGTTGGAGCGTTTCTTGCTGCTGTGCGCGCAAGGGAACATGACAGTTGCGCAGCCGACAACAGCAGCGCAGTACTTCCATCTCTTGCGGGCACAGGTTCGCCGGACCATCCGCCGGCCGCTCGTCGTGATGACGCCGAAGTCGCTGTTGAGGGCCCGCCAGGCTCGTTCGCCGGTCGACGAGCTCGCCGATGGACATTTCCAGGCCGTCCTCGCCGATCCCGCACCGATCGACGCCGCTACGGTCCGCCGCATCGTGCTCAGTTCGGGGAAGGTCGCCTACGACGCCACGGCGCGGCGAGACGAGCTCTTGAGTGCGGAGCAGGAGCCGGTCGCGATCATCCGGGTCGAGCAGCTGCACCCGTGGCCCGAGAGCGACATCCTTGCTGCGCTCGACGCCTACCCGTCACTCGAAGAGGTCGTGTGGCTCCAGGAGGAACCTGAGAACATGGGCGCCTGGAACTACGTCCACGGTCTCCTTCACCGGATACTGCGGGATCGTGCGCAGCTGCGTCACGTAAGCCGGCCGATCAGCGGCAGCACGGCAACCGGGTCGAGCATCATCCACCAGCTCGAGCTCTTGGACCTCATGGACCGATCCGTCGGCCCTTCGGTCAGCTGAAGTCGATCCCGAGCACTTCCCCGAGGTCGCCGAGAGCTTGGGCCTCGCTCGTCACCTTGATGGTCGTCATGCCCATCGCACGCGCCGGCTTCAAGTTGATCCCGAGGTCGTCGAGTAAGACAGCCTGGTCTACCTCGATCCCCAACTGCTCACACGCAATCTCGAAGAAACGCATCTCAGGCTTGCGCACACCGACCTTCGAAGACTCGATGACCTCGTCGAAGAGGCCGAGCACGTGATCGATCATGCCGCCAGGCCGTGCCGCCGCCTCCGCTGAGAGGAAGTTGTTCGTGAGCAGGCCGACGAGGAAGCTCGCGTGGCAGCGCTCGACGGCGCGGAGCATCCCGGGACGGATCTCGCCGCCGAGGAGAGCCAGCACGGCGGCTCCGTCGAGGAGGTGTCCCGCCGCCTCGGCCTCCGCCTCGAAGAGCTTCACGAATTCGCTGATCGAGACTTCGCTGCGCTCGAGGCGCGCCCAGGCGTTCTCGTGATGGTCCGTCGCGTTGAGCGTACGGATGAAGCCGCTCGGGAGCCCGTTGGCCTGCTCGTAACGCTCGAAGGCCTCGAACGGGCTCGTGGACAGGACGCCACCGAAGTCGAAGAGCACCGCCCGGATGTTGCGCTCCTGGTCGCCGAGCGAGCTCCGGTCACGAGGCGGCATTCGGCCAGCCTAGGGGAGTGTCCGCCGGGGCATCGAGCAGAAATGCTTGACTAACGGCGGCATGCCAAGTGAGCACCTAGTTGTCGACGGATCGAATGTTGCGACCGAGGGGCGCAACGCGCCCAGCCTCCGCCAGTTGGAAGAGGCGGTCGCCGAGCTGCGGAGAGAGTACCCCGAGGCCGAGGTGACGGTGATTGTCGACGCCACCTTTTCTCACCGGATAGACCCGTCCGAGCTCGACCACTTCGAGAAGGCGGCCATCGAGGGCGAGTACGTCCACCCGCCCGCCGGAGCGATCGGGCGCGGCGATGCGTTTCTCTTGCGAATCGCCGAGAAGGTCGACGCCATCGTGCTGTCGAACGACTCCTTCCAGGAGTTCCATGGCGAGCACCCATGGCTGTTCGAACGAGGCCGGCTCCTCGGCGCTACCCCGGTGCCTGGGGTCGGGTGGATCTTCACTCCCCGTACTCCCGTACGCGGTCCGAAGAGCCACCGGGCCGTGCGCGATACCGATCGCGCAAAGAAGAAGGTCTCAAAGGCGATCGAAGCAGCGACGAAAGAAGCAGTCTCGCCGCCGGTTGCCGTGGCTGGCCGTGCGCCGGCCGCCCCGCGGCGCGCCTCCAAGAAGGCCGTCGCGGAGGGGAGCGAGCCCGCTTTGCCGCGTGCGTCCTCTCGGAGGTCGAGCCCGCCGCCCTCGGCCGCGGCAGCGGTCAACGACCCGCTCACGTTCATCTCGTTCATCGCAGAGCACCCCCTCGGGACCGAGGTAGTTGGGCGGGTCGAGAGCTACACCTCACACGGCGCGGTCGTGTTCGTCGGCGGAGTCCAGTGCTACGTCCCACTTGCCAACATGGCCGAACCGCCTCCGCGCAGTGCTCGCGAGGTGCTGAAGAAAGACGAGGAACGGACGCTCGTCGTCACGGCGCTCGACCCTTTGAGGCGGGGCGTCGAGCTCGCTGTGCCCGGTGTCGCCGTCGTGTCGGGGCGGCCGAGTGAGGAGATGATCGCGGCCGAGGTGAGACTGGCGCGGAAGGCGGCTGCGCCTGCGAAGGCGACCGCCCGTCCCCGCAAGAGCGCCGCGGGTCGGGCCGCGGCCCCGGCGACGACACCCGCCGCGGCGCCGCCCCCGAAGGCCGCACGTGGCCGGAGACCGGCGGCGCCGCTCGAGAAGGCCCCGGCGCCTCCTCGCATGAGAGCAAACGGGGCGGCTAAGAAAGGCCCAGCGTCTCTGCGCTCTCAGGCGACTGCGCCAGCAAGGAAAGCGACTGCGCTGCCCGCCAAGAATGCGGCGGTCGCCCGCCCGGCCAAGGCCAGTGCACCCTCTAAGAGAGCGGCGCCGGCAAAGAGATCCGCTCCCGTATCAGCGGCCAGGAAGGCGCAAGCGGCTCCGGCAAGGAAGGTGCAAGCGGCTCCGGC
>PLDN01000189.1:0-1481 GCA_003136185.1 Acidimicrobiaceae bacterium | reverse complement strand
TTGTGAGCCGGACGTGGGTGGTGGAGGAGCTGGTGCCGCACCGGGCGCCGTTTCTCCTGGTGAGCGAGATCACAGATCTTGAACCTGGAGTCTCCGCCTCGGGCATCTGGCGTTTGAGCGGAAGCGAGGAGTTCTTCGCCGGCCACTTCCCCGGGCGCCCGACCTTGCCCGGGGTGCTGATGGTCGAGTCGCTCGCCCAGCTCGGCGCGGCCGCGGTGCTCGCAGATCCTCGCTACGCGGAGCGGCTGCCGCTGTTCGGAGGAATCGACCGGGCGCGCTTTCGGCGTCAGGTCGTGCCCGGTGACGAGCTCGAGCTCACTGTGACGCTCGGCAAGCTGTCGTCGATGGCTGGTACCGGGCACGGCGAGGCTCGGGTGCGGGGCGAGCGCGCCTGCGAGGTCGACCTGCTCTTCGTCTTCGCGCCGCGGGACGCCTGAGCCTCAGAGGTCGAGGTCGACGACCACGGGCGCGTGATCGGATGGCCCTTTGCCCTTGCGGGCTTCCCGGTCCACGTAGGCGTCCTTCACGGCTGAGAATGCGGGATCGTTGGCATATACGAGGTCGATCCGCATGCCCTCGTTCTTGTGGAACATGCCCGCCCGGTAGTCCCAGTAGGTGTAGGGGGTGTCGTGCTTCATCGCCCGAGGGATTACGTCGTTCAGGCCTAGCGCCCGGAGCTCGGCGAGCGCCTGGCGCTCGGCAACAGTGACGTGCGTGGACTCCACGAATGCGGTCGGGTCCCAGACGTCGGTGTCGGTCGGCGCGATGTTGAAGTCGCCCGTCGCGATGAACGGGCGTGGTTGGGCGAGCTCTGTTGCAAACGCGTCCCTGAGCGCGGCGAGCCACTCCAACTTGTAGGCGTAGTGCGGGCTGTCGAGGGACCGGCCGTTCGGGACGTAGAGAGACCAGATACGGAGCGGTCCGCAGGTGGCGCCGACGGCCCTCGACTCCACTGTGGCGACGGGGGCGATATCGAGTAGAGAGGGCGTCTCTTCGTCGGGCGGCGGCGCGTAGCCGGGCTGTCCAGGGAAGCCGAGGCCCACTTCCTCTATGCCGATACGGGACAGTATCGCCACGCCGTTCCAGCGCCCATCGCCGTGCGCCAGGGCCTCATAGCCGAGCCGTTCGGCTTCCTCACCAGGGAATGCGTCGTTTGCGCACTTGGTCTCCTGCAGGCACAGGACGTCCGGTTGGGTCTCAGCCAGCCACTCGTTGACCCGTGGGATGCGTGCGCCGATCGAGTTGACGTTCCAGGTAGCGACTCTCACGGAGCCAGTTCTACCCGACCTCGCTCGAGGGCGTGATCGGGCCGGCGTCCTCGTAGCCCTGCCTGACTCCCTGCCCGGCGCGGCGTTGCAGCTGCTCTGGCTCGTAAAGCATCCAGTAGGCGTTGAGGGCGTGCTTGCGCGCCCGGTCCTCGCAGATGGGGATGAGGGCCTCTGGGTCCTCTTCCTCGTTCTCGTGGACGAAGACCTCGAGGA
>PLDN01000096.1 GCA_003136185.1 Acidimicrobiaceae bacterium | reverse complement strand
GTCCGGTTCCGTCTCGCTCTTACAGCGGCGTTGGCGGCATTAGGCGAGGACTATCGCGAGGTGGTCCTGCTGGTCGCGTGGGAGCAGCTCACCCCGACGGAGGTGGCGTTGGCGTTGGGCCTGCCCCCCAGCACCGTGCGAAGCCGCCTACATCGTGCCCGCCTGATCCTCCAACGCTCGATCGATACATCCGACTTAACGAACCCATATTCCACCTACCAGGAGGTCTGATCCCAATGCATTCCCCCGATTCTCTCGAACTCCTCGCCCGGTATGGGCGTGTCGACTCGGCTGACGAGTCTGTGATCGGCGCCGCCGCAATGGCCGTCCTTGACGCCCCCGATCTCGAGAGCGCTTCAAGGCGTCGTTCGGTCCGGGCTCGACGCACCCTGGTCGGTGCTGCGAGCGTCGCGGCTGCGGCAGCGCTTGCGGTCACAGGCTTCTCCCTTGCGACGGGCACCGGCAAGACGCCCAGCCCGGCGGCTCACGCCGCCGAGCGCCCAGCCCCGACGGTTCAACACGTGGGGCACACGGTCGGCGGGACGATCCTCGCTCGTCTCGCCAGCGCCGTCCTCGCATCGCCGGCGCCAGCCGGGAACGCCACGCTGGTCATCCGCTCAGCAGTGACTAACGGTGGCGCAACGATCCTCGGCGCCGACCTTTACACCGACAGCGGCAAGTACTACTTCGCGCCGACCGAGGCCGGACTCCCCGCCCAGGTCGCCGAAGGAAACGACCGGGGCGACGGCATCTTCGCTCGGGAGATCGCCGCCGCCACCGACGCAGCGACGGGCAATCTCACGAGCGCCGCGGAGGAGATGGAGACGGCACCAGACCCGTCAGTGACAGCGCCGTCGCCGGGGAGCATGCTCGCAGACAACTGGCTCTGGGAGGACTCCCTCGACGCGCTCGTCGCCGGGTCTGGCAATCCGACCGTGCGAGCCGGAGTGATGCGGTTGATCTCGCTCATCCCCGAGGTCACGGTCACCGACACGATCGCCAACGGTGAGCCCGCAGTACAGATCTCGGCCGCGTTCCCGAACCCGTCGAAGTGCGCCACGTGCGCCCAACCCGTTGGCGGCGGCGTCCAAGAACAGTTGACCATCGATGCCACGACGGGGATCCCGATCTCGTTCTCGGGTGGCACAGTCGGCCAACCACCCACTGGAAACCCCCTTACATACCAGGTGAGCCGGGTGACACTCTCCCAGGTGGCCCAAGGCCGCTTCGTCGCCAAACCGACGACCTCAACAGCCGGCGCATAACCGTCAGGTCCTCAGCGGCCCAGCCAGCGATCCCGGCCGGCATACCGACATAACCGGTGCCGGGATGCAATCCAGACCATCTGCCGGAGCTGCCACCTTCCCGCCCAACCCTGGGCGGCCGGGTGGCAGCCCGGCGCTTGCCTCGCCCGACTCTGCGCCGTCTCGATTGCGAAGTGCCTGGTAGTTGGGGACCTGGCCGTCGCAGTGCCTATCTCCCTTATCCCAAATTTTCCCCCAGTTCAAGGCCCTGCAGGGCGAAACCCTTGAACTCGGGGCTGGCGGTAGTCGATCAAATTTGTCGATCAGTCTCGCGTTCCAAATCGTGATGGGATCCCCATCGTAATGGGATCCGCAACAGTTCGCGCTACTATGTGTACACAAGGGAGCCACAGTTGGCGAAGCTGAAGAGCGTTGGGGTACGAGAGTTCAGGAACAACGCGAGCGCCTACCTTTCCGGCTCGGAGCCAATCGCGGTGAATCGTCACGGCAAAGTGATCGGCTTCTATATCCCGATCGAGCGCGACGAGGACGAAGTCCGCCGGGCAGTTGCCAAGCTGGAAACCACTATCGGGCAGATCCTCGAAGAGACTGGGATGGCCGAGGAGGACCTCGCGGGCCTCTTCGACCTTCGGCAGCGCCTGCCCGAGTGATCGTCGTCGTCGACGCGAGCGTGCTCGTCGCCGAGTTGCTGCGCAAGCGAGGTCGTGAGCTCTTGGCGCACCCTCGGGATCCCAACGATTGGGCGAAGGTCGCGCTCGCACTAACGCTGGAGTCGGGGATCCTGACAGGCGACAGCGACTTCCTCGGATGCGGCTGTCCCACGTGGACGGTCGAAACGCTCCTTCAGGAGTTGTCCGCTCGATGAACGAGGCCGAGTTCGCCGTTGTCGGAGCCGGCCTTCTCGGGCTCTCCACCGCATGGGCGCTTGCCCGCCGTGGACACGAGGTGGTGGTCCTCGAGGCCGCTCATGTTGGTCACGACGGCTCGGGATCGAAAGGCACCGCTCGGATCTTCCGCTACGGGTACGACGACCCGCTCTACGTGGGCATGGCGCAAGAGGCTCGGGCGCTGTGGTTGGATCTCGCGGCCGAGTCAGGACTCGAGCTGCTCGAGATCACCGGCCAGCTGACCTTCGGCGACGACCTGCCATTGCTCACCGAGGCGCTCGGGGCGTGTGGCGCCCCGTGCGAGCTCTTGCCAGCCGCAGAAGTGGCCCGCCGCTACCCAGGCATGGTCAATGTCGCCGAAGCCGTCTTCGAACCTGACTCGGGAGTCCTCAGTGCTGACCGATGCCTGCAAGCGCTGCGCGACACGGCGGGATTCACGTTGCTCGAGTCGGCGGCTGTGACAGCGATCCGACCCAACGGCGAGCGGGTGCAGGTCACGGCTGGCGCCGTCGAACTGTCAGCCTCGGTGGCAGTCATCTGCGCCGGACCCGCCACTTCCCGCCTGGTCCGGCTGGCCGAGATAGCCGAGATAGCCGACATCCCTGCGCAAACCCCAACCCTCGAGCAGGTTGTCTATCTGCCTCTCACTTCGGACCTGATGCCCGTGGTGATCAACCGGGCCTCTCCACTGCTCTACGCACTGCCGGTCAGGCGATCGTCGACGATCAAGGTCGGGCTACACGGAGATGCACCGCCTGTGGACCTCGACTCCACTGACATGAGTGACGACCCCGTCCTGTTGGAGCGCGTCCTCGAGGCTGCGGCCGAGATGCTGCCGGAGTGGGAGGGGCGGGTGGTGGGGAGCGAGCGGTGTCTCTATGACAACTCTCCTGACGACGACTTCATCATCGACCGGGTCGGCCGAGTCGTGATCGGCGCGGGGACGTCCGGCCACGGCTTCAAGTTCGGGCCGCTCCTCGGCGAGCGACTCGCCGATCTCGCTACCGGGGTGCCCGTCGGCGACGCCTTCGCCCGCTTCAGGATGGGGCGCCGACCGGCTTCGTAGGAGTGAACCGCACAGGAAGGTGCTTGATGCCCCCGACGAGCGGGATGCCCATCGCCTGGAGTGGCACCGGGTCGCCGGTCACCTCCAAGTCGGGCAGTCGCTTGAAAAGCTGACGAAACATGACCGAGATCTCCCGCCTAGCCAAGTGCGCCCCCAGGCAGAAGTGGGGCCCCGGCCCTCCGAAGCCGAGATGCGGGTTCGGATCACGTCGCACGTTGAAGACCTCGGGGTCCTCGAACACGAGCGGGTCCCGGCTCGCGGCACCGTANNACAGCGGCCGTTGTCCTCGTCTCGGGGTCGGACTGCCAGATCCTTCGCTCTTCGGGATTGAGCGCCAGCAGGTTCATCCCCGCGCTCAAGGCCGTGCGTGTCGTGTCGTTGCCGGCGACGGCCAAGAGGATGAAGAACGGCGCCAGCTCGTTCGGGGCGAGCATCTCCTCGCCCACGTCGTTGTGCACGAGAGCGGTTGTGAGGTCGTCTGCCGGATGAGCCCGCCGGTGCTCTGCCAGCTCGTTCATGAGATTGGTCAGCTCGAGCGCCGCACCGATCAGAGTGCCGAAAGGGTCCTCATTCTCGCCGAAGAACTCCGGGTCTCCCGCTCCGAGGATGATGTTCGTGGCGTTCAGCACGGTCGAGAATTCGCTGCGCGGGATCCCCATCATGTCGCAGATCACGAGCAGCGGGAAAGGTTGGGAGATGGCTCTCACGAAGTCCACCTCGCCCTTCTCGCACATGTCGTCTATGACCTCTGAGCACGTCGCCTCGACCGAGTCGAGGACGCTCTGCAGCTGACGAGGGGTGAACGAGCGGGCGACGATTCCTCTCTGGCGGGCATGCCGGGGATCGTCCATGACGATGAAGGACCCGAAGAACTCCATGACATCCAAGGGCATGTCGACGATGCTCGTCGATCCTTTGCCCGAGCAGAAGTCGAGCGGGCGCCGGCTGATCTCGACCACCTCGGCGTAGCTGGTCGCGGCGAAGAACTCGTCCTCGCCTTCGGTGAATGGATCGACGAAGTTGAAGCGAGTGAACGGTGCCTCCCGGCGCAGCTCGGCGAAGTGAGCCATGCGAGCGGCGAGCGGCAGCTGCCAGAACTCCGGGTCGATGATGGTGAGGGGCTGGGGTGCCACGGTGGTCACTGGGCCTCGCAATCTCGGCAGCGGCCGAGGACGGCGAAGTGCCGCGGGTCGATGCGGAATCCGAATCGGTCTCGGGCGCTCCGGGAGAGCCCGCTGAACAGCTGTTCTGGTGCTTCGATCGTCAACCCACACGTCTCGCACACGAGGTGGCCGTGCGGCGACGACGCGAGGTGATAGCTCGCCGGGCCGTGGCCGAGGTGCGTGTGAACGATCACGCCGAGGCGCTCGAGCTCGTCAAGGTTCCGGTAGATCGTCGAGATGTGGACGTCGGGTGAGCGGGCCTGCACTGTGGCCGCTAGATCCTCGGCGGTGCGATGGTCAGCCGATTCGAAGAGGGCCTCCAGGAGTTGCCGGCGGGCAGTCGTCACCCTCCCGCCTCGCGCCCGCAGGAGCGCGAGGACTTCCTCGACCGGCTCTGATGCCGGTGCGACGGGGACGGCACTCATCAGTTTCAGCTTAGGACCATCAGCTCTTGTTGACGTGGGTCAGGTGCAGCGAGCTGGGCCCTGTCGCAAGCAGGTCGCAATTGACTAAGGTGGGACCCGATGGCTACCTCGGCGGTAACGATCCCCAGCTCCCGGCTCCGGCGGATCCAAGACGCCCTCTCTCCGGCCGAATGGATGCGGATGGGGGGCATGGCCGGCACGGTCGTCGCTCTTCACGTCGTCGGCTTCGCTCTGCTGTTCGCGGCGGTCGCTCACCACTTCCACCAGAACAGCGCCCATGGCGCCGTGTTCGGCATCGGTACGGGGATCCTGGCCTACACCCTCGGCATGCGGCACGCCTTCGACGCCGACCACATCGCCGCGATCGATAACACGACGCGCAAGCTGATGAGTGAGGGTAAGCGGCCGTTGAGCGTGGGTTTCTTCTTCTCTCTCGGGCACTCGTCGGTCGTCTTCGGACTCGCGATCCTGCTGAACTTCGGGATCCGGGCACTGGATGCGCAGGTGAAGAACGGCAAGTCGGGCCTGCACAACCTCACCAACATCGTCGGCACCTCTGTGTCGGGCTTCTTCCTGTACCTGATCGCTGCGCTCAACATCGTCGTCCTAGTCTCGATCGTCCACGTCTTCAAGGAGATGCGCCAGGGCAAGTACAACGACGAAGAGCTCGAGGAGCAGCTGAACAAGCGGGGTCTGATGAACCGCTGTTTCGGCAAGCTCGCACGTCGGATCGACACCCCTTGGAAGATGTACCCGATCGGTGTGCTGTTCGGCCTCGGGTTTGACACTGCGACCGAAGTCGGACTTCTCATCTTGTCGGGAACCGCGGTGGAGAGCGGACTCCCCTTCTACGCGATCTTGTCCCTCCCGATCCTGTTCGCGGCCGGGATGAGCCTTCTTGACACGATGGACGGCTGCTTCATGAACTTCGCCTACGGCTGGGCGTTCTCGCGCCCGATCCGGAAGGTCTATTACAACATCACGATCACGGGTCTTTCGGTTGCCGTCGCGTTCATGATCGGGACCGTGGAGCTCGTAGGACTGCTCACCCAGGAGTTCAACGTCTCAGGGCGAGCGGCGGTGTTCTTCCAGGACTTCAATATCAACGCGGCGGGCTTCATCATCGTCGGCTTGTTCGTGGTGACTTGGGTCGTCGCCCTTGGGATCTGGCGCTTCGGCCACGTCGAAGAGCGCTGGGACGCGGCCGCTAAGAAAGCCCGAGCTGAGATGGGGCTCGATGGGGGTCTCGGCGCGGACGGGTCTGTGCTCGCCTTCGATGTGGGCGAGGCCGAGCGCGAGCCCGAGCAGGTAGCTCTGCGAGCGGAGCTCGACGATCCCTTCGAGCACCGCATCTGGGCAGAGATCGACTAGGGAGCGACGCCATTCGAGAGGTGCCCGCCGGCTAGCCGATCAGCGTCGCGTACGGTTCGGCACCCTTCGGCTTAGTCGGGGCCGTGCCTTGATTCCAGTCACTGAACGTCAATTTCTCAGTGCTCCCCGCTGAGGTCGACTGAGTCGCCTCCACCGGGTATGGCGTGCCGGTCGCCGAGACCCAGATAAGCCCCTCCTGGGATCCCTTCACACCGACGGTCTTCTGCCCGTCGATCGTGCTCCTCCCTGCCTTCACCAGCTTGCTGGAGGACGTTCGGACCGATTTCACGAAGTAAGCCAGGGTCAGCGTGTCGAAACTGCTGTCGGCGCTCGCGGGGAGGAGCACCCACTTCCCGGCGAGGTTGGCGGCGACGGCCGCTGGCATCGTGGAGCTCTCGCCGGAGGTGAGCGCCTCCCAAAAGGCGGCCGTCCCGCTGAAGTAGATGTCCTTGCCGACGATCACGAGGTGCCCCGGCGCGGTCGACAACCCGAAGGTTCCGTCAGTGTCCCCGTTCTTGAACATCGTCAGGTCGATCGTCAGGTGCTGGGTTCCACTGTCGACAGATCCACTCAGCCGCGTCGAGGTCGCACCCGACATCGCCCCGAGCGCCGCAGTGATGATTTGCTTGGAGGACTTGTTGACGAGCCCGTTGGAGGCGGGAGCGCCTCCGCCACACGCCGACACGAGAGCCGCTGTCGCGACCACGCCTGCCGTGGCGGAAAGGACGCGGCGTACTGACACAGGAAACCTCCAGAAATCGCGGGCGAGAGCGCCCGCCGTCAGCCTCGAATCTAAGGCCTCACGAGGGGCCGCGGTAACTCGGGCGGGTCAGCGCAAGCTCAACCTGCTGAGACGTCCACCTTCGGGTCGGCGAACGCCCAGCGTCCTCGCCCCTGCGCCTTCGCCTCGTACAACGCGCGGTCCGCGTGCCCGAGGATGGAGTCCGCCGGCGTACCGACCGGGAGGCCGAGGGAGATCCCCACGCTGGCGCCCGTGTCGACGTTCTGCCCGTCTCCTACCGACAGAGGTTGGTTCAGCTGGTCGACAATACGGCTCGCGATCATCGTCATCTGGTCGATCGACACCGCTCCCGCACAGAGAACGGCGAACTCGTCGCCCCCGAGACGGGCTAGTTCGTCGGTCGGGCGCATGACGGAGAACAGGCGGCGAGCGGCCACCCGCAACACGGCGTCCCCCGCGAGGTGGCCGAGCGAGTCGTTCACCGCCTTGAAACCATCGAGGTCGATGTAGAGGACGGCCGGTTGCTCACCCGCGAGCACCTGGGCTTCCAACGCCTCGAAGAAACACCGCCGATTCCCCAAACCAGTCAGCGAATCTCTATAGGCCGCGTCGCGCAAACCTGCCTCGACCGAGATGTGCGAGATAGAGAGGGCGGCGATCGCCGCGGCCCGATCGATCGCCATGCGAGAGTTGAGCGGTGGCGGACCGCCGGCGCGTGACCACACGACGAGGCAAGCGCTCGCCCGGCCGTCAACGCTCCGGTTGATGGGGAAACAAGCGACCGAACCGAACCCGGCGCGCTGGGCGGAATCCCGCAGCGAAGTGGGGAGGTCAGCGAGGTTCCGGTAGATGGCAGGCTCGTCGGTCGTCCACACCTCGTCCCAGGGACCGAGCCCTGGAGGCCCAGGCACCTCTGCCAGGTCCGGCACGCGGATGACGCTTCGGTCGTCCGCGCCACCCATCAAGAAGAAGCTCTCCGCAGAGACCGGCGGGTACCGCAGCGCCTGCGCGAGGCCACTGAAGGTCAGTTCGAGCGATGTACCGCTCACCACGCTCATGAGCACGTGGTCGAAACGGTCGTAGGAGCTCTCAGGGAGCAGCATCACGACGATGGCGTCGATCTCGTCGTCCCCGAGGCAGTTGACGCCCCAGGCCGCGGTGGTACGTCTTTTCTCGTCGACGTCCAGGTAAGTGACACGCGCAGGACCGATTATCTCGCCTTGCCGGCTTTCCGAAATGACCTTCAAGAGCTCGGTCACTACTTCCCGTTCAGCGTCGTCGACGTGGTCGACGAGGCGAGTGCCGACGAGATCGGCCGATCCCCGCGAGGCGATCAAGCTGAGACTGCCCGTGGCGTAAAGGATTTTGCCCTCCCGATCTACGATCATCGACACGGCGGGAAGCGCGGTCAGTACTCGCTCCATAAAGGCCGGAGACCGATCACTGATGGTGGGAGGGGCAGATCGGGACATGTGCGGAGCGTAGTCCTCTGCCAGAGCATTGCCAGGTGGAAGTGGTCAGGCGTGGTGAGGAGGCGGCCACGGTAGTTTCTTAAGCAACTAACGCCCGACGCTCGATAGACTCACCGGTCGTGAGCACGCCCGAGGACCCCGTCGCTCTCATGGGTCTCCTCCTCGAGACCGCCACCGGGTTGCGCCGAATTGCCGGGCCGAGGTGGGAAGAGGACTATCAGCTTCCACCGCAGAGTTTCGACGTGCTCGTGCGCCTCGTGCGCTCGCCGGGAGGCCGCCTCCGCATGAGCGACCTCGCTGCCCAGACGTCGCTCACCCCGAGCGGGCTGACCCGCGCCGTGGACCGGCTGACGGACGCCGGCCTCGTGAACAGGGAGGTCTGCCCCGAAGATCGCCGCGGTGCCTTTGCGAGCCTGACACCGACTGGGACGCAGCGGATGGAGGGCGCGCTGAACTGTCACCGAGATCACCTGGAGTCCGTCCTCGGCGGCGTCCTTTCGACCGGGGAGCGGGAGCTGCTGGTGGAGTTGCTCCGCCGGCTGCGCGACCGGGTCAACCCGGGTGCGGCTCGTGTCTCGTTGTCTTGTCAGGCGATGGACCCGAACCGGTAGCCTGCGGATCGGACACGGAAGTGTCGGATCCGACGAACACCTAGATCACAGCCGGGAGGCAGCGATGACGGAGACCAACGCGATGGACAGTTTCGGCTCTCGAGGAACTCTTGGGGTCGGCGAGGACGACTATCAGATCCACCGGCTGGACGCCCTGTCGTCGCTCTGCGATCTCGCGACGGTCCCGTACTCCATCAAGTTGCTTCTCGAGAACCTGCTCCGCCACGAGGACGGGCTGCACGTGAAGGCGTCCGACATCGAGGCCCTCGCATCGTCGAGGGCGGCAGCCTCCTCTTTAAGACCTGAGCAGGAGATCGCATTTTCGCCTGCCCGCATCTTGTTACAGGACTTCACCGGCGTCCCTTGTGTGGTCGACCTCGCCGCCATGCGCGATGCCGTCGAGGCGCTCGGAGGCAAGCCCGATCGGGTCAACCCGCAGATTCCCGTCGACCTCGTGATCGACCACTCGGTGGTGGCTGACTTCTACGGGCGCCGGGACGCGTTGGCCCTCAACGTCGCGCTCGAGTACGAGCGCAACGCTGAGCGCTACCGGTTCCTCCGGTGGGGCCAACAGGCCTTCAGCGACTTCCGGGTCGTGCCGCCCGGGACGGGCATCTGTCACCAGGTGAACCTCGAGTACCTGAGCCGGGTCGTCTTCACCGACACCGAACAGAACGCCTACCCCGACAGCCTTGTCGGGACCGACTCGCACACACCGATGGTGAACGGCCTCGGCGTCCTCGCCTGGGGCGTGGGCGGGATCGAAGCCGAAGCGGCGATGCTCGGCCAGCCGATCTCGATGCTCGTGCCTCCTGTGGTTGGGCTCCGGCTTCACGGCGATCTGCCGGAGGGCACGACCGCGACCGATCTCGTCCTCACGATCGCGCAGCTCCTCCGTCAGCACGGCGTGGTCAGCAAGTTCGTCGAGTGCTACGGCCCCGGCGTCGCGAGCGTCCCGCTCGAGAACCGGGCGACCATCGGCAACATGTCGCCGGAGTACGGGTCAACCGTCACGATCTTCCCGATCGACGCCGAGACGCTCCGGTACCTCGAGCTCACCGGCCGGCCGGCCGAGCTGCGGCGGCTCGTCGAGAGCTACGCGAAAGAACAAGGCCTCTGGCACGACCCCGACGCCAATCCCAACTACGACGAGCGCCTCGAGCTCGACCTGTCAACGGTTGAGCCGAGCATCGCCGGGCCTTCGAGGCCGCAGGACAGGGTTCGGTTGGCGCAGGCGCGGGAGCGTTTCTTCGAGGTTCTGCCGGCATCGCTGCCCGAGGGCGCCAAGACCGGTGAGCCGGTACCGGTGCGCCTAGCTAGCGGCACCGAGTTCGAGCTCGATCATGGTCACGTCGTGATCGCCGCCATCACGAGCTGCACCAACACTTCGAACCCGCAAGTGATGATCGCCGCCGGGCTGCTCGCGAAGAAGGCGGTCGAACGCGGTCTGCGTTCGAAACCATGGGTGAAGACGACCCTTGCCCCGGGATCGCGGGTCGCCATCGACTACTTCGAGCGAGCCGGACTGCAGGAATCTCTCGACACGCTGGGCTTCGAGTTGGTCGGCTTCGGATGCACGACATGCATCGGCAACTCGGGGCCGCTCGAGCCCGAGATATCGGCAGCCATCAACGAGCACGACCTCGCCGTCACAGCGGTGCTGTCCGGCAACCGCAACTTCGAAGGCCGGATCCACCCTGACGTGCGCATGAACTACCTCGCGTCGCCGCCGCTCGTCGTGGCCTACGCCCTTGCCGGTTCGATGGCCGTCGACATCGTGAACGACCCGCTCGGGACCGGGACCGACGGCGAGCCCGTCTACTTGCGTGACATCTGGCCGAGCCTGCACGAGGTCGTCGAGGTATCCGCTCGCAGCGTCGGCGCCGATCTGTTCGAAAGGGATTATGCCGACGTATTCGCCGGGGACGAGCAGTGGCAGAACCTCGACGTCCCGAGCGGTCCACGCTACGGCTGGGGCGACGTCTCGACCTACGTACGCAAGCCTCCCTTCTTCGACGAGATGGAGGCCGAGCCACAGCCGGCCTCCGACTTGTCCGGCGCGCGGGTAATCGCAATCCTCGGCGACAGCATCACGACCGACCACATCTCACCTGCGGGCTCGATCAAGTCCTCCGGCCCGGCGGGCCAGTGGTTGACCGAGCACGGGGTGCCTCTCGAGGAGTTCAACTCCTATGGGTCGAGGCGGGGCAATCACGAGGTCATGATCCGTGGGACCTTCGCCAACACTCGAATCCGCAACCGGCTCGCTCCCGGGACCGAGGGCGGCGTCACGCGTCACCTGCCGGACGGCGGGGAGACGACGATCTACGAGGCGGCGGAGCTCTACCGTTCCGAAGGTGTGCCGTTGATCGTGCTTGCCGGGAAGGAGTACGGCTCGGGCTCGTCCCGCGACTGGGCGGCGAAAGGGCCGGCGCTGCTCGGCATCCGGGCCGTCATCGCGGAGAGCTTCGAGCGGATCCATCGCTCGAACCTCGTCGGGATGGGGGTGCTGCCTCTGCAGTTCGCAGCGGGCGACTCCGTCGAGTCCCTCGGGCTGACGGGTGAGGAGATCTTCACTGTTACCGGCGTCGCCGGCGTCGACGGCCCCGGCCTCGTCGGACGAGAGCTCGTGGTGCGGGCCGACGAGCGCGAGATCCGGGTGAAGCTCAGGATCGACACCCCCAGCGAGGCCGAGTACTTCTTGAACGGCGGCATCCTCCAGTACGTGGTTCGGCAGCTCGCCAAGAGCTGAGCATCGGCACGGCCGGCTCGCGACCTAACGCTCCGCGCGGACAGCCTTAGCTCCTTGGCGGACCAAGTTGCGCGCTTTATTTGCGTATACGCACAAAAGGCGCGCAGCGCGGGGTTGCCGCGCGGGTCTCAGCCAAGTACCTCAGGCGCGGAGGCTCACGCTTTCGGCGAAGGCTGGTGTCGGGCTCGTGACGTCGGTGCCGAGCGCCAGCTCCAATGCGAACATGACCCGGAGCAGCATGGCCTCGGACCAGGGCGGACCCCAGAGCCCCGCTCCGACCGGGAGTCCCCCTACCATCCCGATCGGGATGGTGGCTGATGGATAGCCCGCCACCGCAGGTGGCGACCAGCCCGTGCCTAGGAATTCGTCGCCGATCACATGGTCGATGAGCCACGCCGGCGTCATCGCGGGGACGGCAATCAAGTCGACACCTTCGACCTCGCCCGCCACAGCGCCGTTTGGGCCGCCCGCGAACATACGATCGAGACCGTCGGCCCGGACTCGTCGGCGGTTGCGCTCGAACGCTGCGAGGTAGGCAGGCGAGTCCAGTCCCGCGGTCGCTGCCGACTGGACGAGGAGCTCGATCCCGAAGATGTCCCGGCGTTCTGCCGGAATGCTCTCGGTGAGAGCGATGACGTCATCGAGCGACTGCGGTAAGGCCGAGCCGGAACCCGAGGCCAGGCCCGAGGTGGCAGCCGCGGCCCGGTTCGCGAGGTACCGATCCATCGCCGCGCCGAACTCATGAGTGAGGACCACGATCTCGTCGTCGGCGAGGAAGAGGGGCCCGTTCGGCGCCACGACCGGATCGACGATCGTGGCTCCGCACGTCGAGAGCGCCTCGAGAGCCGCCGCGAACGCTCGGTCGGTGGGCGCGTGGTAACCGGTGTATCCCTGGCGCAGCACGCCTATCCGAAGGCCTGCGAGGTTGCCGTCGCCGAGTTGCGCCAAGTAGTGCGACTCGTAGCCAGGCGGTCGCTCAGCCCCGCCGCCCGGCAGCGTCCCTCCGCGCGAGCGATCGCCGCTCGGGCCCGCGCGTGCGAGCACTTCGAGGAGCAGCGCGACATCTTCGACACTCCGGCCGAGTGGCCCCGGCGTGTCTTGTGAGTGCGAGATGGGGATGATCCCGTCGCAGCTCACGAGTCCGACGGTCGGCTTCATGCCCACGACGCCGCATGCCGCTGCGGGACAGAGGATCGAGCCGTCCGTCTCGGTCCCGATCGCGAGCGGTGTGAGTCGCGCAGCGAGAGCGCTGGCGGAGCCGGACGAGGAGCCGCCCGGGGTGCGATCGAGAGCGTGCGGGTTGCGGGTCTGTCCGCCCGCCGCGCTCCAGCCGCTGGCCGAAGGGCGCCCCCGGAAGTTCGCCCACTCCGAGAGGTTCGTCTTGCCGAGTACCAGCGCACCAGCTGCTCGCAAGGCGGTGACGAGGAGCGCGTCGGCGGCAGGAGATGTGTCACCGAATACCCACGACCCTCCTGTCGTATGCAGCGGGGCGACGGTGTCGATGTTGTCCTTCACGAATATCGGGACTCCGTGAAGGGGTCCACGGAGCTCGCCCGAGCGGCGTTCGGCATCGAGCACCGCTGCCACCTCGAGCGCGTCGGGCGACAGCTCGAGAACGCCGCGCAACTGAGGACCCGAACTGTCGAGCGCCTCGATCCGCCCGATCAGCTGCTCGGCAACTTCGACAGTCGTGAGCTCGCCCTGTTCGAGCGCTCTCGCCGTCTGCGAGGCCGTCAACGATGCGACATGCCAACTCTTCGAGTGCGGGTCGTCGCCTGCTTGTACCGTCAACCTAGGTCCACCAGCCTCCCGAGCCCGACAGCTCGCATAAACGTCTCGAGCTCACTCGTCACCCATGTCAACCGGTTCATGACGAGCAGCACGCCGAACAAGCCGAGGAGGGTAACCGATACGAGCGTGATCGCGGTTGATCGCCTTCGCACCCACTTGATCGCACCCGCCAGTCGGCCGAACGCGAGCCCGACCACGAGAAACGGCACACCCAGCCCCACCGCATACGCCGCCAGCAGTCCCGCCCCTTGCGCGGCGCCCCCATCCGTGGCAGCAAAGGCGGTGATGGAAGCGAGGATCGGCCCGAGGCAGGGAGTCCACCCAAAACCGAACGCGACCCCGGCGATCGGAGCGGTGAAGGGACCAAAGCGAGACAGGTCAGGATGAAAGCGCGCCTCGCGGAACATCCACGGCGCCTTGCCCACGAGCGAGCCGGCGAGGAAGAGGGCCATCGCGAGAACTACCCCGCCTGAGATCCGAGTGAGCAGCACCTTGTCATGGCTGAGCGTCGAGCCCACCGAGGTCGCTATGAGGCCGAGAAGCACGAAGACGGCGCCGAATCCCAAGATGAACAGGCCGGTCTCCCGAATGATCCGCAGCGCATGGCTGCGCCCGCCTCTTTCGGCCGCGAAGAAGTCAAGCCCTGTGACGACGGACAGGTAGCCGGGCACTACAGGTAATACGCACGGCGACAGGAACGAGATCACCCCGCCGCCGAACGCTGCGATGAAGCCAACTGAAGCTGCCAACTGAACCTCTCACCGGGGATATCGGGCGTCGCCAAGGCTCCCACGAGACCTCGCCGGCGGTCGAACGGGGCCGTCGGCGGGAGGCCGGAAACATTGTCACGCGTCGCTGATGAGCTGATGAAAAAGATGACGACCGCGTTGCGCACGGGTTGCACTCAGCGTAAATGCTTGCTTTGCGGGCGCGAGGTTGGCATTGTCGGAAGGGATGGAACTCACGCAGAGGGAACGACTCGTAATCGACGTCGAGCGTGATTGGTGGCTGAATGCCCCCACGAAAGAGCAGGCCATCCGGGAACGCCTCGCGTGCTCACCGGCCGCGTACTACGCGGTACTCCGGCGGCTCGTCTCCTCTGCAGACGCGTTCTCCTACGACCCGCTCGTGGTACAGCGATTGCGGCGGCGCAACGCCGAGCGTCGGCGAGCACAGCTGGCCCCGCGGCCCGCCGTGAAACACCGACCCCGATAAGTCGGCAATGCTGGGGCCATGGCAACCGAGCGCCGTGCCCCATCGCCTCCCCCTCCCGGACCGCCCGGGCCGCCCGGCACCCACGAAGAGGTGCCCGATCACGCCCGCGCGCTGGCAGTAACGCTCGTGGCGGTGGTGCTCGCAGTCGTCGTCCTCGTTGCCCTGCCAGCGCAGTCCTCTACCGGGCTGCCGCCGGCTTCGACGTCGACGACGACCACCACTACGCCTCACCACTCCACGACCTCGACGAGCTCGACACCGACCACCACTCCGGCAAGCGCTGCGATCCACGTAGCGGTACTTGCTCCGACTGGATCCTCAGATGACTCCACCGTCGTAGCCAAGCTCACCGCTGCACACGACGTCCTGCCGACCGAGGACCCGATCCCGTCGTCGTGGGTGAGCGATCTCGCCGGGCCGGTCATCCACTATCCGACGGGTCTCCTCGCCCAGGCGAACGAGGTTGCAGTGACCCTCGGCGTCCCCGCGAGCGCTGTGACTGCAGAGCCTTCCGGCAGTTCGTACGGGGCGGACGTCGTCGAAGTCTTCGTGCCGGCCACCTAGCGAGCAACAAACGTGATTGGAGTCAACGCCGACGAGGTGATCCGGCGGCTCGCGGAACGACCCGCTTCGACGGGCATCTTCACCGACTTCGACGGCACGCTGTCGGTGACGGTCCCAGATCCCGAGTCAGCTCAGCCGGCGGCTGGCGCTGTCGAGGCGCTCGGCGGTCTGGCGCGGATCTTCGCCGAGGTTGCAGTCATCTCGGGCCGCCCCGCCCAGTGGTTGGCAGCCCGTCTCGCGCTCGACCAGGGCGACGGCCTCGAGTTGTTCGGCCTGCACGGCCTCGAGCGATGGACCGGCACGGCGGCGGAGCCAGTAGAAGCGGCCCGGTCGTTCATCGGCTTGGTGGAAAGAGCGAGAGACGAAGCCGTCGCCGCCGCGATCGACGGGCTCTTCGTAGAGGACAAGGTGCTCGGCCTCACGCTTCACTGGCGGCGCGCTGAGGATCCGACCGCGACCGGAGAGAAGGTCATGAAGCTCGCGGGCGCCCTTGCCCGGTCGACAGGTCTCGTGTTGCAGCCCGGTAAGGCGAGCATCGAGCTCGTGCTGCCAATCGGTATCGACAAAGGGACCGTCGTGCGTGAGAGGGGGATGGGGTTGGGGGATGTGGCGTTTCTTGGGGATGACCTCTCCGACGTCCTCGCCTTCGACGCTCTCGACGACCTCGCCGCGCGGGGTGTCGCGGTCACGCGCATCGCTGTCGCGGGTAGCGAAGCTCCGGCGGAACTGATCGAGCGGGCCGACCTCGTTCTGGCAGATCCGACGGAATCGGTCCACTTCCTAGCCGCCCTTGCCGAGGCGGCAGAGGGCGCCTCGGTCTAACGAGTCGGCCGACGGGTCGGGAGCCGAGCCTCAGCAAGCACCGCCGCGAGCCAGGCGGCGGGCGGCTCGGCCAGGCAGCGACGCTTCAACTCCTCGGATCGGCGCCGGCGCTCGTCAGCCGGCATGTCGAGCGCACGGGCGAGCGCGGCGGCCGTATCGGCGACGTCGAACGGCTGTACGCCGAGCGCAACATCGGAGAGGCCCTCGTACGCGCCGGCCTCCTCCGAGAGCACGAGGAGACCCCCGCGCTCGTTCAAAGCGGGGCCTTCTTTCGCGACGAGGTTCATCCCGTCGCGGATCGGGTTCACGAGCAGCACGTCGTAACGCCGCAAGGCGGCGACCGTGCTCGGGAAGTCGTCGTCGACGTCGAGCAGGATCGGCGGCTCGCCTCCGCATGCGGCGGACCACTTCTCGTTCAGCACATCGACGAGGTGCTCGGCCTCGGACCGGTAGGCGAGGTACTCCGCCAGGCCCTCGCGGCTCGCGTAGGCGCGCGCCACGAGACATGTCCGCCCGCGCAGTTCGGGATGGTCGGCGAGAAGGGCGTCGAAGGCGAGGAATCCGCGGAGCAGGTTCTTCGAGAGCTCGACCCGATCGCTGCGAACGATCAGGCGGCGATCTCCCACCCGCTCGTTCAGAGCCTCTAGGCGCTCGGCACACTCGGGAGACCGGGCGACCTCATCGAGGCGCCCCCAGTCGGCGCCGAGCCCTTTGACGAAGGTCGCTGGGACCTCGCCCACCGATGCCGCCGCGGCCTCGCGGAAAGCGTGCTCCCATCGCCTCGTGTGGAAGCCGCAGGCACCGAATCCCGCCATCCCTTCGAGAAGCTCCCGCCGCGTGTCGCGGGGGAGGATGTTCAGCTCGCCCGGAGAAGGGAACGGCGTGTGGGTGAAGTGGACGGTGGACAGATCGGGCCGCCGCTCAGCGAGCAGCTTGCCGACGAGCGGTAGGTGATAGTCGTTCACGAGGACGCGCGCGGCATCGTCGGCCTCCTCACAGATCCGATCGGCGAATGCGAGGTTGTAAGCACGGAACTGCTCCCACGCCTCGCGCCAGCGCGCGTCGAACACAGGCCGGCGGGGGGTGTCGAACAAGCCGTGGTAGCAGAACCAGAGGGTCGCGTTTGCGACGACGTCGTAGGCCGCCGAGTACGTCTCGGGCGCGAGGTCTACGAACCTGAGCGCCAATCCCTTCTCCTGGGTGTCGATCGCGCCGGATGCCGCTGCCCGTCTTTCCCCCGGGCTCATGGCGCTCGCCACCCAGACCACATCGTGCTCGTCGGCTACGAGCGCCGAGGCGAGGCTCGGAGCAAGGCCGCCGCCGGCGGGCTTCGCGACGAGCTGGCCGGCCGCGTCCTCGACCAAAGAGAAAGGGCCTCGGTTGGCAGCAACGACGAGACTGCTCACGAACCGGTCCGGGGGTGTGAGGATCGCAGCCCCGCGCGATCGATGACAGTCCCGAGCACGGCGGCCGCCTGTGGGACGAGCTCGGCGAGCGAGCGGTTGCGATGCCGCCGTTCCCCGAGGTCCACCTGGGCGATGGCACCCGGCCCGCGGAGCTCGTACGCGTCGATCAGCATCGCCACCTCGACGGCGTAACCACCCGCGAGCTCGAGCTCGGAGAGAAGCGAGGCCCGCATTGCCGTCTCACCCGCAAGGGGCTGGTCGACCTCGGCGAGCTCAGGGAAGAACAGGCCGAGCGACGGTTTAGCCACAAGCTCGGTCACCCGCCCGCCGCCTGCCGGTCGGCCACCGATCGGCCGTCGGTAGCAGCCCTTCACGAAGTCGATGCCCTCGTGGCACAGGAGCGGACCGAGGAGACCCGAGACGAAACGAGCCCCGAACTCCAACACGTCGCCGTCCAAGAACACGATCAGTGCGCTGGACGCGCTCGGCGCGCTCAGCGCGAGCGCCGGCAGTGCCGCAGTCATGGCCTCGCCCTTGCCGAGGCCTGGGCCCGGCACGACCGAAGCGCCCTGCCGGCCTGCTATCGCCGCCGTCTGGTCGATCGAGGCGTCGTCCACGACGATCAGCTCGTCGACGAGCGGGATGGCAACCATCAGCTCGTCCCGCACGACCCGGACGATTTCGCCGATGGTCGCCTGCTCGTCGCGGGCCGGAATGATGACGTGGACGGTGACGTGATGGGCTTTCTTCGCTGAGTAGAGCTGCTCGAGGCTGAACTCTGCGTGGTGGAACGTTGCGATCGCCCGGGCCGCGGCAGGTCGATCGGCGTTGGTTGGGGCGAGTATCGCAGCCATCGGTCGCCACCCTAAGGCAGATGGTCGGCCGGTCTGGGCACGCGGCTCGGAGTTGCCTGCCCTTTGACGACCCCGGGCGGCATCGGTCAGAATGGGCGCATCATCCAGAGCGGTTGAGGG
>PLDN01000083.1 GCA_003136185.1 Acidimicrobiaceae bacterium | reverse complement strand
AGCTCGGCGATGAACATCGTGGGAACGCCGTAGAGCGAGGTGCAACGCTCGCTCGCGACCGCCTGCAGCGTGGCGCCCGGATCGAACGACGGCGCCGGGATGACGATGCAGGCACCGTGAGAGGTTGCCCCGAGGTTGCCCATCACCATGCCGAAGCAGTGGTAGAAGGGCACGGGCAGGCAGATCCGGTCGCTGTCTGAGTACCCGAGCAGCTCACCGACGAAAAAGCCGTTGTTCAAAATGTTGTGGTGGGACAGCAGAGCACCCTTCGGGTACCCGGTGGTGCCGGAGGTGTACTGGATATTGATCGGATCATCTGCACTAAGCGTGGACGACCTTTCGGTCACCGCGCCAGCATCCAGAGTGGCTGCCGATGCGAGGAGATCAGACCAGCCGTCGGTCCCGATTACGACCGTCTCAGTGAGGAGACCGCATTGACTCTCGGCCTCGCGAGCCATCGACGGATAGTCGCTTCTCTGATCAGCCGGTGCCGTGACGAGTAGCCGGATGCCGGACTGGTTGAGCGCGAACGTCAGCTCGTGGGAACGGTACGACGGGTTGACGTTCACGAGAATGGCGCCGATCTTCGCGGTGGCGTACTGGACGAGGACCCATTCCGCGCAGTTGGGGGACCAGATACCGACCCTGTCACCTCTCTCGATGCCGCGGGCGAGGAACGCACGCGCAAGCTGGTTCACGTCGGCGTTGAGTTCGCGGTAGGTCCAGCGGCGCCCGCTCGGCAGGTCTACGAGAGCCTCGTTCTCCGGAAAGGCCCCAACCGTCCGTTCGAGGTTGGCGCCGATCGTCTCGCCGAGCAGCGGGACGTCTGAGGTGCCGGACGCGTAGGAGAGCGTCCGTATCGGGTCGTTCGGAGTCACAATCAAAGGTACCCATCGCCCGGGTCCACGGGACGGACGCGGCTCGACCGCATGCTCTCAGATGGTCTGAGGCATTTCAACTGCTTCATCTCCCGTCGCGCGTCAGACCTTGTTAGGTGTCCGGTAGAGCGGCGGGATTTGTGGATGTCGTCGCGAGCTGACCGGTGGAAAGGTCAACCCCGCGCCGGTAGGTCCATCGGTATGACGTTCCGGCATGGTGTCTCTATGACCTCTAAGACGTCCGGTCGCCGCAGTGTGAGCATTCGCTCTGCTCGGCTCGTCGTTCTATCGCTTGTGCTCTCGACCGCCCTCTCCGGTTGCGCACCTTCGCGAGTTGCGGGCATCTCGCGCTCCGACGGGACGTCACCGGCGGTCGCACTGCCGTCTGCCTCCACCCTCACACCGGCGACCGTCGCGTCTGCGCCAGCCTCGTCGGCCCCAACCACGGGCGGTGCCGCGAGCGGCTCGCGGGTGGCCGTAGAACTGGCCTGGGCCGAGTCCGAACGCGCCTTTTACGCGGCCGGACGCCTGAGCGAACCTGAGTATCCGGCCTTGATCGCGAGTTTCGCACCGGGATCGCCAGCGCTCGGTCGGACCGTTGCGTGGCTCATCGCGCTCCGCGACGCAGGCGTGATCGCCCCGCAGACATATCGCGTAGGCGGCGCGCGTGTGACGAGACTCACCGGGTCGACGGCTTGGCTGACCGGCTGTACGTATGACACGGGCAGCGTCTATCGCTCGACGGGCGCGCCGGCTCCGGGGGACCTCGGTGGTGGCGCAAGCCTCACCGCATCGGTCGCAGTCCTACGCCATGTCGCCGGCCGATGGCTCGTCTGGTCGGACCAGACCTCCACTCCCAGCTCCTCAGAGGAGAACGGCCCATGCCATGGTTTCTGACCAATCGTTCACTCGGCCCCGTCTACACCCGTGCCTGGCGGCGTGCCCTTCGCCTCGTCTGCGGTGCGGGGGTCCTGGCAGTCATTCTGACGGTTGACTCATTACCGGCGGCAGCTGGCTTTGGCGGCGGCTACGGAGGTTCGAGCGGCAACGGGATATGGGCGCTCGCATGGTGGGCCGGCAATCCCGAGGGTCCGGGTCCTTTCACCGGGCCACCGGCCGAAGCGGCCGCTCAATGCTTCTGGCACGACACCGGAGGATCGGTCACGGGCCTCGGGACGGCGATCAGCGAGTCGGATCTGCCCGAGTCGTTCCTGACCGCACCGCTCAGCGGTGGCCATCCGGGCCTCGCGGGCGTGCTGGCGTGGGCGACCGCACTCGTGAAGGGCGGGTCCGGCGGCGACCACTTCGATCTCGTCGCCTGCCCGGGGCCCGCTGGAGTGCCGCCGAACTCCGCGGACGTGGATTCGCAGTTCCCGAGAGCCCAGCCGCCTCAAGGAAAGCCCATCTGGATCTGGGTCTTCTGGGACACCGTTGCAAAGCCGCCGCCGGGCGCTCTCCCACCGGTGATCGACGACGCGTTGAGCGAGGTCCACCTTCCGGCTCCCGAGTTGTCGACCTCGCCGTCGGAGATACACGGGATATTGCACTCGACAGTGGTGAACCTGCCGACTTGGCTGTGGGTCGACTCGTCGATCTGGCATCCGTGGGTTGCGACAGCGACGGCCGGACAGATCGTCGCGACGGTCTGGGCAGAGCCCTCAACGGTCAACTGGACTGCCCGCTGGGACTTCCCTGCTGCGACGGACGATCCGGAGCACGGCACGACTCTCGGCCCTGAGGTACTCGACAAGCGCTGTTCTGGACCGGGTGTGCCCTACTCGTCTGCGCAGGCCGCGAGCGAGCCCAGCGGAGACTGCACTGCCGTCTTTTTTGAATCGACCCTTGGCACCTGGCAGACCCTCCGTGCGACCGTCACCTGGATCGTCCATTGGGCAGTATCGAGTACGGCAGGCGTCGTCGGCGGCGAGGGTTTGCTGCCTTCGGTGGCCACTTCATCGGCTGAGTCCCTGCGGGTCATGCAGGTTGAGTCGATCATCGCCTCGGGCTGACTCTGTCGTGAAGCCGCCCAGTTCCGGCGGCCCATCCACCAGCGTGCGACACCCCTTTCGTATCTTGTTGCCGTGGTCGACGTCGCCGTACCCCGTCTTGGTCTCACGAAGCGAATCACTCCGAAGTCGCGCAGCGACGATGCGGAGCAGGCGCTCGGGCGTTTCGTTCGTGTCGAAGCGTGGAATGGACTCGTCGCCGGAGACGTCGTCAGAGTCGCAGGACATTCCGCCCGCGGCCGGCATTGGCGGTTCCGCGCGCACGTCACGAACACGAGCAACGGCGCCAGCTGGGTCGAGGTCTCGCTTGTCGAGGGCTCACCACCGTCCCGGCGTCCGAGTGCACCGGCGTCCGCCTCGATCGTGCAGGGCGATGCGGAGAGCGCGGGAGTGGAGACCCCGCGCGTCGAGCGCGTACGGTCGTTCGCACCTGAGCTCGTGACTCCCCGCTGGCACCGCCGGGGAAGGTCACGCCAGCGGGTGGATCCGCCTGCCGTCTCCGAGGAGGCGCAGCAGGCGTTGTTCTAAGTCCGATCAGCCGGGCATCGTCACGTCGGGCCCGCCTGATCCGGGCTCGGGGCCCGTGTAGGCAGCCCGGGTTCGGAACCGGAGCCGATGCGAGTACTCCTCGATCCCGTGCGCGATGAAACCAGCCATGCGGGCTGTCGCGAAGATCGCCTCAGCCGAGCCTTCGATCATGTCGGCTGCCCCGATGAGCGCCCCGATCGCGAGGTCGACGTTCGGGAATGTCGTAGGGTGCTCCTCCAAGACGGCGGCGACGACAGAGTCCGCGGCCGTCACGATCTCGCTGTCCGGCCAGGCTCGCCGGACTTCCTCGAGGAGCGCTCCCGCTCTCGGATCGCGCTCGCGGTAGACGAGATGCCCAAAGCCCGGGATTCTCTCTCCGGACCTCAACTGCTCACCGACGGTCTTCCCGACGCCCGCCCCCGCCGCCTCCCGGAGTAATCCGACCGTCCGGTCGCCGACAGAACCGTGCAGCGGGCCGCCGAGGGTCGACATTCCCGCCATGACGACGCGGTAGATGTCCGCCCAAGTGGACGCCGCTATCCGAGCTGCGAGCGTGGAGGTCGCCAGTTCGTGGTCGGCCAGCAGGACGAGGGCGGCATTGAGCGCGCGGATCTGGTCGGGAGAGGGACGCCGTGGGGCGAGTCGGTACCAGAGGCGCTCGGCCAGCGGTCTGGGTTGGCCTCGGACAGGGCGCGGCGGCGCGCTGTTGGTCGTGACGGGAAGTGACTCGACGAGCACGGCGATCATCCGGGCTCCCCGGTTGGAGACTCCATATCGGTCACGCCCGTGACGGTACGGATCGGCCTCGGCCACCGAGGCGAGAGCCAACAGGTAGCGATCGAGCGGCGTCGCGCGCGGCGACGTGAGGGCGACGGCACGAGTCGCCTGTTCCAACAGATCGGCGGGCGCCTCGAACAGGTAGCGGCCCTCTTCGATATCCGCCGGGTGGCGCCCCCAGAGCCAAAGAGCGACATGCTCGAACCAGGCAGAACGGGACGCTTCCACCGCCTCCCAACCGCGGTACCAAAGACCGCCGTTCGGATCGAGCAGTGTCAGCCCGGAGTCGACGACGAGCTCGAGACTCCCGGCTTTACCGGCTCCACCCCGCTGGCGCGCAGAGAGCCGCGCGACTTCCACCGGATCGAGACGCGTCTGCCTTTTGCCCTCCACCCTCCTGCTCGAGAGCATCCCGCGGCTCACATAGGAGTAAATCGTCTCTTTCTGAACCCCGAGCCGACGGGCTGCCTCGGAAGCCGAGATCCCGGTAAACGATGTTGCCGGACGGTCATTGTCCATGTCGACAAGTATATATGGATGTAATCAACATTGACATGCTAGTTAGTTGGGCCCCACAATCGACAGATGAGTTCTCCCGTAGCCGAGCGTCCCGCTCGCACCGTCGCTGATCTGATGACGTCTCCGGCCATCTCCGCCGGAGCAGCCGAGACGCTGGCCGCCACTGCCTGGCGGATGTCGGACAAGAAGGTCGGTTCGGTGGTCGTGTTGGAAGGCAACCGTCTGATCGGCATCTTGACCGAGCGGGACCTACTGCGAGCCAGCGCGGCCGGCGCTGACCCGAACGAGGCGACGGTGGGGACGTGGATGACGCCGGATCCGGACTGGGTCCACCCAGACGTCGAAGCCGTCGACGCCTGGCGCAGCTTCGCGGAGCACGGCTACCGCCACATCCCCGTCGTCGTCGGCGACGAGGTGAAAGGCGTCGTCTCGATCCGCGATCTCGTGCGCGTCTCGCAGCTGCGCCCGGTCGACGGGGTCTTCGCGGATGTGCCGAAAGGACTCGAGGGAGTAGTGGCAGCGGAGACCGCGGTGGGTTCCGTGCGGGGCATGGAGGGTTTCTTCCACTACCGGCAGTACGACGCGACCGAGCTCGCGCGAAAGCGCAGCTTCGAAGACGTCTGGCAGTTGTTGTTCGACGGCGAGCTCCCCGATGCAGGGTCGGGGCCACGTCTCTCTGACGAGGTCGCGCAGCTGACTGAGCTGCCCGCTCAGATTCTCGAGCTACTGCCCCGCCTCGCGTCCGCTTCTCCGGCTGCGCCACCGCTCGATCAGCTCCGCACCGCCGTCTCCTTGCTGGGAGCGGTCGAGGGGATGCGTTCGACCCGGGAGCTTGACCCGGCCGAGGTCCGGCGGGACGCGCTCCGGATCGTCGCGGCGCTGCCGGCACTTGCTGCCTCGCTCTACCGCCTCGGCAAGGGATCCGAACCCGTGGCTCCCGATCCTGATCTCGGGGTCGCAGCGAACTATCTCTACATGCTCACAGGCGAGCGGCCCGATGCCGAGCGCGCCCGAGCCGTCGAGCGGTACCTCGTGCTCACGATCGACCACGGGCTGAACGCATCGACCTTTACCGCCCGCGTCGTGGCGTCGACCGGGGCGGACGTCGCGGCGGCGGTCACCGCCGCGATCGGGGCTCTCTCCGGCCCGCTTCACGGCGGGGCACCGAGCCGCGCGCTCGACACGCTCGATGCAATCGGCACGCCGGAACGTGCGGAGGAGTTCATCCGGGCGGCCGTGGCGTCGGGCGACCGGATCATGGGCTTCGGCCACCGCGTCTACCGGACCCTTGACCCTCGCTCCGAGCTGATGAAGGAGACCGCCCGTGATCTAGGTGGACCGCTCGTCTTTTTCGCGGAGCAAGTCGAAGAGACCGTCGTCCGGGTTCTCCATGACATGAAGCCCGATCGGCAGCTCTACACCAACGTGGAGTTCTTCGCAGGCGTCGTCATGGAGCTGTCTGGGATCCCGAGGGAGATGTTCACTCCGACCTTTGCCGTCAGCCGAGCAATCGGATGGGGCGCGCACATCCTCGAGCAGGTGGCAGACAACCGCATCATCCGGCCGTCTTCTCGTTACGTCGGTCCGCCACCCCCCCAGCCAGTGCCGGAAGCGGCAGGCTAAGAGCAGAAGTCCCGCGCGAGCCCTTCGAACATCGCCGCAGACCAGGCGAGGGACTCTACGTCGATCCTCTCGTTATCGCCGTGGAACATCGACGCGAATTGCCCGAAAGTGATCTTGTTGGAGAACATGCCGAAGCCGTACGCCTGGGAGCCCTTCCGCCGGAAAAAGCGGGCATCGGTGGCGCCCGCCATGAAGAAAGGAACGACTCGGCTGTCGGGGTGAAACTTCGACGCCTGCCTCGACATCGCGTCCCAGAGTGGCGTGTCCGTGCTCGACGTCGTGGAGGGGTCGTCATGCGCCTCGATGATCTCGACCTTTGGCGCGAGATCCCCGATCGCTTCCATCACGAGCTCACGGACCTCGGCCTCGCCCCACCCCGGGAGCGTACGAATGTCGAGGTCGAGCTCGACGGTGTCGGGGATGACGTTGATCTTGGTACCGCCGTGAACGATCGTGGGTGCCACCGTCGTGTGCGTGCACGCGTGTGCCTGGCGCGCGACTCCGAGGTCGGGCAGAACCTCGAGCAGGTCGTCGATTGCGGCGGGATCGAGGAGAGCGGCGGTGATCTCGTCCGGCATCCCCATCGCCTCCACGAAGCTCCGCCAGGTGTCATGAATCTGGGCAGGTGAACGAAATTCGGCAAGGCGCCGGACAACCTCCGCCGCGGTCACGAGGGCATTATCGGTGCGGAGCGGCTGCGAGGCGTGACCGGCCTCGCCGGTGATCCTGAGTCTGCACCAGCAGCTTCCTTTCTCCCCGACAGGTATGGGGAGCAGCCTGCCTCCCGGCATGTCGATCGGGATGCCGCCGGACTCGGTGATGACGTAGTCAGCCTGGACAGCGGCGGCTGCGTGCTCGGTGAGCCAACCTGCGCCGTGAGAGCCGAGCGCCTCCTCGTCGGCGACCGCAGCCAGCACGAGCGAGCCTTTCGGGGCGAAGCCGCTCCGTGCGAGCCGGGCGAAGGCGAGGGACATGGAGGCGGTCAGGTTCAGCATGTCGACCGCGCCCCTGCCCCAGATCTCCCCTTCTATCAGCTCGCCCCCGAAGGGGTCATGGCGCCAATTCGCCTCGTTCACCGGTACGACGTCGGTGTGAGCGAGGTAGCAGAGCGAGGGCGCCGTCGGATCGCTGCCCTCGATCCGCGCGACGACGGACGCTCGCCCGGGCACCGGCTCGAACCGCTCCACCTCTGCCCCGCCCTCTCGTGCCAGGCCAGCGATGATCTCGGCGCTGACGGTCTCCTGCCCAGACTCAGGTGAGCCGTCGTTCACGCACCGATTGCGGATGAGCGCCTGGAGGAGATCGACGACCTCTGGATCTTGGAGGTCACTCATCGGGTGCACTTCCTCTCGTAGTGGCCGGTGACACCGGTCTCCACATCATGACGTGTGGGCCGATGAGCTCGTCCACCCAGACGTCACCGAACGTCACGAACCCGGCCCGTTCGTAGAAGCTGAGAGCGGGCGTCCTCGCACTGCACCACACGACTCCACCGCCTAACCCAGCGATGTGCTCGAGCGCCGCTCCTAGGACGATCGCGCCGATGCCGGAACCGCGTAGCTCGGGTCGCGTTGCCATCGACCGCAAGCGCCAGCGGCGCCCAGGTGGAAGTACCAGCTCGAGCTCAGCGGGTGGTTCTTCAGGCGATACAGCGGCGGTGGCGACGACGTCCCGAGAGGCAGGCACGGCTGCGCCGATCACGATCGAATCGGGGTGATCCGAACCGAGAAGCGCCATCTCCTCTACTCGTTGATGCGGACGGAGCACCTGCTGGCGAAGCACGAAGGTCCGCGCCGGTTCCACCGGGCCGATCTCAAGGGCTCCGGCCGATGGATGAGTGATCTGAGTGGTCTCGATCACACGATGCTACGAGTGCGAAGATGGCGGCGTGAGGGCAGAGACGGCGGGTTTTGAGAAGGCATCGCACGAGTACGAGCGTGGCCGTCCCGGCTACCCAGCCGAGGCGGTCGCCTTCATCGTCGAGACGGCAGGGCTCGGGCCGGGCAAGACAGTCGTCGACCTCGCGGCGGGAACCGGCAAGCTGACGCGGGCCCTCGCCGGATCAGGAGCTGAGGTGATCGCCGTCGAACCCCTCGACACCATGAGGGAGCGTCTCGTCGAACAGCTGCCGAGGGTGGCGGCCATTTCCGGCTCTGCCGAATCGACCGGGCTCGCCGCCGGCATCGCGGACGCGGTGACGATCGCGCAGGCTTTCCACTGGTTTGCCGGCGAGGACGCACTCGCCGAGATCCAGCGGGTGCTGAAACCAGAGGGATTGATGTGTCTCATCTGGAACAGGCGGGATCTCTCCGATCCGGCGCAGGCGTCCATCGCGAGACTCACCGCACCGCACATCGGGCACGCTCCCTCGTACGGGAGCGGTCACTGGCAACAGGTCATGGCGGTGACCTCGCGCTTTCGACTGGCAGCCGAGCATCATTGCGAGATGACTCAGGAGCTCGACCGGAAAGGTGTCGCCGACCGCGTCGCTTCGACGAGCTACATCGCGAACCTGAGCGACGGTGTCCGCATCCCGTTGCTCGAACAGATCGAGGCGCTCGTCCCTCCCAGCGGGACCACTTTGCTGTCGTACACCACCGATACGTATGCGTACCGGCGGCTTTGACGACGCCGGTGATCCGCTGTCGCTACCCGCGGTTACCATCGCCAGGTGACCGTCGTTGAGACACGGGTGGGCGAAGCACCAGCGGAGGCGACAGCGGGCGCGTCTACCGAAGTAGAAGCTCTCGTTCCCGACGCGACCAAGCTCGCAGTGGCAACGACGCGTGAGCAGACGAGCCGTGTGAGCCAAGTCGTGACGTTGGTGGCGGTGATCGGGCCGGTGATCGGGCTCTTCTCGGCGATGGGGCTGTTCTGGGGCGTCGGGTTCCGTCTCACCGACCTCGTCTTGTTCGTCGCGTTCTACGTTGTCTGCGGTCTCGGGATCACGGTCGGCTACCACCGCTATTTCACCCACAAGTCCTTCGAGGCTGCCTGGGGCGTAAAGGTCGCCCTTGCGATCCTCGGCGCGATGACCCTGCAGGGTCCTGTGACTCAATGGGTAACCGACCACCGCAAGCACCACGCCCGCTCGGACCAAGAGGGCGATCCTCACTCGCCACACCTCTCAGGCGACGGCTTCGTTGGCACCGTGAAGGGCCTTTGGCATGCCCAGGTCGGTTGGATGTTCGCCACGAAAGGCATGGAGCGGGGTCGCGTGTACGGCCGGGACCTTTACGAGGACCGAACGATCAGGGTGGTCGACCGGCTCTACCTTGTGTGGGTCGCCCTCTCGCTCGGGCTGCCGTTCCTGCTCGGCGCTTGGATCGGCGGATCGTGGGCTGACGGAGTCGAGGCGATGGTGTGGGCGGGCCTGGTCCGGATCTTCGCGTTCGAGCACGCCACCTTCGCCGTCAACTCGATCTGCCACACCTTCGGACGGCGTACCTACGACGCTCGCGACCAGAGCCGCAACAACTGGTTCGTGGCGCTCCTCGTGTTCGGCGAGGGCTGGCACAACAACCACCACGCCTTCCCCAAGTCCGCCCGGCACGGGCTCGCGAGAGGCCAACTCGACCTGTCGTGGCTCGTCATTCGCGGCCTCGAGCGCCTCCGGCTCGCAAGTCGCCTCCGGCTCCCGACAGCGGCACAACTAGAGCGGACGCCGCGCACCGCCTGAAACCGCGTGCAAGCGATCGAATTCGGCTACGCGAGCTAGCTCGACCGCTTACGCCTGAATCCAGCCATCCCGATGCCGGGGTACCAGTCGAACGGCATCTGCCATTGCGTCTCGAAGCCGAGCTCGTTGACCCGCGCCTCAGTGGCCGGCCACTCGCTCGAAGGGTCGTCGGTCCGGTGGTACTCGAGCAGCATTACTTCGACGTCACTCCACAGCTCGGGTGTAGACGACGCGAAGACCTCGTGCTCAGCTCCCTCGCAGTCGAGCTTCACGATCCGCACGCGACCGGGCGCCTCGCGCATCAGGCGTTCGAACGAGGCAACGGGGACCTCCCGTGAGGTCCCGGGCAGGTTGACCGAGGTGGATGCCTCGCACGACGCCTCGTCCGTGCCGAACAGCGTCGTATGGCCGTCTGCCGCGCCGATCGCCTCGTTGAGCAGCGTCGCCCGGACGTTGTTCAGCGCGATGTTCCGCTCCAGGTAGGAAAACGTCCCGGGGTTCGGCTCGACACACACGATGCTCGCCTCGGGCCAACGCCTCGAGAACAACACGGCGGAGGTCCCTATATGCGCTCCGAGATCGAGGATGACGTCGTCGGGGCCGAGCAAGATGTCCCCGAGATCGCACAGGTGGTAGACGTCCTCGACGAACATCTCGAAGGTCGGCCACCACGCCGGGCGCGATGGCGGAGCCACGATCGTGACTCCGCCACGGAGTCTCGTTCGGATGTCACCTCGCTTGATCCCGGCGCTCGCGAGGCCGAGCCGCAGCAGCACGCCGGGCCAGTTCGCGACCGTCGCGACCATGCGGCGAATGAACGAGACCAGGTTGTAAGGAGTGATGACGCCGAGGATGGGTGAGCCGTCACCGCCAACAGCAACCAGTGTGCCCGATGAGACGTCGTCGGTCCTCGCGGGCATGACCAGCGATGCTACCCGGGACCCACGGGTGTGAGGAGGGCCCGCCAGGCCTCGTACCCTGTAAGGACGCCATGTTGACCGCCACTGACCTCGAGCTCGTCATAGGGGGTCGCCAGCTCCTATTGCCGGCGACCTTCCAAGTCGCGCCCGGGGACCGGATCGGCCTCGTCGGTCGCAACGGAGCGGGCAAGACGACGCTGGCAAAGGTGCTCGCTCGGGAGGCGCTGCCGGCCGCAGGTACCGTGCGCCGCTCGGGCGATGTCGCCTACCTCCCCCAAGACCCGCGAACAGGCGATCTCTCGACTCTCGCACGGGACCGCATCCTCGGCGCCCGCGACCTCGACACCGTCGTCCGCAAGCTCGAACAGGCTCGTCACTCGATGGGATCGGACGACGTCGACCATCAGGAAGCGGCCATGCGCCGGTACGCCTCACTCGAGGAGCGCTTCCATTCGCTCGGCGGGTGGGCGGCCGAAGCAGAGGCGGCCTCGATAGCGTCGTCGCTCGGTTTGCCAGAACGAGTCCTGACCCAGGAGCTCGGGACGTTGTCCGGTGGTCAGCGACGTCGCATCGAGCTCTCCCGGGTGCTCTTCTCGGGTGCTCCGACCCTTATCCTCGACGAGCCGACGAACCACCTCGATGCGGATTCGATCATGTGGCTCCGGAGCTACCTGAAGACCCACGAAGGCGGGCTCATCGTCATCAGTCACGACGCTGAGCTGCTCGAAGCCGTTGTCAACCGCGTCTACCTCCTCGACGCCACGCGTACAGAGCTCGACGTTTACAAGATGGGCTGGAAGCTCTACCTCGAGCAGCGGGCGACCGACGAGCGGCGCCGGAGGCGTGAGCGTGCGAACGCCGAGAAGAAGGTCGTGGCGCTGCGATCTCAGGCCGACCGCATGAGGGCCAAGGCCACGAAAGCGCGCATGGCCCACAACCTCGACCGGCGGGCGGTCCGGCTCGAGGCTGGTCTCGAGGCCGTCCGCCAATCCGACAAGGTAGCGAAGCTCCGGTTCCCCAAGCCCGCTCCATGCGGGCGGACGCCGCTCACGGCCGAGAGTCTGTCGAAGTCCTACGGTTCGCTCGAGGTGTTCTCGGGCGTCGATCTTGCTATCGACCGAGGGAGCCGAGTCGTCATCCTCGGATTGAACGGCGCCGGCAAGACCACGCTGCTGCGCATACTGGCTGGGGTTGAGGAGGCCGACACGGGTGAGGTGTTGCCTGGGCACGGTTTGAAGCTCGGCTACTACGCGCAGGAGCACGAGACCCTTCAGGCGGACCGGAGTGTTTTCGAGAACGTTCGCAATGTGGCACCACTGACGGTCTCGGACGCGGATGTGCGGCGGATGTTGGGCTCGTTTCTGTTTGGAGGCGAGCGCATCGACCAGCTTGCGGGCACGCTTTCGGGCGGGGAGAAGACTCGGCTCGCGCTCGCAACTCTCGTCGTCTCGTCCGCCAACGTGCTGCTGCTCGACGAACCGACGAACAACCTCGATCCGGCGAGCCGCGAGGAGGTGCTCGGGGCACTCCGCACCTATGAGGGGGCGATCGTCCTCGTCACGCACGATCCCGGAGCTGTGGACGCACTCTCGCCGGACCGGGTCGTCCTCATGCCTGACGGGGTAGAGGACAGCTGGAGCGACGACTTCAGCGAGCTTGTGGCGCTCGCCTAAGGCGCTCGCCTAACGCTCTCCCCGGGGTGACGGGCCCCCAGTGGTTATAGGCGAACATTTGTTCGTATACTTCGTGAGTGGCTGCTGTGCAGGTCATCCAATCACGGGCGCGGGGTTCGCTAGATGCGGGCCAGATGAGCTCGATGCTCCTCGCCCGGGAGCGGGTGCTTCCTGCCACCGATCTGCTCGCTTCCTCGTTGCCCATGGGTGGGCTGCAACGGGGAACGACCACGATCGTCACCCCGTCGTCTCCCGGATCAGCAGAGGCCCCGGGTTCGACCACACTCGCGCTCGAGCTCCTCGCCGGGGTCTCGATGGGCGGGTACTGGTGCGCGGCTGTCGGATTGGCGAACCTCGGGATCCTCGCAGCCGCTGAACGGAGGGTCGCTCTCGAGCGGCTCCTTCTCGTCCCTTTCCCCGGTGGGGCGGGCCGCTGGCAGCAGGTGCTCGCCACGTTGTTCGACGGTGTCGACGCAGTGCTCTTTGCTCCTCCTGGCCCTGTGAGGTCCTCTGACGCGAGGAAGCTGTCGGCGCGGGCGAAGGATCGCGGTTCGTTGCTCATAGTGCTCGACCGGCATGGCCGTTGGAGCGAACCCGGCGATCTCCGTTGCCGGGTCACCTCCTCGGCCTGGTCGGGCCTCGGTGAGGGCCATGGCCTACTCGCGGGTCGTTCGGTCGAGATCGAGGTGAGCGGCAGGGGAGCAGCAGCTCGGCCGAGGCGAACGGCCGTGAGCCTTACCCAGATGGGCCTGACGGCATGAGTGAGGGCGGAGTCCACCGCACGGTCGTCGCATGGTGTCCCGATTGGCCGCTCGTGGCAGCTGGGCTCGTGACAGAGCCGTCGGCCGTGCTGAAGGCCAACCGGGTTGTCGCCTGCTCGGCGCCTGCGAGATCCGAAGGGGTCCGCCTCCGTCAGCGCCGGCGTGAGGCAGAAGCAGCTTGCCCAGGCCTGGTATTCGTGAGTGAGGATCCCGCACGCGACGTCCGCACATTTGAGGCCGTCGTCAGCGCTGTTGCCCGTTTCTCGCCTCAGGTCGAAGTGACGCGTCCGGGAGTGTGCTCCTTGCCGGCCCGGGGACCCGCCCGTTACTTCGGCGGCGAAGAGGCCCTTGCGGCGCTGTTGGCGCAGGCCGCCACCGGTGCAGCCCACCAGATCGGTGGCGAGTACGCCCCGACATGTCGTATCGGGATCGCCGACACGCCGTTCGCCGCCCGGTTGGCAGCTCGTGAGTCTGTGATCGTCCCATCTGGGCAGGCGGCCAGATGGCTGGCACCCCTCCCGGTGAGTGTGTTGGGTGTGGCGTCGATCGGTGAGTTGCTTGGCCGCCTCGGGATCCACCGACTCGGTCAGTTCGCCGAGATGGACGAAGGAGTGGTGTCGGGTCGCCTCGGGGTCGAGGGGATGAGGGCTCACCGCCTCGCACGAGGGCTTGACGACCATCGTCTGGTGCTCGACGAACCGTTGCCGGACATGAGCATCCAAAGAGAGCTCGAAGATCCAGTCGACCGTGTCGAGACGATCGCCTTCATCGCCGCTGGCCTGGCGGAGGAGCTCGCGTCCCGGCTGTCAGGGCGCGGCCTTGCGTGCACGCGCCTTTATGTAGAGGCCTCGACCGAGAATGCCGAGGAGCTCGCACGATGGTGGCGGGCCGACCGGCCTTTCACCGCCCGGAGCATGGTGGACCGGGTGCGGTGGCAGCTCGAGGGATGGCTCACGGGGGCGGCTGCAGCGGCGGGCGCCCCAGGCGCCCCGACCTCCGGCATCATCCTGATCCGCCTGACTGCCGGTGAGGTCACTCCTGACTCCGGGCGCCAACTTGGTCTGCTCGGCGAGTCGGCCGAGGCCAGTCAGCGAGTCGAGCGAGCGGTCGCCCGGGTGCAGGGATTGCTCGGGCACGAGTCGATCGGGACGGCGGTGATGGCGGGGGGCCGGGGCCCGCTCGAACAGGTCCGCATCGTCCCTTGGGGCGAGCCACGGGCCGAAGGGCTACCCGCGACCCAGCCATGGCCGGGTCGCCTCCCGCCGCCGGCGCCCACCGTCGTGTACGCGACGCCGATAGAGGTCTCGGTGCGGGATCTTCACGGTCACCCGGTGGAGGTAAGCGGACGGGGCCGCCCGAGCGGTGCACCCTCCCGCCTCTTCCTCGGGCCGGGGAGGGAGTACACCGTCACTAGATGGGCTGGTCCTTGGCCCTCGGACGAGCGGTGGTGGGATCCTGCGCTCCATCGCAGGCGGGCGAGGATGCAGGTCTTGCTGGAAGACGGATCAGCTCACGTGCTCGCGCTCGAAGGTGGGCGGTGGGCGATCGAGGCGAGCTACGACTGAGCGAACTCTCCGCCACCGTGGAGCAACCTCTCAGAATGTTCCCAGCATTTCCTGCGAGACTGAATGCCATGGACATCGCTCACGCGACACCCTCTGCCTCCGCGGGCTTGGGCTCTTCGAGCGCAGCCACCAGTGCGGGACAGGGGCGCCGAGTCCTTGTCGTCGACGACGAGGACTCGATAACCGAGCTCGTCGCGATGGCGCTTCGCTACGAGGGCTTCGCCGTCGAGACAGCCGCTACCGGCTACCAGGCCCTCGCTCTCCTCGACTCGTTCCGGCCCGAGATGCTCGTTCTCGACGTCATGCTCCCCGACATTGACGGCTTCAACGTGGCCGAGCGCGTCCGGAGAGAGCGCCGCGACGTGCCAGTGCTCTTCCTCACCGCCCGCGACGCGACCGAGGACAAAGTGCGGGGACTCACGATCGGTGGCGACGATTACGTCACGAAACCCTTCAGCGTCGCCGAACTCGTCGCACGAGTGCATGCGGTCCTTCGGCGCACAGGCGGTGCAGGCGACGGCAACCGTCTCGTCCTCGGCGACCTCGAGATGGACGACGACGCGCACGAGGTAAGGCGCGCCGGACAGCTCGTCGATCTGACTGCCACCGAGTACCGCCTCTTGCGCTACCTCCTCGTCAATGCGCGCCGGGTGCTCACACGCGCACAGCTGCTCGATCACGTCTGGAGCTACGACTTCGGCGGCGACGCCGGGGTGCTCGAGACCTACATCAGCTACCTCCGCAAGAAGGTCGACTTCGTCGAGCCCCACCTCATTCACACTGTCCGGGGTGTCGGCTACGTGCTGCGCCCACCACGGGACTGAGGAAGGCCGGCCACCGGGTGGCTATCCGCACCCGCATCCTGCTCGTCGTCGTAGCGCTCGTCTTCGTCGCGCTGACGGTGCTCGACATCGTGTCGTACTCAGTCGTCCGCAGCTCGCTCATCTCCCGCGCGGATGCGCAGCTCCAGGCGGCGACGCCGACACTGGAAGCGGTGCTCTCCCACGGAGCCGCGGCCGCGTCCTGCGACGGGCTACCTCTTCAATCCTTCGGCACGCTCTACTCCCTGAAGGGGAGCACCATCGTTACGGCACACTGCCCGGCTTCCACCGGTGCGTCGCCCATCTCGCACCTTTCGAAGGCCATGATGGCCCTTGTGCCGAGCACCGGGACGTTCTCGGCGACGGAGTCGTCGCCCAAGTCCGGGAAGTCGTTCCGGATCGCAGCACAGCGGCTCACAGTGACCGAAGGGCAGGGACCCTTTGCCCCCACCGTGCCGGTCATCTTCGTCGTCGGTGAGCCGATGGCGCCGGTCAACTCGACGCTTGGTCATGTGCTGCTGCTCGAGATCATCGTGACCTTATCGATCTTGGTTGCCGCCGGGGCGACGGCCCTCTTCCTGGTGCAACTCGGGCTCAGGCCGCTCGAGGCGATGGCGGGCACGGCGGGCGAGATCGCAGCGGGCGACCTGTCCCGCCGCGTGGAGGACACCGACGAGCGAACCGAGGTCGGTCGCCTCGGGTCGTCGCTCAACGTCATGTTGTCGAGGATCGAGCAGGCGTTCCGGGCAAAGGAGGCTTCGGAGGACCAACTGCGTCGTTTCGTCGCTGATGCCTCGCACGAACTGCGTACTCCACTCACGTCTATCCGCGGCTACGCGGAGCTCT